>NZ_NPJZ01000001.1:2126944-2459166 GCF_002245895.1 Rhodococcus sp. OK302
GGAAGCCGACGGTGACTATGCGCGCTTGCATACCGCCGGCAAGTCGCATCTCGTCCGGATACCCATCTCGACCCTCGAATCGCGTTGGGCCGAAGCGGGTTTCCTGCGGGTGCACCGTTCCTATCTGGTATCGCTGGCGCTGGTTACCGGAATTCGTACCGTCGGTAGCGGTTTGGTGGTGACACTGCGTCCGCACGCCGGGAAGCCGCCGGTGGAGTTGCCGGTGAGCCGTCGGCATACCCGTGAACTGAAGGATCGTTTGGTCCGCGCGCCCAAACAGAGTTGGTTGTCGCGGTGAGCGCGCAGTCGGATCCGTCTGCACGCCAACGAGTGGTTTTGGCGCATCGTCACGGCGCTCGCATCGTCCGAACCCGGGTTGAGGTGCAGGAACAGACCGAGGTCGGTGACGCCATGATCCGCGGTCTGGTGCGTGCGCAGTTGGGTCTGGCGATTCGGTTGGCAGTGGTTGCCGCCGGGTTGTTGTGTGCCATACCGCTGTTGACCACGCTCTTTCCTGCATTGTCGGCCTATTCGGTGTGGGGGATCAGGCTTCCGTGGTTGGTGATGGGTGGCGCCGTCTATCCGCTGCTGCTGATCACCGGCTGGGTGTTCGTGCGTCGGGCGGAGCGCAACGAGCAGGATTTCACCGACCTCGTGGACGACTGAGCGCGTCGCTGTGGGTGGGCATTCGATTCCGGTGTTGACCGTGTTGGGCATCGTCGCTGCGGCAGTGGCGACGGTGGCGATCGGTATTTACGGGGTGCGACTTTCTCGAACCACCTCGGATTTTCTGGTCGCCTCGCGCAGCGTGGGTCCGCGGTGGAACGCCACGGCAATTTCAGGCGAGTACCTCTCGGCAGCTTCCTTTCTCGGTGTTGCCGGGTTGGTGGCAAAGTACGGGGCCGACGCATTGTGGTATCCGATCGGATTCACGGCCGGGTACCTGGCCTTGCTTCTTTTTGTTGCAGCGCCGCTGCGCAGGTCCGGTGCTTACACGGTTCCCGACTTTGCAGAATTCCGTTTGGGCTCACCGCGTTTGCGCAAACTGGCAATGCTGGTGGTCGCGATGATTTGCATCCTGTATCTGATCCCGCAGTTTCAAGGCGCCGGCCTCACGCTCAATATCCTTCTGGGCGTTCCCAGTTGGATTGGCGGAGTTGTTGTCGGACTGATCGTCATCGCCAATGTCGTCGGCGGCGGGATGCGCTCCATCACGTTCGTCCAGGCGTTTCAGTACTGGCTCAAGCTGACAGCGGTGGCGATTCCCGCCGTCGCACTGACCTTCTATTTCTTTGCCGACGAGCATGACGTGGGTGCGCCGGCGCCCCCGACGGTCAGCGAACAGACCACCGTCGACATCACTACCGATGTCGTAGTGCAGGTTTCGGAACCGGTGACCGTGCGCGGCGGAGACGTCGACGGCAGTCCGATCGCGGGGACCGTCGTCCTCCAGCCCGGTGCGCACACACTCGGCGAGGGTATGTCCATGGTTCTCGACGCCGGCGCTGCCGTTCCGGTCGTTGCCGGTGCTCCCGCCCAGAATTCGGATTGGATTTCGCCCGGGTGGGGATTCGGCGGCCCCCATCCGATGTATCAGGTGTACTCGCTGATGCTCGCGACGTTCCTCGGAACTCTGGGTCTGCCACACGTTCTCGTGCGTTTCTACACCAACCCGGATGGGCGGGCCGCACGGTTGACGTCGTTGGCGGTGGTCGGGTTGGTCAGTGTCTTCTATCTGTTTCCGATGCTGCTCGGAGTGTTTGCACGGTTATACGTTCCGCAGTTGCTGATAACCGGAACATCGGATGCTGCGGTGCTGCTGCTCCCCGGTTCGGTGTTTTCCGGTTGGGGTGGGCAGTTGTTGGCCGCGCTGGTGGCGTCGGGTGCTATCGCGGCATTCCTGTCGACGTCCTCAGGTTTGCTGGTCAGTATTGCCGGAGTGATCAGTACTGATGTCCTACGCGGGCGGGTGCGAGATTTCAGGATCGCTGCACTGCTGGCCGGTGTGATTCCGCTCCTCATGTCCCTTGCGGTGGTGTCAGTCGACCTCTCACGCACTGTCGGGTTGGTGTTTGCCGTCGCGGCGTCGACGCTCTGTCCTCTGCTGCTCCTGGGCGTCTGGTGGCGCGGATTGACCGCGGTGGGTGCCGGCGCCGGGATGGTGGTGGGTGGATTCGTGGCCGGGTCTGCCGCAACGATTGCGATCCTCGGCGGATTGTCGGAGACCGTGCTCAGCGGTTGGCCCGCCGCGATCTTCGCGTTTCCGGCGGCAGTGAGTGTGCCTCTCGCGTTTGTGACGATGATTGTGGTGAGCAAGGCGTCGAGTAAGCAAGTACCTGCGGATATCGCACGGATCTTTACCCGAATGCATGCACCCGAGCGTTTGGGTATGGGGTCCGATCGCGAAGAAGATCTGCGTCAGCCTTAGATTTTCGGTGCCGTTTGTCGCGTAGCGACGACCGTTCGGCGCACGGCCCGACAGCTCACCGTGTGAGCGTCACCACATCCACATTATGTGACTCCGATCTCACTAACGTCTGCACGTAGTTCACTTCACACGCGAGGCGAGGAGCCGGCAGTGTCCACAGCGGAAATCAGTGAGGGAGCGTCGCAAGAGCGACCTACCCCGGATGCCCAGGCATTCATAGACATGCAAGCAAGTCCGGAGTTTCAGGAACTCCGAACTCGACTGCGCAAGTTCGTTTTCCCCATCACTGCATTCTTCCTGCTCTGGTATGCGGTGTATGTCTTGCTCGCGACCTACGCCCATGACTTCATGGCCACCAAGGTCCTCGGCAACATCAATCTCGGCATCATCCTCGGACTCGGTCAGTTCGTGACCACGTTCGCGATCACCGCCTGGTACGTGAAGTTCGCCAGCCGCGAGCTGGACCCGCGTTCCGCCGCTATCCGTGAAGAACTGGAAGGTCCCGCATCGTGATTACCACTCTCGCCGCGTCCGGGACGGACGTAGGAAACCCCGCCTTCAACATTGCGATCTTCCTCGCGTTTGTCGTCGTGACGATGACACTGGTCATCCGCGCCAGCCGTACCACCAAGAAGGCTTCCGACTTCTACACCGGCGGTGGACAATTCACCGGGCCGCAGAACGGTTTCGCTATCGCCGGCGACTACCTCTCGGCCGCGTCGTTCCTCGGAATTGCCGGCGCAATTGCCGTCTACGGTTACGACGGCTTCCTCTACTCCATCGGCTTCCTCGTCGCTTGGCTGGTCGCACTGCTCCTGGTGGCCGAATTGCTCCGGAACACCGGCAGATTCACGATGGCCGACGTGTTGAGCTTCCGTCTCAAACAGCGTCCGGTGCGCATGGCTGCGGCACTGTCGACCCTCACCGTCTCACTCTTCTACCTGTTGGCCCAGATGGCCGGTGCCGGTGGACTTGTCGCGCTTCTGCTCAACATCGACGGCAAGTTCGGTCAGGGCGTTGTTGTCGCAATCGTCGGCGTCTTGATGATCGTCTACGTTTTGGTCGGCGGCATGAAGGGCACCACCTACGTGCAGATGGTCAAGGCCGTTCTGCTGGTAGCCGGCGCGGGAATCATGTTCGTGCTGGTCCTCTGGGCCGTGCGTGGCAACTTCTCGCAACTGCTCGCCAATGCGCAGGACATGGTCAACGGTTCCACAACCAAGGGCGTCGCGGGGCGCGATGTTCTCGGACCCGGCGCCAAGTACGGAATCTCCTCGATGAGCAAGCTCGACTTCATCTCTCTCGGACTTGCTTTGGTGCTCGGCACCGCTGGTCTGCCGCACGTTCTCATGCGCTTCTACACGGTCCCCACCGCCAAGGAAGCTCGGCGCTCCGTCACATGGGCGATCTCCCTGATCGGCGCCTTCTACCTGTTCACATTGGTCCTGGGCTACGGCGCCGCCAGCATGGTCGGCCCCGACAAGATTTTGGCTGCTCCCGGTAAGGAGAACTCGGCGGCACCGCTGCTGGCGTTCGAGTTGGGCGGCACCATCTTCCTCGGCATCATTTCCGCCGTGGCGTTCGCAACCATTCTCGCTGTGGTCGCGGGCCTCGCGATCACGGCTTCGGCGTCCTTCGCTCACGACATCTACGCCAGTGTCATCAAGCGCGGCAACGCAACCGAAGAGCAGCAGGTCCGAGTCTCACGCATCACCGTCGTCGTGATCGGCCTCGTGTCGATCGTTCTCGGTATCGGCGCGATGGGGCAGAACATCGCCTTCCTGGTGGCGCTCGCTTTTGCTGTCGCAGCCTCGGCGAACCTGCCGACTCTGCTGTACTCGTTGTTCTGGAAGAAGTTCAACACCACCGGAGCGCTGTTCAGTATTTACGGCGGTCTGATCAGTGCCTTGACGCTGATCGTGTTCTCCCCGGCTGTCTCCGGCAAGCCGTCGTCGATGCTCCCGAACTCTGACTTCGCCTGGTTCCCGCTCTCCAACCCCGGCATCGTCTCGATCCCGTTGGCTTTCGCTCTCGGCATCATCGGTACGTACGTCGGACGCAACAAGCTCGAAGATCCGGCCAAGCAGGCTGAGATGGAAGTTCGTTCCCTGACCGGCGTCGGCGTCGAAAAGGCTGTCGACCACTAGGGTCTCCGCCCCTGTGCGCCTTTTGGGTAGCCCCAACTACCAGAAAGGCGCACAGGGCTATTGTCGCCCCATGGCAAAGCTCACGGTGAAAATTGACGTTCCGCTCCCGCCGCAGGAAGTGTGGGACAAGGCCTCCGACCTCAGCGGTTACGAGAACTGGCTGGTAGTCCACGACGGGTGGCGCAGTGATCTGCCCGAGAATTTGGGTGTCGGCACTGAAATCAGCTCCGTCGTGACAGTGAAAGGCCTGCGCAATCGCGTGCGCTGGACCATCAAGAAGTACGACGTCCCCAAAGCTCTCTCGCTCAAGGGCGACGGCAAGGGGGCGTCAAACTGGGTCTCGAGTTGGACGTCAAGCCCAAGGGAGCAGGTTCCGAGTTGGCGCTGACCATCGAACTCGGTGGCGCACCACTGTTCGGACCCATCGGGTCCGGAGTTGCCCGGGCCCTCAAAGGTGACATCGAAAAGTCGTTGGCACAGTTCGTGCAAATTTACGCCTGAAATTCGAACAAGAGCTACTTTGTGGCAAACATGAGTTAGGATTCTTTCCGGCAAGATAAACAGGGCAATAGTTTGTTATTGACCGGTTGGTTCTGCCGGAGAGGATTCCGTCAATGTCTGGTCGTCACGAACCGTCCGGGGTGCCCGCAGCGTCGATGCCGCGATCGGTAAAGGTGCTGGTCGGGGTGCTCGCGGTGGTTGCTGTCGCTGGTACTGCAGCATTTGTAGTTACCTTCAGTAGCGTGGAGGCGAGCGTCCCGGCGGTAGCTTCTTCCGTCCCCCCTGAACCTGCTTGTGGGGAGAAAGCCAAGCTTGTCATCGCAGTCGATCCGTCCATCGCTACCGGTGTCGAAGCTGTTGTCGCTACCATCGTTCCGGAAAAGCTCGGTTGCGCATCGTTCACTGTGGTTTCCCAGGATTCTGCCCGCACATTCGGCGATCTCGCCGGTGGTGGAACCGGCCCGGCAGTGTGGATCCCCGATTCGTCGGAATGGCTGGACAAGGTAACCGGGGTCGGGCGTAGCAGTTTCCGCAAGGTCAGTGCCTCCGTAGCCTCCACGCCGGTCGTCACGGTCACGAAAAGCGGAGAAGGGACGCGGCCCGGAAATTGGCTCGACGTTCTTGCAGTACCGGGGTTACACATCGGCGATCCGCTGTCGAGTGCTGTTTCCAGCGCCCCCATCGTGGCGGCTTTTGCCGAAACCCAGGCACAGAACGGCAATCCGGCATCGATCTCATCCGCATTGGTTCCGGTCGCGCAGGCGCAGATGGGAAATGTGAAGGAAGCTGGTTCAACCGGACGCATCGAAAAGGTTGCAGCTGCCGGCGGAACAGCGGTCACTACAGAACAGACCTTGACCGCCTACCTCGCCGCGCACGCCGATGCTCAATTGACCGCAGTGGTGCCGGCAACAGGCACAGTCTTCATGAACTACCCCGTAGCGCTCACCGGAACCGTCGACGCGAGCGCTCAGGCACAGGTCCTCATCGACGCGCTCTCGTCCGAGACCGGCCGAACGGTCTTGTCCGGACTAGGTTTCCGTGGTCCGGGCAACGAACCGCTCGGAAGTGGCGGCATCGGTGTGAGCACGTCGCTGGTGCCGAATGATCTGTCGATGGTGACCAAAGCTCTGGCACGGTACGAACTCCTCTCCCGTCCGTCGCGCGCCCTGGCGGTTGTCGACGTCTCGGGTTCGATGGATTACGTGCAGGACGGTGTGACCCGGATGGCCGCGACGGCCCAGGCCGGCGACATCGCGATCCGAATGTTCCCGGGCAACGCACAATTGGGTTTGTGGGCGTTCTCCATCAAACTCGGCGGCGAAACCGACTACCGAGAACTCGAACCGGTTCGACGTATGGACGCGGCCGAGGGCGATGCCGATCATCGCACGCAGCTTCTCTCACACGTCGGCACCTTGCCGTCGCTCGTCGGTGGTGGAACGGGACTGTACGACAGCGTCCTTGCCGCATTCCGTCAGATTCAAAGCACTTACGATCCGGCCTCGATCAATTCGGTAATCCTGGTGACGGACGGGGCTAACGACGATCCGTCGGGGATCAACCTCAAGGACTTGCTCGATACCCTTGCGCGTGAACAGGATTCCGCTCGGCCCGTACCCATCATCACCATCGGTGTCACCGACGACGCGGATACCGAAGTGCTGAAACAGATTTCCGCGGTCACCGGCGGAAACAGCCACTTCGCACCCACTCCCGCGGATATTCCCAAGGTGTTCATCGGAGCGATCAGCGGCCGTGCCGGCTAGTCGAGGATCGGTGCATCCGCTGTGTCGGTGATCCACTCGGTGGCCATTGCTTCGAGAGTTCCGTCGGCGTAGAGAGAGTCGACTGCAGCAGAAACACAAGCTGTGAGAGGACTGTTCTTCTCGAGAACCAAGCCGAAGAATTCCGTGACGGCGTTCGGCCTGGGGAACTGTCCGACGATCACAGACTGGGGTAGCTCGGTTTCGGTGATGTGGAAACCGGTGGGAATGTCGACAACCAGTGCGTCGATTTCACCGGCCACCAGGGCAGCCTTCGCGTCGGTGTTGTTTGCGTAAGTCCGCGGCGGTGTCTTCGGGGTGATGGTGTCGGTGATGGCAAGCAGGCTGGTCGAACCAGCCTGTGCGCCCAGTCGATAGGTTGCGAGCGAAGCGAGATCAGTGGCCTGTGACGCGCTATTACTCTGCAACGCTATGACAGACTGCGCCACCGCGTAATAGGGCGAGCTGAAATCGACGGCGTCGCGGCGGTCTCCGGAAATCGTGAACTGGTCGAGCGCGAAGTCGAAGTCCTTGCTGCCGGGTTTCAATGCGTCGCCCCAGCCGACGCTGGTGAAGGTGACCTGGTCGGAGTTGTATCCGAGCTTCTCGATCACGGCGCGAGCTACCGCGCCTTCGAACCCTTGACCGTTCGACGGATCGTTGTCGTGAAACCACGGTTCGTACGCCGGTGAATCCGTAGCGACGGTGAGAACCCCGTCGCGTGCGGTGGTGCCGCTGAGCGGACCACAAGTGCCGATTGCCGCGGTCGAGGGCAGTTTGGTGAATGCCTCGGTGATTGTTGTCGTCGTATCTGCGCCTGCGGTAGTGCCCGCCGGTTCGGACGAGCAGGATCCCAACAGGATCGAGGAGGCGAAGATCGCGGTTACGGCAGCGCAACGTCGTGGCATAGGCACCTCGCCATCTTGCCTGCTATGTCCGCTGCGTCCGTGATCGGGCTGCGAATTTTGCGACCAGTTGCCACATTTTCGCGCACAATGAGGACATGGCGACGACCGATCGGGGCCAGATCACACTCGGCGGCATCACCGTGCCCGTGACCAACCTCGGGAAGGTCCTCTATCCCGAGAGCGGGACAACCAAAGCTGAAGTGATCGACTACTACACCCGGATTTCGGCGGTGATGATTGCGCACGTCGTTGCCCGTCCGGGTACGCGCAAACGGTGGCCGAACGGGGTGGACGGTCAATCGTTCTTCGAGAAGAATCTCGCATCATCTGCTCCGGCATGGTTGACCCGCGCGTCGCTGCAACACTCCGATCGGGTGGTCACCTATCCGATTTTCGACTCAGTAGCCTCGCTCGCCTGGCTCGGTCAGCAAGCTGCACTCGAATTGCATGTTCCGCAATGGCGATTCGATGGTTCCGGCCGGGGACCGGCAACCCGGTTGGTGTTCGATCTGGACCCGGGTGAGGGCGTCGGGTTGGCAGAATGTGCCGAAGTCGCTCGTTGGATCCGTGATCTGGTCGGAACTTTGGGGTGGACGGCCTATCCGGTTACCAGTGGCAGCAAGGGCATTCACCTGTACGTTCCTCTTGATCGGCCGTTGGAGGGGAATGGGGCGTCCACCGTCGCCAAGCAGGTCGCGACAGGACTCGAGAAGATTCATCCGGAACTCGTGACGGCAACGATGGCGCGGAATATTCGGGCCGGCAAGGTTTTTGTCGACTGGAGTCAGAATAATGCTGCAAAGACCACCATCGCTCCATATTCGATGCGCGGGCGCGCTCAGCCTTACGTTGCCGCGCCGCGCAGTTGGGAAGAACTCGACGACCCCACGTTGCAGCAATTACTGTTCGACGAGGTTCTCGAGCGCGTCGAATCCGGAGGCGATCTATTATCCGGCTTGGATCCAGCAGTGGCAGTGTCAGATTCGTTGAGTCGGTACCGCAGCAAGCGGTCGGCTGCTAGGACGCCGGAGCCCGTACCCCGCGACGAGCCTGCACCCACTGCGGGCAATTCCTTTGTCATTCAAGAACATCACGCTCGTAGACTGCACTATGACGTTCGGCTCGAACGCAACGGAGTGCTGGTGTCCTGGGCGGTACCGAAAGGCGTGCCGACAGCTGCCGGTGAGAATCGACTGGCAGTACACACCGAGGACCATCCGATGGAGTACGCCACCTTTTCCGGAGTAATCCCGAAGGGCGAGTACGGCGGTGGGTCCATGACGATCTGGGATTCCGGGACGTACGAGACCGAGAAATGGCGGGACGACGAGGTGATCGTGTGGTTGGCGGGGGAGAGAGTGCAGGGCCGCTTCGCGCTTATCCGAACCAAGGGTGATCAGTGGTTGATGCATCTGATGAAGGATCAGAATGCGAGTTTCGGAACGGAGCTTCCGAAGAACCTCGAGCCGATGCTCGCCACTGCCGGATCAGTCGAAGATTTGGACACAGAAGAATGGGCTTTCGAAGGAAAGTGGGACGGAATACGAGTGATTCTCGAGTATCATTCGGGCGCACTGTCATTGCGTAGTCGGGCAGGAAATGACAAGACGGCAGATTATCCGGCGCTGGCGTATCTGGGTGACATTCTCGAGGGCCACGAGGTTGTTATCGACGGTGAAGTGGTGGCTTACGACCCGCAAGGTGTCACCGACTTCGGATTACTGCAACGTGGTGGTACGCCCGAGTTCCTGGCATTCGATCTCCTGTATCTCGATGGTGTGTCTTTGCTTCGGAAGTCGTATACCGACAGGCGGACAGTGCTGAATGCGTTGGCAGCGAAGGTCGGCGGACTCAACGTTCCGCCGCAGATCGAGGGGACTGCCGAAAATGCGCTGGAAGTGAGTCGGGAATCCGGGTGGGAAGGGATCGTCGCCAAACGCCGTGCGTCGGTGTACCTTCCGGGACGGCGAGGTTCGAGCTGGATCAAGGTCAAGAACTGGCGCACCCAAGAAGTCGTGATCGGCGGATGGCGAACGGGGCAAGGCAATCGCGCCCACGGGATCGGTGCCCTTCTCATGGGTATCCCAGGAGAGAACGGGTTGAACTATGTCGGCCGGGTGGGCACTGGGTTCACCGATCGTGATCTCGAGAAATTGTTGGCGGTATTGGAACCCTTGCAGCAGAACGGAAGTCCCTTCGCGGAGGAGCTTCCGGCCGACGACAGAAAGGGGGCTGTGTGGATTAGTCCGGAACTGGTCGGGGAGGTGCGATTCATGGACTGGACGGAGAGCAGTCGACTGCGGCATCCGAGTTGGCGGGGGCTGCGAGACGACAAGATGCCGGCGGATGTGAAGAAGGAAGAGGTGTCATAGTCGATTCGCATTGTGCGAAAACCAGGTTCACTATTCAAGGGCATAACGCATGCGACAGAATTTCCATCGTGTTCGGCGGATTCTTCGGCGTCGAGGTCATAGTCACGGTGAATGCCCGATCCGGCGTTGCACCGGACAACGTGGAGTAGCCGCGGATTCCGCCGCTGTACCCGACGTAGGTCACTCCGCACGGAAGATTTGATACAGAAAGACCCAGGCCGTAGTCGAGTGCGTCGGCTTCGGTGGAATCTGTTTGTGGCGTGGTCATTTCAGCAAGCTCTTTGTCCGGCAGGACTCTTCCGCTCAACAATGCCCGCCAGAAAGTGTTGAGGTCCTTACCGGTGGAGACCAGCGCACCGGCGGACCACGCGATGGACGGTTCGATCCGCGAGACATCGGTGCGACCAGTGGGCAGATTTTCGTATCCGGTCAGGTGGTCACCCCGAATATCCTGTTCACCGGCAGGCGGGAGGTAGGTGTCTTCGAGATCGAGTGGCTCGAGTATCCGGGCCGACAGTTCGTCGGCGTAGGTCCGTCCGCTGACTGCCTCGATGAGCGTCCCGAGGGCTAGGTAGTTGGAGTCGGCAAACGGAGTCTCACCTTCAATTTCGGGGAGTCCGCTGCGAGGTTGCAATAGTTGTCTGACGGTGACCAGATCTGCGTCGGCGTTGCCGGTGAATTGGTTCGGAAGATACCGCTGGACGGGCGCGTCGAGAGTTATCTTCTGTTCCACGACGAGTTGCAAGACGAGAGCTGCTGTGAAGGTTTTTGTCACGCTGCCGATCCGAACACGATCGTCGTCGCCGATCGAATCACCGGTAAGATCCGGGACGCCGCTGGTCAGGACCATAGTTGTGTTTCCGCCATCGAGAGTCGCGATGGCGCCGACGGCACCCGATCTGGTGAGTGAATCCAGATCCGATTGAACGTCGACAGCTTGTTTGATCGTCGAGCAGCCGACGAGTGCCAGCGCGGTCGCAGCTACGACTGCGGCGGCAAGGTGTGAGCGCATGGGTCGAATCTAGGGAATCTTCACGCGCTGGTAATCCAGGAAATCCCGGATCTTTCCCTGATCTTTACTGATCAAAGGGACATAAGGCCCCTTTGTGCATTTCCCACAAGCCGGATCGTCGGTTCTTGTCCGAATTGCCCGTAATAGCCGTTAGCATCCGAAGGCAGCGATTGAATTTCACCGTTAGGCCAGTTCAATGACATTTTCGGTGCGCGGTGTGCGTGGCCGAAGCACTCCCACCAAAGGACGGTTGTATGAGGAAGTCGACGCTACGCAAGGGAACTGTTGCCGCACTGCTGACCGGAAGTGTGTTGCTCTTATCCGCCGTACCGGCTCTTGCCGAGCCGGGAAGTAGCGGGAGCTCCGGCAGCCTGGGGAGCATGGGAAGCATCAGCAGTGGTTCTGCGGTCCTGCCTATCCCGAGCCCCGCCGGCCTCGTCGCACTGGCAGCGGCAACAACGCAAACCGGCAAGCCGTACCAGTGGGGTGGCAACGGACCGAACTCGTGGGATTGCTCGGGCCTGACGCAGTGGGCCTTCCGGCAGGCCGGTGTCTGGATTCCACGCACGAGCCAGGAGCAGGCGAATGCGGGCCAGGCGGTCCCGCTGTGGGCTCTGGCCATCGGTGACATCATCACCTTCTATCCCGGCGCGACGCACGTCGGTATCTACGCGGGCGGCGGAATGGTGTTCAACGCCTACGGCACCGGCGTTCCGACCGGGCTGACACCGTTGGCGGATCTGCCGATCAACAACATTCGCCGCTTCTAGTTTTCTGCACCGAACCTTTGATTCCAATCTGTACCGAACCTTTGGTTCCAATCTGCACAGAACCTTCACAAGTCCTCCCGGGTTCGTCCACGGCGGCCTAATACAGTCAGTTCCATGAGTCAGCGAAAAGTGCTCGTGGTCGACGACGAGGTCGGTATCTGCGAATCGATCGCGGCACGGTTACGTGCCGAGGGATTTGACGTGGAGTTGGCGTTCGACGGCCCCAGTGCTGTCTCGCGTTGCGCCGAGATCGATCCGGACCTGGTGGTTCTGGACGTGATGATGCCTGGATTCGACGGCCTCGAGGTATGCCGTCGGATCCAGGCGGTGCGGCCCGTGCCGGTATTGATGCTCACTGCGCGTGCCGACGAGACGGACATGGTGATCGGCCTGGGTGTGGGCGCCGACGACTATCTCAGTAAGCCGTTCAGCATGCGTGTGCTGGTGGCACGGGTGCAGGCGTTGCTTCGACGTGCTGATCGCGCCGAGAGCGCGGCACGGCCGGTGCTCCTCGAATTCGGCGATGTCGTCATAGATCTGACGGAGCGTCGAGTGCGCCGCGACGATCAGGAAGTGCATCTGACACGAACCGAGTTCGAACTCATTGCCTACCTCGCCGAGAGGCCTCGCGCCGCTATTCCTCGTGAGTCGTTGTTCGAGGAGATCTGGGGTTGGGGTGAGGGTGGTGGAAGCCGCACGGTGGACAGCCATGTCAAGGCCTTGCGGCGCAAGTTGGGTCCCTCGGTGATCCGAACTGTTCATGGCGTCGGGTACGCTTGGGATGCGCCGAAATGAGTTTCACTGACCGGGTTTTCGCGAGGTGGCCACGCCCGCTGGATCCGATGCGCTCCTTCAAGGTCAAAGTTGGTCTACTCGTCGTTGCGGCGTTGTTCTTTGCGTCGGGCGGATTCTGGTTGACCGCGCAGCAACCGTTCCGCTTTGCACTGTTGACGGCTTTGGTAGTGGCACTGGGAGTTACGCAGGTGCTCGCCCACGGCATGACGTCACCGCTCCGTGAGATGACAGCGGCAGCACAGGCCATGGCACGCGGTGATTACTCACGCCGAGTCCGGGCAACCTCACGCGACGAAGTGGGTGAACTTGCGGTGGCGTTCAATCGGATGGCGGAGGACCTCGGCGCCGACGACCAGTATCGGCGCGAACTGATCGGCAACGTTTCACACGAATTGCGCACACCGATCACGGTTTTGCAGGCGCTTCTCGAGAACGTCGTCGACGGTGTGCAGGAGCCGAATCCGGAAACGATGCGCTCGGCGCTCGCTCAGACCGAACGACTCGGAGCTTTGGTAGCCGATCTACTCGATCTCTCGAAACTGGAAGGCGGCGCAATACCGCTGAAGCTCAACAGTTTCGATCTCGAACCATTCCTTCGTGATGTGGCCGCGGAGAGGGGAACTGACGTGGCGATCGATGTGCGGCCACCGGGATTGGCAGTGCTCGCCGATCCGGATCGACTCCACCAGGTGGTGACAAATTTGGTGGACAACGCGGTGCGGCACGGTTCGACGGAGGTGGGGATCGTCATTCGTGCGTACAACCGGGTGGACGGCGAGGTGGTGATCGAGGTCAACGACAACGGTCCCGGAATCGAACCTGACTCGCGCGCACTGGTTTTCGATCGGTTCACTCGGGGCGGGTCCACGGATGGCGGGACCGGGCTTGGGCTTGCTATCGCAAAATGGGCGGTCGAACTGCACGGTGGAACCATCGCAGTTGTCGACGCCCGATCGGGTTGTTGTATCCGAGTGGTGCTGCCGCAGAACTGAATTAGCTTGATCTACGGCGCCGGCCTGTATTGGGCCGCGTCGCTCCTTGTTGACCCCAATTGAACTTTGTCGACCCCGAAAGTGGGAAAGAACATGACTGCTCCGCTCACAGTCCCGCAGAAGCCGATGACGACGGTGCCCGCTCCGAAGAAGCCTGGCAGGTTGTGGCGTCGGCCCGATCGGACATCGATGGCAACGCGGTCGATGCTCGTCGGATCGGTTGTCGTCGGTCTGCTCGCAGCCACGATCCTCGATATCGGAGTGGTCGGCGCGGCATACTTGATAGTCGGGGTCGGCGTGCTCGCCGTGATCGGAATCCTGACGCCGCCACCGCTGACGGCTGTTCAATGGGCAGCGTGCGTGGGCGCACTCGCACTGTTGGGGGTGGCCGCAATTCGCGGGGCCGGGTGGCTTGCCTTCGTCTGTATCGTGGCAGCCTGGGTGGTGTTCACCTGGGTGTTGGTCGGTGGCCGCACGTGGACGGGAATTGTTGCGGGAACGGTAATGCCTTGGCGTGCAGCACTTCGCGTAGTGGGATTCGTCCGGCGACGGAAACTCAGGGTGGGGACTAGCCCACGTGTACCCACTATGCGTGTAGTCGCGGTGACTGCCGTGAGCGTGACGTTGCTCCTGATTTTCGGTTCTCTTTTTGTCAGTGCAGATCCGGAGTTCGCGAAGATCTTCGGCGATGCACCCGCTGTACGAGTGGACGAACCGATCGCGCGTCTGGTCATCGGTGCGCTCGTAGCATTTGTCACGCTGAGTGCAGTGTATCTTCGACGCCGAAGTCCGAGCGTTGACGCGCTTGCGCCGAAACCGGCCGTGCCGCTGCCTCTCTGGGAGTGGGCAGTACCACTGGCGGTACTCAATATCCTGTTCCTGGGATTTGTTGCAGTACAGCTGAAGACACTGTTCGGCGGCGACAAGCACGTTCAGGTTACCGATGGTCTGACGTACGCGAACTATGCGCGCCAAGGCTTCTGGCAGTTGATGGCTGTGACGGTACTGACGCTGGTGGTTATCGCTGTCGCCGTGCGCCGCGTAGATCGCGGAGATCGACGATCGCGAAACTTGGCTCGAGGACTTCTCGGAGTGCTCTGCGCTTTCAGCTTGGTCATCGTGGCATCCGCGGTTCATCGAATGTGGCTGTACGAGAACCAGTACGGCTTCACCAGGCTGCGGGTGAGCGTCTTCGCTGCAGAAATCCTGCTCGGGGTGGTGTTCATTCTGCTCATCGCGGCAGGCGTGCGGATGTCGGGCAAGTGGCTGCCGATCGGTGTTCTGGCAACGGCCGTGGTGGGGCTGCTGGCATTTGCCGTGTTCAACCCGGATGCCTACATCGCGGAGAAGAATGTCCAACGTTTCGAGAACGGAAAAACTATCGACACGTTCTACCTGAGCACACTCTCAGCGGATGCCGTTCCGGCACTGGACCGGCTGCCCGAGCCGCAGCGCAGCGACGCCCTGATGTACTTGAAGCAGGAACTGCTCGGATCCGAGGATTCGTGGTGGGAGTTCAACAGTTCTCGCGAGCGGGCACGGGAGATTCTGGCTGGGTAGCCGCTCGAAGATCTACGGCCACGCGAGCGAGTGCCCGCGTGGCCGTAGATCCCTCATACGATGTGGCTAGTGCACTGCTAGTGCGATCTTGTCGCGCTCTTCTGTCGAGACGACGTCACGCGTCGGGAGCAGGTCGATTCGTACGCTGTTCAGCTTGCCGCCGTAGCGGAAGGTGCCCTGCTCAGCGAACTCTTCGGCGACCGGGCTACCGCGGTTGATGCCGATATCCAGCTGCTCGTTCATGCTGAAGATCGCCCGTGTGGTCTTCTCGATCCGGCCTTCGGCAACAACGACGCCGTCGACGCTCAGAGTCGCCACACCGCCCTTGCCGATCCCCCCGCCGTCGTACTGGAAGTTGACCGATACTTCCTTGGCGTCGCTGTTCAAGGGGTTCTCAGCGCGCACGAACGTCCGACCGCCACCGCTGAAGTTGTAGCAGAAGACAGGAACGGAATCGATGATGTACAAGGCGAATCCACCGAACCGGCCGCCCAGGCTGACCAGCATGCCGTCGGCGACGCTGCCCAGATCTGCGGTCAGCGAATAGGAGCGGTTGAAGAAATTGGGTGCGGCCTTCTCGACCAGTCCGTTCATGTGTGGGTAGAGCGTGAGGGACTTGCGGCCCATCATGGGATGAGGCGGACGCGATTCCGGAGTGGAGTGCCGGCCGACGGTTCGATCATCAAGGGGGAGTACCTGATACTTGGCTGCCTCGACCAGGAACTTTTCCTTGAGGCGAGCGAGGATCTCGGGATGCTCGTCCGCGAGGTCGCGGGCCTGAGACCAGTCGACAGTGGTGTCGTACAACTCCCACTTGTCGTCGCTGAGTGAGGTCAGCTCGAGTCCGTGAGTTGCCATCAGCCACGGTGCGCGGTGCGCGGTCACTGCAGTCCAGCCGTGATCGTAGATGCCGCGGTTGCCGAAAATCTCGAAATACTGTGTGGTGTGGCGCTCTTCGGCCTTGGGTTCGTCGAAGGTGTAGTTCATCGCGACACCCTCCATCGGCTTCTGTGTGACGCCGTCGACGCTCGTGGGTGCGGGAATGCCCGCGGCTTCGAGAATTGTCGGGGTGATGTCGACGCAGTGATGCCACTGCTCGCGGATGCCTGGATTGTCGATTCCCTTGGGCCAGTGTGCGATCAGGCCGTTGCGAGTTCCGCCGTAGTGCGACGCAACCTGCTTTGCCCACTGGTACGGGGTATCGAGTGCCAAGGCCCACGACGCCGGGTAATGCGGGTAGCTGGTTTCAGTACCCAGTTCGTCGTAACGCGCGAGGACGTCGGCCGTCGCGGTCTTGTAGCCGTTGAGGCCGGCGAGGTAGTTGAAGGAACCCTCCATGCCACCTTCCGCGGAGGCGCCGTTGTCGCCGAGCATGTACAGGACCAGGGTGTTGTCCAGAACACCCATGTCCTGCAAGCGATCTACGAGTCGTCCGACCTCGTCGTCGGTGTGCTCGAGGAACGCTGCATACAGCTCCATGAGCCGAGCCGAGACCTTCTTCTGGTCGTCGTCGAGTTCATCCCAGTGCGGTGCGCCCGGTGCCCACGGAGCCAATTCCGTATCGGGCCCGACGACGCCCATTTCCTTCTGCTTCTCGAGGGTGATCTCCCGCTGGCGATCCCAGCCGTGATCGAACTCGCCGACGTACTTGTTCAGGTAGCTGTCCGGAATCTGAAGCGGTGCATGGCAAGCGCCGAAGGGGAGGTAGCAGAAGAACGGCTTGTCGGGGTCCATGGTGTTGACACCCTCGATCCATTCGATCGCGTGATCGACCAGATCCTCCGAGAGGTGGTAGCCCTCTTGCGGAGTCTTGGGCAGGTCGACCATCGTGAAGTCCTCGTAGAGAACCGGGGTGAACTGGTCGGACTCGGCGCCGAGGAAACCGTAGAACTTGTCGAAGCCTTCACGCACAGGCCAACGGTCGAACGGGCCTGCTGCGGTGGTCTCCCACGTCGGGGTCTGATGCATTTTGCCGAATGCACCGGTGGCGTAGCCGTTGCCCTGCAGAACGCGGGCGACGGTTGCTGCGGATGCGGGGCGAGTGCCGTTGTATCCGGGTGCGGCGTTGGCCATTTCGGAGATGACGCCCATGCCGACGCTGTGGTGATTTCGGCCCGTCAGAGTAGCTGCGCGGGTCGGTGAGCACAGTGCAGCAGTGTGGAACCGGCTGTACTTGATGCCGTTGTCTGCCAGGCGCTCGGCCGTCGGTGTGCGGCAAGGACCGCCGAAAGACGAGGCTGCGCCGAATCCGACATCGTCGATCATGATCAGCAGAACGTTGGGAGCGCCGGCGGGAGGGCGGACCGGTTCCGGCCTCGTGAACGGAACCTGCTGGTCACGGTAGTCGACGGACGCGGCGACGTTCGGTGTTTCGGCGATGATCGGGATGGAATGACGATTCACAAGCGGACTCCTGGCTGTGTAACCGGTACCGGCAATTTAAGGGGCTGACTTAAATTGGAGCGTAGCGTCCGTTTGCCTGTCCGAAGGCGGGGTCTCGCTGAGTGAGATGCGACCCCCGCTGTGCGCCTTTGTTAATCCGGGGAGGGCAATAAAGGCGCACAGTAAGTCGGGGTTGCACAATTAAGTCAGTGACTTATAGGATCTGTTCATGTCCAGTTCGTTAGATCCCAAAAGCGCAATGATCGCCGTCGCCGAACGTATGTTTGCCGAGCGCGGCATTCACGAGGTGTCGATGCGTGACGTTGCGGCAGCAGCTGGGCAGCGCAACAACTCTGCCGTCCAGTATCACTTCGGTGGGCGAGATGGTTTGGTGCAAGCGGTTTTCCGGTTCCGGATGGGTCAGATCAACCTTGCGCGTTTGGCATACCTCGACGATATCGATGCAAGTGGTCGAACTGATACGGTTCGGGCCTTGGTCGAAGCGTTCCTCTATCCCCTGGCAGATTTTCTCGCCACTGCAGATGGATCCAACTACGCTCGCTTCATTGCCAGGGTTTCGCCCTCGGTAGACACCTTGAGCCCGGAATTTCGCGAAGTCAGTGAAGCAAGCAACGAGGTCGTCTCCCGACTGGCGCGGGCACTCTCGCATCTGCCGCGTCGCGTTGCGATCGAACGGATCGACCTGATGTCCAACATGACGGTCTCTGCGCTGGCAGTCTTCGAACAGCGACGCGAAGAGGGAATTCCGGTGGTAAAGGCTGACTTCGACGCTACCGTCGACCATTTGGTGGACCTCATGGTGGCGGGACTTCTTGCTCCGCAGAGTGGACACACACGAACACGAACCACATGAGTCGATTGACTCGCGACCCCGCAAACAACTGATCGGAGCCTTTCGATGGCAGCACTCACGTCCTCCCGTACCGTTCAAATCGGTAATCACACAATCGAATTCGGACCTCGCGGGATGCGCCGCAATCCCGAGGGTGTGGAGTCGATGCCCTACGAGCGTTTCACGCTGACGCCGGTCACTCCGTTCATCGGTGCCGAGATCAGCAACATCGATCTACGGGATCCCTCAGCGGAGCAGATCGAGGACGTCCGTCGGGCCCTGCTCGAATGGAAGGTCGTATTCTTCCGCGACCAGAACATCTCCAGCCTCAATCACCGTGACTTCGCCAGTAATTGGGGCGAACTCGAAGTTCACCCGTTGCTTCCGCAGGGTGAGGTCCCGGCCGTGGTCCGATTCGAGCGTGGCGAGGACAGTCCGGGTACCGAAAACATCTGGCACGTCGACGTCACGTGGACCAAGACCCCGCCGCTGGGCTCAGTCCTGCGTGCGATCGATGTTCCGCCGGCCGGCGGCGACACACTCTGGGCAGATATGGGCAATGCCTTCGATTGCCTTCCCGACGAGGTCAAGGAACTGATCGACGGCCGCGACGCAATCCATGACTTCGAGCCGTCGTTCGGCCGCGGAATGACTCCCGAGAAGCTCGCACAGATGAAGGAGCAGTTCCCGCCGGTGCTGCATCCGATGGTGCGCAAGCATCCCGAAACGGGCCGCAAGACACTGTTTGTGAACAGCCTCTTCACCACTCACATCCCGGACATGGATCCCGTCGAGAGCCGTGATCTGCTCAACCTGCTGTTCGCGCAGGTCAAAGTTCCCGATTTTCAGTGCCGCTTCAAGTGGGCCGCCAATTCAATTGCGTTCTGGGACAACCGAGCAACGCAGCACTACGCGGCCAGCGATTATTTCCCGCATCGCCGCGTCATGGAGCGCGTCGCGATTCTGGGCGACGCACCCTTCTGATCGGTTCTCAGTCCTGCGGAATCCGCACGATGCACCGGAAGCCGACGTGGCAGGTCGAGGACTCTTCGGACTCGCTCTGCCGCGCGGCGGGCCGGTACCGCAAGCAATAGTTGGGCGCGCACAGGTGTGAACCGCCCTTGATGACGCGTCGCGCATATGGTTCTCCCGCAACGGTTTCCGTCGCGAACTCGGCACGAGGGTTGCGTGGAATGCAGCAGGAGGTCGCGGGCGCAACATTTTTGGAACTGTGGGCGTGGTCGGACGTGAAGTGATCGACCGTCCACTCCCACACATTGCCGGCCATATCCAGCAATCCATATCCGTTGGGACGGAACTTGCCGACGGGCGCAGTGCGCTCGTACCCGTCCTCGAGCAGGTTCTCCCACGGGAACTGGCCCTGCCACACATTTCCGCCGGGCTTTCCGCCCGGTGAGTCCTCGTTGCCCCAGACATAAGCCTGGCGGTCGAGACCGCCGCGGGCAGCGAACTCCCACTCAGCTTCGCTGGGCAGTTCCTTGCCGGCCCACTCGGCATACGCCTGAGCGTCGAAGTACGAGATATGGGTGACGGGATGCTTCTCGCGTCCGCCGACATTGCTGTCGGAACCTTCCGGATGTCGCCAGTCGGCTCCCGCAGTGAAAGACCACCACTGCGTGTAATCGTCGAGTGATACCGGCCCGGGCGGGGAATTGAACACCAACGAGCCGGGTACCAACAGCGCCGGATCGGCATCGGGGTAGTCCTCAGCCGATGGCGCGATCTCTGCCGTCGTGACATGCCCAGTGGCTTTGACGAAACGTCGGAACTCGGCGACGGTCACGGCCGTCGTATCCATCCAGAAACTGTCGACACTCACCTGGTGAACTGGGCGTTCTTCGGGATAAAAATCCTCGGAGCCCATCCAGAACGTGCCACCCGGAATCAAAGACATATTTTTCGGGGGAGTGCTCATGGCGGGTGATGACGTCATGAAATCAGCATCGCATGCACTGGCGTCGAGATGAAACACAATCCCACTTGGTGCCTGTCTTGAACGAACCTGGCACCGTTTGTGCACAGTTGGCACCCTTTGTAGCGGGCAGGAAACGGTGCTCACTAGAGGGAAGGGGTGTTAGCTTCCAGCGGCCAGGTCTGATCTGCTGTGCCCTCGGCAGGATTCGAACCTGCGACCCTTCCTTTAGGAGAGGAATGCTCTATCCCCTGAGCTACGAGGGCGGGGAGCGCATCCGAAATGCTTAGAAACGCATGTTGTACTGCGGTTTCCGCTTGACGGTTGAGCTTGTGCGGTTGCTTTGCCGACGGGCACGGGGCCTTGGGCTTCACAGCTGCGGTAGTCAGTGTAGCGGCACGGTGATAACCGCGCGAAGTCGACAGGCTGCCGCGCTCGGTCGGTAGGGTTCGAGCATTCTGTTCCGCGGCGGCAAAAGGAGTCTCAGTGAGCGATCGTGTTCGTGTCGAGATAGTCGAGACGGTTGCCTTTGTCAGCCTGAATCGGCCGGAGAAGCTCAATGGACTCGACCTCGACACACTCGAAGAGTTGGTGGATGCGGCTCGGCGCATCAAATCCGACCGCTCGATCCGCGGTGTGATTCTGCAGGGTTCCGGCAAGGCATTTTCCGCCGGTCTGGATTTTGCGTCGGCCGGAAAGCAGCCGAAGCGGATGGCCAAGGCATTTGCGAAGCTGCCCGGGCAGAAGACCAATCTCTTTCAGCGGGCGTGCTGGGTGTGGCGAGAATTGCCGGTGCCGGTGATCGCGGTGGTGCACGGGCATTGTTTCGGCGGAGGTTTGCAGCTTGCGCTCGCTGCCGACTTCCGGTTCAGCACACCGGACTGCACTTTTTCGGTGATGGAAGCCAAGTGGGGATTGATTCCCGATATGACGGGCACCGTGACTTTGCGTGAGCTCGCAGCGATGGACGTTGTGAAACGTCTGGCGATGACGGCTGAAATCTTCGACGGCAAGCAGGCTCTCGGGTGGGGACTGGTCACCGGCGTCGACGAGGACCCGCTCGCTCCGGCCCGGGAACTGCTGGCGCAGATCATGACTCGATCACCGGACGCGGTAGCGGCAACCAAGACACTGCTGCACAAGTCGTGGAACAAATCTCCGCGCGGGGCGTTCTGGGTGGAGTCCCGCGTGCAGTTGGCGTTGATGCGCGGGAAGAACTACCAGATTGCCCGCGCCGCGAACTCGGCAAAGAAGTTGCCGGAGTTCGTCCTTCGCAAGTTCGGCTAGCGGACCGACTCGGCGACCCGACGGTCGATCTCCCGCACGCTGAGGAGATTGTCCAGCACGAGGACGGCGCAGCCGAGAATTCCCGATTGCACGCCGTGGCTGACGGAAACGATGTGTAGGGAACGGGTGGCAAGGGCAGTTGCATTGCCGTAGACGGACTCTCGAAGGCCGGCGAGGAAAAGTTCGTCGGCTTCGGCCATGTCGCCGCCGATGACGAGCACTTCCGGGTTGAGGAGATTGACCGCGCCGGAAATGACATCGCCGACGAGACGGCCGCTGGATCGGATCAATCGGCGCGCTTCGCTGTCGCCGTCGAGTGCGAGGCGAACGACGTCTCGAACGTGCCCGACGTTGCGCCCTTGGGCTTGCAGCGCGTCGACGAGAGCCCAGCCGCTGGCGACGGTTTCAACACAACCCACGTCGCCGCAGTGACACTTCATGTCTCGGGCAGCCGCAGTTTTGGTATGCCCGATCTCGCCGGCCGCGCCGAGTGAACCACGCTGGAGAGCGCCGCCGAGAACGATTCCTGCGCCTAACCCGGTGGAGGCCTTGATCATCAGCAGATTCGGTGCGCTCTCACGTCTTTCGCTGAGTTCGGCCAAAGCCATGACATTGGCATCGTTGTCGGCAAACAGTGGGGCGTTGGTTACCGATGCGAGGTACGGCGCCAGCGCGACGCCGTCCCAGCCGGACATCATCGGTGAGTCGAGGCTCGCCCCGGCTGCCACGTCGACTGTGCCCGGGATGCTGAGCCCGACGCCGATGACGTCGGTGGAGGGCCTCCCGATGCGCTCGAGGATCGATTTCAGATGCTCGGCGATTTCGGGCATCAATTCGGCCGGTCCGACGCCCACTGACTTGTCGATGTCCTCGGCGGTGAGGATTGCACCGGAGAGGTCGGTGACGGCCAACTGTGCACGCGAGCGGCCGATCGCGACAACAAGTACCAGTCCCGCAGATTTGGCGAAAGTCAGAGTGGAGGGTGGACGGCCACCGGTCGAGGGGCCTTCGTCGTCGTCCGCGATGAGTCCGAGCGACTGTAGTGCGCTCACTCGCGCCGATACCGCCGTCCGAGACAGCCCGGTGAGCTTCCCGATTTCGCTGCGAGTGGTCGCGGATCCTGTGCGGATCAGCGAGAACACCTCGCCGGCTGTGGCGGGAGTCGTGAACGGTCGGGTCATGAGTTCTATTCAAGCATTCTCTTGGCGTTACTTCAGGATACAAAAGGTTGATTACTTTAGCACTTGAAGTACGTAAGTGGGTATTGTGAAAAAGCAGAAGTCGGCCTAGTCTGTGTTTTGACTCACGACGAGCTAGGTCCAACCGGTGAGTCGCAGTTCAACAGAATGAGGTCGCCATCATGCATAAGCACCTTCCGATGCCCGTTCCGACTGCCGAGACCTGGGACTGGCAGTTGCGGGGTTCGTGCCGTGGGCACGATTCAGCTGTGTACTTCCACCCGGACGGCGAGCGTGGACATGCTCGCGAGAACCGTGAGCTCAACGCCAAGAAGGTGTGCGCGGGATGCCCGGTGCTGCAGCAGTGCCGAGAGCACGCGCTGTCCGTTCACGAGCCCTACGGAATCTGGGGCGGCATGACGGAAACCGAGCGCGCAGAATATGTGCGATCACTGCGTAAGCGCAGCAACCGAATTCGCGAAGTAGCGCACGCAGTCTGACCTCTCAGGTCGAGCGGAGTGAGGGGGATGTCGTCAGGTCGAGCGGAGTGAGGGGATGTCGTCAGGTCAGAGGAGTCCGAGCTTCGCGACAGCCTCCAGCAATGCGCGCGGACGCTGGGCTGTAGGTAGAGGATCGACCAAGGCGAATGCGCAACCGAGTTCCCGGGCTGCGCCGTCGGCGATTTCACTGTCGCCCACCATCAATGCGCGTTCGGCGTCGACGTCGAGTTGCGACAGCGCGTACTCGAAGATCTCGAGTTCGGGCTTGACGGCACCAATTTCGAAGGACAGCACGAACTCGTCCACCCAGATGTCCCACCCGCGGGCGACAAAAGCCGGTCGGATGTCGAAGGCGATGTTGCTCAGAACTGCGGTTCGGATCCCCTTCTCCGACAATGACTTCAAAACTTCGCCGGCATCGGGGTAGGGCACCCATCGGGCGGGGTCGATCAACAAGCTGTACAGAGCCTCGGCGCGAGCACGGTCGGGCACCCCTGACTTGGCAAGAACATCGAGATACGCCTGGCGATGAAGTGTGGGATCGCGGTCACGGTTGTTCCAGGCGTGCAGCCCGGCTTCGTCCATGTCGACGGTCGGACCGACGGGCGCGGTCATCCGCCGCATCAATTCGGCTTGCGCGTGTACATCCATCGGCTCACCGGCGTGATCGACAAAATGTTCGTCCCAGTCGGAATTTTCTTCGAGACGAAAGAGTGTTCCCGAGAAGTCGAACAGCGTTGCGGTTATTTGCCCGTATTGATCGCTAGTGCTGTCGATGCTCATCGGTACAGGCTATCGGCGTGAGCTTTCGATGCGCGCTCTGAGCCATTGCGCGCGTACTTTAGGAGGGCACATTTTTCCGAGGTTGGTGTGGCGGGCAGCATTCGATGCCTGTGCGCGAGCCGAATGACCAGGGGGATCCTCCGTGTCCGACGACGTGAACCGTGTTGAACTGTCAAAACCTGCAGGTGACGATCCCCACTTGTCGCGGCAACTTTCCAACCGCCATATTCAGCTGATCGCCATCGGCGGCGCTATCGGCACCGGCCTGTTCATGGGTTCGGGCAAGACGATCTCGCTGGCCGGACCGTC
Source organism: Rhodococcus sp. OK302 (assembly GCF_002245895.1). Classification (NCBI taxonomy): domain Bacteria; kingdom Bacillati; phylum Actinomycetota; class Actinomycetes; order Mycobacteriales; family Nocardiaceae; genus Rhodococcus; species Rhodococcus sp. OK302. The sequence goes on from NZ_NPJZ01000001.1 coordinate 2,151,421, forward strand.
CGTGATCTTCGTTTACATGATCATCGGCTTCATGCTCTTCTTCGTCATGCGGGCGATGGGGGAGTTGCTGCTCTCCAACATGTCGTACAAGTCGTTCTCCGACTTCGCGGCCGATCTACTCGGCCCGTGGGCCGGCTTCTTCACCGGTTGGACTTATTGGTTCTGTTGGATTGTCACCGGCATCGCGGACGTGATCGCGATCTCGGGTTACTTCAAGTACTGGTGGCCCGGGTTGGCCGCGTGGATTCCCGCGTTGCTCACGATCGCCGCGCTATTGCTGTTGAACCTGCCGACGGTCAGGGCCTTCGGTGAGGCCGAGTTCTGGTTCGCGCTGATCAAGATCGTTGCCATTGTCGCGCTCATCATCGTCGGCATCGTCATGGTCGTCTCCGGCTTCACCGCACCCAACGGAGCCACATCAGGCATCGACAATCTGTGGAACGACGGCGGCATGTTCCCGACCGGATTCATGGGCTTCGTAGCCGGATTCCAGATCGCGGTGTTCGCGTTCGTGGGTATCGAATTGGTGGGTACGACGGCGGCTGAGGCAAAGGACCCGGAGAAGAACCTGCCCAAGGCAATCAACTCCATCCCGATTCGTGTGCTGCTGTTCTACGTCGTCGCACTGACCGTCATCATCGCGGTGACGCCGTGGCGGGAGATCGAGGCGGGCAAGAGTCCGTTCGTTGCAATGTTCACCCTCGCGGGACTGGGGATGGCGGCTTCGGTCATCAACTTCGTGGTGCTGACGTCGGCGGCATCGTCGGCCAACTCGGGCATCTACTCCACCTCGCGGATGGTGTACGGCCTCGCGCAGGAGGGCGACGCACCGAAGGCGTTGGGCAAGCTGAACTCCCGCAAGGTTCCGGCGAATGCCTTGATGTTCTCCTGCATCTTCCTGCTCGCGTCGTTGATTCTGCTGTTCTCGGGCGACTCGGTGATCGAGGCGTTCACTGTCGTGACGACTATTTCAGCGCTGCTTTTCATGTTCGTCTGGACCATCATCCTGGCCAGTTACATGGTGTACCGGAAGCGTCGCCCGCATCTGCACGCTGCGTCGAAGTTCAAGATGCCCGGCGGAGTCGTGATGTGCTGGGTCGTACTTGCGTTCTTCGTCTTCATTTTGTGGGCTCTGACCACGAAGGACGACACGCTGCAAGCGCTCATCGTGACACCGGTCTGGTTTGTCGCACTGGGTATCGCCTGGGCGATTATCCGTCGTCGGCCCGCTCACCGGGCTCGATACGACGCATTCCGTGCAGAACTCGACGCCAGTCGGCAGTCGGACGAAAAATAAGTTTGGTCAAGAACGTGTAACGGTAGCGGTCACCTTGATCAAACTGTTACATTCGTCGGCAGACAGAGGAGCGGTCTTCACTTGAAGATCGCTGCAGGCCGACGACTGACGGAGTACACACTGTGGGCAACCACCACCGCACGGGCAATTCCAATGTTGCATTCGAGATCGATCCTGATGCAGCAAACGGACGCCACCGCGTTCCGTCGGCTGGGCCGGGCGCCGGCGTCAAGGCGGGTGTCGTAGCTGCGGCTACCGGTGCACTTCTTGTCGGCGCAGGACAGATGGGTGCCGGTACTGCTGCGGCAGCGCCGGCCACCCAAAACATTGCCGGATTCGAGATTCCGCAGGGACTGCTTCCCGTCGGGCTCGAGATTCCGGCTGGACTGTCGAGCATGCAACTGCCGGCATTGTCCAGCATCGAACTTCCCCCGCTCCCGGACGTCTTGGCGCAGGTCAACGAGCAGGTGCAGCAGTTTACGGGCTCGGCCAATCCACTCTCGTCGACCAGTGAGACAGTGCAGCCGGTTTCCGGAACACTCACTTCCGATTTCGGCTCCCGCTGGGGCGCACATCATGGCGGCCTGGACATCGCCGCTCCGATCGGCACCCCGATCCGCGCTGCAGCATCCGGCCAGGTCATCGACGCCGGTCCCGCCTCGGGCTTCGGCTTGTGGGTGCGCGTGCAGCATGACGACGGTGCCGTCACCACCTACGGACATGTCAATGACTACCAGGTCAACGTCGGCGAGCGTGTCAACGCCGGGCAGCAGATCGCGACAGTCGGCAACCGTGGCCAGTCCACCGGCCCGCACCTGCACTTCGAAGTAGCCGAGAACGGTGCAAAGGTTGATCCCGCCGCGTGGCTGCGCGCCCGCGGAGTATCGCCTACCTGGGCCTGAAAAACGCTGGCCTGAAAAACGCTCTTTTCCACTGCGGTGGTACCCGGACTTGCTCCGGGTACCACCGCAGTTTTTTGTTTGCCGCAGTTCGTGCCTTCCGATGAAATAGTGGAAGTTCCACGCGCAGATGCCACTTCGGTTATCCGTCAACAGTTTTGAGGGACGTATCCTCCGGATCTGCATAGTCGACCCAGAAGACATGCGGTATTTGTGATGGTTACAGTAGAAAGTGGCTCGATAACTTCTTACGGAAGGTGGGCACATGAGTTCACGCGAACACAACAATGTTGTCGTCGGAGTAGACGGGTCGGACACGTCGTCCAGCGCGCTACGCGAAGCTGCAAAGATTGCCGCGCAGCGCGAATTGCGTCTCGATATCCTGCATGCACTCGACTTTGCACCGTACGGATTCGGCGGACCGTACATCGATGCGGGTGGCGTTTACGAATGGATCGAAGAAGCAGGCAAAGAAGTCCTGGCCGAAGCCGAGAAGTTTGCCCGTGAGGTCGCACCCACAGTGACCATTCACAGTGAGATCGCGATCGGCAGTCCGACGCAGTGGCTGTTGGAGAGTTCCGCAAAGGCGAGGCTCGCAGTCGTCGGACCGTCGTCGTCCGGTAAAGCTGCCACGGCCGTACTCGGCAATACCGCAGTCGGTGTGGCGAGCCACGGTAAGTGCCCTGTGATCGTCGTTCGCGAACGCGACGGCGTCGTACCGACCGACGGTCCTGTCGTGGTGGGTGTCGACGGCAGTGCTCTGAGTGCTCAGGCAGTGGGCGCGGCGTATGAGGAAGCGTCGTTCCGCGGCGCAGAGCTGGTGGCCGTTCACGTGTGGAGTGACCTCGGAACTGCAGCGTTCGAGGATCCTCGCGCCGCCGCGCTTGCTCCGCAGTCGTTCGAGGAAGAAGAGCACGCGGTATTGAGCGAAAGCCTGGCCGGATGGTGTGAGAAGTATCCCGAGGTTGTCGTACGACGCGAGATCTACCTCGACAATCCGCGTGGACGCCTCCTCGAGTGGTCCGCCCGAGCGCAGCTGGTTGTTGTCGGTAGCCGTGGTCGTGGCGGTTTCCGCGGAATGCTTCTCGGATCGACCAGCAACACGCTGATCGCCAACGCACAATGCCCGGTGATGGTGGTTCGTCCCGAGGATTCCTGAAGTTTGTGGCCTGGCCCGTTCATTTCGGTCATCGAATACGAACGGGCCAGTCACATGAATTTGGACTCATGTTCCGTAGTGTTCGGGTGAGTAATGTTCGGCGTGAGGTGTGCCTGCAGCACACTCGGCAATCGTCAGGATTGGGGTTACAACGTGCGTATCGGTATGGGATTGAACTACAGCGGCGGGTTCGCTGAAACAGTAGAAGAGGTCGGTGACCTCGAAAAGGCAGGTTTGGACATTGCCTTTGTCCCCGAGGCTTACTCGTTCGACGCTGTCAGCCAGCTCGGTTACCTGGCGGCCAAGACGTCGACCATCGAGCTTGCCTCCGGCATCTTCCAGATCTACACCCGCACGCCGTCGCTGACCGCGATGACTGCCGCCGGCCTCGACTTCGTGTCCAACGGACGTTTTGTCATGGGCATCGGTGCTTCCGGCCCGCAGGTGATCGAAGGCTTTCACGGCGTCAAGTACGACGCTCCGCTGGGGCGCACCCGCGAGGTAGTCGAAATCTGCCGCAAGGTGTGGCGCCGCGAGAAGGTCGAGTACCAGGGCAAGTATTACCAGGTGCCGCTGCCGGCCGAAAAGGGCACCGGGCTGGGCAAGCCGCTCAAGCTGATCAATCATCCTGTGCGCGAGCGCATCCCGATTCTGATCGCATCGCTCGGTCCCAAGAACGTGGAACTCACCGCGGAAATCGCCGAAGGCTGGGAACCGATCTTCTTCCACCCGGAGAAGGCGGCAAGTGTGTGGGGCGAACCGATCGCCAAGGGTAAGGCCAAGCGCGATCCCAGTCTCGGTGAACTCCAGGTCTACGCATCCCCGGCGTTGGCCATCGGCGACGACGTCGACCACATGCTCGACTGGGTGCGACCCAGCCTCGCCCTCTACATCGGCGGCATGGGTGCCAAGGGCAAGAACTTCTACAACGACCTTGCCATCCGCTACGGCTACGAGGAAGCTGCCGCGAAGATTCAGGATCTCTACCTCGCCGGCAAGAAAGAGGAAGCAGCAGCGGCCGTCCCGGACGAGTTGGTACGTGCTATCTCCCTCATCGGACCCGAAAGCTACGTCAAGGAACGCGTCGCAGCATTCGCGGAAGCCGGCGTCACCACCCTCAACGTCACCCCGTTGGCGGCTGATCGAGCGGGCCGTGTCGCGCTGATCGAGAAGTTCCGGAAGATTTGTGACTAACTGCTGTGTGCCTTTCCTAACCGCCCGCGGTTAATAAAGGCGCACAGCAAGGGGGACTTTGTGCACTTATGAGGCAATTGCTTGTCCCCCTATCGTGAGGTGTGTGGCCAAGGTTTGTTCGCGAACCCGCCACAACCGGCCTCGTTGACGCCCGTCAGGGATGTTGGCGGGGCCGTCGCCGTGTTCGGGTTGCGCCGTCAACTTACGAACAGGACCGTCATGTCCGATTCGGGACCCTCTGGTGTTGATGACCCTATTTGCGGTACTCGAGCAATAGTGTGAAGGCAATAGTGTGGTGGCAATAGTGTCGTGGCGGAGAACTCCGTAGACGAACTCCGCAACACCGCGCGCTGCGCAGTGTCGAACAGTCTGATCGTGAAGGGACGAACATGAGTGCAAACCAACCCGTCGTCGTAGCAGTGGACGGTTCCGAGTCCGCGTCGTCGGCAGTTGTGTGGGCTGCTCACACGGCCGCGACATTGGGCCGTCCCCTTCACATCGTGACGGTGGTGCATATCCCGGCGTTCTACTACTCCGAGCCGTATCTGGCCGAGAGTTTCAAGGAGGAACTGCACCGCACGGCACGCGCGCGTCTCGACAGCGCCAAAATTCTGGCTCATCAGAGCGTCGACGGCGATCTCGAGGTTGTGACCGAGCAACTCACCGGTAGCGTCTCCGATTCGCTGATCGAACTGTCGAAGCGCGCCTACCTGGTGGCGTTGGGTCCGCGTGGGCACGGTGAGTTCACCGGATTGGTCGTCGGTTCGGTGACGGTTTCGCTTGTCTCGCACGGTGAATCGCCGGTAGCGGTGGTTCGGGGACGGACGTTGGACGGCCACCCGCCCACCGAGGGGCCCGTCGTGGTTGGCGTGGACGGTTCCGAGAACAGCATCGAAGCTATCGAGCATGCTTTCGAGCAGGCCTCGGCGCGTGGAGCCACACTCATTGCAGTCAACGTGTGGAGCGATGTCAGCGTGCAGCCTTCGCTGGGCGCAACTCCGGACGATCCGCTGTGGAGCAGCATTCAGACCGGAGAAGAGGTGGTTCTGGCCGAGCAGTTGGCCGGGTTCACCGACCGGTACCCGGACGTTGTGGTCGAGCGTGTGGTGGCCCGGGATCGCCCGGTGCGAGTGCTCAGCGAATATGCCGAGACGGCACAGTTGATCGTTGTCGGCAGTCGCGGGCGCGGTGGTTTCGTGGGAATGCTCCTCGGCTCGACCAGTCGGGCGCTTCTCCACACCGCCGACTGCCCGGTACTGATTGTGCGGCACAAGTAATACGCATTACGCGTTGTTTCCGATCGATTCAAAATTCCAAGAAGGGCTTCAATGACTACGCGCGTGTTCCTGGTCGACGATCACGAGATCGTCCGGCGTGGACTGTTCGATCTACTCGGCGGCGTCGAGGATTTCGAGGTGGTCGGTGAAGCGTCGTCGGTACGGGAAGCCATGGCTGTGATCCCACAGCGCAACGTCGACGTCGCGGTCCTCGATGTGCGACTGGCCGACGGCAACGGCGTCGAGTTGTGCCGTGACCTCCGGTCGATGCTGCCGGATCTGCGGTGCCTGATGCTGACGTCGTATGCCGACGACGAAGCCCTGCTCGACGCCATCATGGCCGGCGCTTCGGGGTTTGTGCTGAAGCAGATACTGGGCACGGATCTTGTTGCGGCAGTGCGCACTGTGGGTCTGGGTGGTTCCTTGCTGGACAGCCGGGCCACCGAGGCATTGATGCAGCGCATCCGTAGCGAGCGCACGGCTGACCCCTTGGCCGAACTCTCCGATCAGGAACGTGCGGTGTTCGACCTCATCGGGGAGGGGCTGACCAACCGCGAGATCGGCGCCCGACTCTTCTTGGCGGAGAAGACAGTCAAGAACTATGTGACGCGACTGCTCTCGAAGTTGGGTATGCAGCGCAGAACTCAGGCCGCAGTACTGGCTACCGAGCTGCGAAGCAAGTAGCTCAAGGTCTCTCGCGTCGCAGCGGCACCCGCCACACCAAGCGGGTGCCCTGCGGTTCGCGGTTGCCGATTGTGCAAGTGCCACCACAGTGTTCGGCACGTCGTTCCAGATTGTGCAGCCCGCTTTTATGTACGCCCTCGGGGATGCCGTTGCCGTCGTCGTCGATGGTGATCGCGAATTCGAGATTGGCAGTCACCGAGATGGTGATGGTGTCGGCCTGCGCATGACGCAGCACGTTGCTCAGACCCTCGCGGAGCACTGCTTCGGCATGCGGATGGATGCCGGCCTTGACCAGCGTGTCGATAGCACCGGAGAACTGCACACTCGGCGTGACAGCCGATTGTGCTGTGGCGTCGGCGATTACGTCGAGGAGGCGTCGACGCAAGCTTGTCGAGTCGGCGGTGGCCGGTGTCTGGAGATCGAAGATGGTGGTGCGGATTTCACGGACCGTCTGGTCCAGTTGCTCGAGCGACCTGGTGACGATGGCGCGTGCGGAGGCCGGGAGGCTCGAATCCGGCAGGGTGCTCTGCAGGCTCATCCCACTGGCAAACAGGCGCTGAATGACGTTGTCGTGCAGATCGCGGGCAATGCGATCGCGGTCTGCGAGCACCGACAGTAGGCGTTGTCCGCGTTGTTTGCGATCGAATTCAATTGCCACGGAGCCTAGCTCGGCCATCGATTCGATTCGAGTGAGCTCGTCCGGCTCCCACATCGTGTTTGTGGAATCAGAGGCGATCAGAAGTGCGCCCACCACGCCTGACGCAATGGTCATCGGTGCAAGGACGGCGCTGACGGCCGTGGGGACCAATTCCGCTACAGCTCCGAGGTCCGTGAAGACCTGCACCTTGTGCGTTTGCCGAATAATGTTGAAAGGGTATGTGCCTGCCGGAATTCGCACTCCCCGCGAAGTGGGTCGAGCACTGGCGGCAGTGTGGACCTGAGCGTAGCCGTCTTCACAGATGACCACGATGACGTCGTCGGCGCCCGTCAGGTCGCGGACGCGAGTGGCGAGAAGTTGCAGGCCGTCTTCGAGGGAGTCGCCGGCCAGCAATCTCGTCCGTACGGCTGACATTGCGGTGAGCCATCTTTCGCGGGTCCGAGACTGTTCGAACAGGCGAGCGTTCTCGGCCGCCATTCCGGCTGCGATGGCGAGGGCCTCGAGAATGACCTCGTCTTCTTCGGTGAACTCTGCAGCGCCGCGCTTCTCGGTGAGGTAGATACTGCCGAATACCTCGCCGCGCATCATGATCGGTGCACCCAGGAAGCTGTCCATCGGAGGGTGATTGGCAGGAAAGCCGACAGATTCCGGATGCGCACCCAAATGTGGGACTCGCAGCGTCTTAGGATCGTTCATGAGGACACCGAGCACACCGTGGCCCTCCGGGAAGTGTCCCATCGTTTGCCGCAGGGGTTCATCGATGCCCTCGTACACGAACTCGGCCAGGCCGCCGCCGCACGCACGCACGCCCAATGCTCCGTACCGGCAATCCAATACGGTGGTTGCTGCCGTGATGATGCGCTGCAAAGTCAGATCGAGATCGAGACCGGAACCGACAACGAGAACGGCTTCGAGAAGCCGGTGGAGCGTCGGGATATCGGCGTCGGTCTGAGCAAGTCGCTCCAGTACCTCACCGAAAGTTCGTGTCGGACTGTGGCCCGAAGAATCGATCATTAGCGAAGCATATCGGTTCGAGAGTGCTCAGATTGCCCGAGTTCGCTCGTCCCACCACTGTTTCCAATGATGTTCGATCTCCGTGAACTCGTCGTCGCTGAGATCGTAGGTGGCCAGAAGGATTTGGAGTCCTGTCTGGGGGCGGTGCGGGCCGGTGGGCTGCGTTGCGCAGACCAATAATCCGGGACCAAGGTCTTCGATTGTCACTCCTGTTTGCAGGTCGCTCACGTAGTCGACGACGCCTTCGGCGTAATCCCCGGGTGCCAGGGTGGCGTTGTAGCGAGTGCCGGGCACCGCTGCGACGGAGTCGAGTCCGAGAACAGAAGCAGCTGTTTCGCCGGGGCGGAGTGGGCCGTCGAAGTAAATCGTTCTGCGCTCGGCCAATCCGTGGTGCTCGACGCCGAACTTCAAGAAATGCAGGAAGGTTGTCCAACCCTCGGTGACGTCCGCGAACCACTCGTCGTCGGGGCGTCGAGGTGGGCGAGTGATACGGACGATCGTAGTGCCGTTATTTTCGATGAGGGAGAATTGATCGCCGTTGCCGAGTGTCAGGGTGAACGCATCGGGATCGGCTTCAGCCGTGGAGTAGATGTACTCGATCTCGTCGTCGAGTTCGTCGCAATCCCAGCCGTGCCAACGCCGAATCAATGCGGGATCGATGAGCGCAGGCCACAGGGCAGCGCGCGGTGATACGACGGACACTTCGATTACCGTTTCGGTCACGGAACGAACGGTACCGGTAGCGGAATTACATTGCGACGGTCAGCAGGAATGCGACGTCTTCGAGTGCCTCGACACTGTGGCGCTGGGCCGGGACGGAGAGGAAATCTCCGGTGGAACCCTTCCACTGATCGTCGCCGCAGATGAGGTTGAGTTTGCCGCTGAGCACCAGCAACGTTGCTTCGCCGGGGCTGTCATGCTCGGCGAGACTCTTGCCGGCACTGAGCGCGATTACTGTTTGCCGCAGGCTGCGCTGATGGCCACCGTAGACGGTTTGGGAACTGCGGCCGCTGCTGGCAGTTGCCGCCAGCTTCAACTGTTGGCGAGCGAGGGCTGTCAGTGACTTCTTGTCCATCGAAGACCTCTCGGGGTTGCTGCGATCATCTCGGTTCCCCGAGTATGACCGACGCGCGTCCGGCGTGCCTGACGAACGGACTAAGTGATCAGCTAGTCGATTCGTGGCGTGAGTATTCCAGCCAGCGGAACCGGAGCCCGCTTTTTTCCGACGTCTGCCACGGCTCGTCGGAACGCAGTGTCCACTCGGGTCCGACGACGGGAGCGTACGCGTCGCCGGCTATGTCGAGGTCAATTTCGGTGACGAGTAGCTTGGTTGCGAATGGCATTGCTGCCGAATAGATTTGACCGCCGCCAATGACGCAGACGTCGGCGTCCGATAATGCCAGTGCGTCATCGAGACTGTGAGCAGCTTCGGCGCCGTCGGCAGCCCACGTGGCGTCGCGGGTGACAACAATATTTCGGCGACCACTGAACGGCCGGAACTTGGGCGGTATGGAATCCCACGTCAACCGGCCCATGATCACCGGATGGCCCATGGTGACATTTTTGAAATACGTCATGTCCTCGGAGAGGCGCCACGGAATGGTGTTGCCTTGGCCGATGACACGATTGTTCGCCTGAGCCCAGACGAGCGTGACTGCGCGGTCGCTCATGATCAGACTGCGACCGGTGCCTTGATAGCCGGATGATGTTGGTATCCAAGGATTTCGACGTCCTCGAAGGTGTAGTCGAAGATGGAATCGCGCTTGTTCAATTTCAATGTCGGGAGGTCGAGTGGCGTGCGGCTGAGCTGCTCGGTGACCTGGTCGATGTGGTTGTCGTAGACGTGGCAATCGCCGCCGGTCCAGATGAACTCACCCACGTCGAGACCGGCTTGTTGCGCCATCATGTGCGTGAGGAGTGCGTAGCTGGCGATGTTGAACGGGACACCGAGGAACATGTCGGCGCTGCGCTGGTACAGCTGGCACGAGAGTTTGCCGTCGGCGACATAGAACTGAAAGAACGCGTGGCACGGAGCGAGCGCCATCTGCGGAATATCGGCCACATTCCAGGCGGAGACGATGATGCGTCGGGAATCGGGATTGGACCGCAGGGTTTCGACGGTCTGCGTGATCTGGTCGATGTGCTCACCGGACGGAGTGGGCCAGCTGCGCCACTGGACGCCGTAGACGGGGCCGAGTTCGCCGTTCTCGTCGGCCCACTCATCCCAGATTTTGACGCCGTGCTCGTGCAGCCAGGCAATGTTGGAATCGCCGCGCAGGAACCACAGCAGTTCGTTGACTATCGACTTGAGGTGCACCTTCTTGGTGGTGACCAAGGGGAAACCGTCGGCAAGATCGAAGCGCATCTGGTGACCGAAGATGCTGCGGGTGCCGGTGCCGGTGCGATCGGCTTTGGGAGTGCCGGTCTCCATCACGAGTTTCAGCAGGTCTTCATAAGCGGTGGAGACAGTCACGGTCAACAGTCTAGGGCACGCGCGATAACCTCCTTCAATGCATGAACTCATTGTGATCGGCGTCGGCGCTGGTGATCCCGATCAAGTGACGATCCAAGCTATCAAGGCCATGAACAGGGCCGATACGTTTTTTGTGATCGGCAAGGGGAGTGAAAAGCAGGATCTGGTGGACCTGCGAACCGGGATTCTGCACGAGCATGTGACCGGCGAATACCGGATAATCGAGATCACCGATCCGCCGAGAGATCGGACACCTTCGGACTACGAAGGTGTTGTGGACGACTGGCACGACCGTCGCGCATCGATTTTCGAAGAAAAATTTGCGGCCGAACCCGGTGTCGGTGCGATCCTCGTCTGGGGCGACCCGTCGCTCTACGACAGCACCCTGCGCATCGTCGAACGGGTTCTTGCTCGCGGCAATGTCACCTTCGACTACTCCGTGATTCCGGGAATCACCAGCGTCCAATCCTTGGCAGCGCAGCACCGAATCGTGCTCAACCGCATCGGCGAACCGATCCACATCACCACCGGCCGCAATCTTGCCGACGGGTTGCCCGACGGTGTCGACAACGCCGTCGTGATGCTCGACGCGAACTGCACCTTCACCGAAGTTGCCGGCGAGGACGTCGAAATCTGGTGGGGCGCCTACCTTGGCACCCCCCACGAAGTATTGATCGCCGGGAAGTTGCGCGACGTGGAAGATGAGATCGTGCGAGTGCGGGCCGAGTTGCGTCAGCGGCACGGCTGGATCATGGACACCTATCTAGTGCGTCGCTGACGCACGTTCGGTTGGGCCGAAGTTCGTTCTACTTGTCCGTTGTGTCACAGCAATGGAGTAGCACACCTATGCTTTGCGCATGACGTGGTTCGGACCGGGCGGTCGGCAAGTGATCGTGCCGGTTCGGCGTAGAACGCCGCAGGCAGACTGGCGAACTGCACTGGGACTGCTTGTTCAGTGGTTCAACCGTCCGGACCCGTTCGACACTTTCACGCGCTACATCGCGTCGAAAGGCCTCGAACTGTGGGGGCGCTTGCTGCTTATCTGTTCGTTGCTGTCCGTCGCAGTCACCATGGCGCTACTTCGATTCAGTGACCAAGGTATCCACAACGAGGTAACCAGTGTCATCAACGCGATGATTATTGTTGCCACACTCTTGATGATCATCCCGTTCGTGTGTATCCCGACTTTCACTCGACGATGGTCGTATGTCTTTCTCGTGTATGCAGAAATCGGTGTGCCGGCAGGCATATTTCTCAACAAGAATCCGCTGGTCGGATTGCTTCAATGCAGCGTGTTCGGGCTTTTCGGCGCGTATATCGCGTTCTTTCACAGTTCGCGGGTGCAGACCGCACATATGATTTTTGCTGTCATAGTCCTCCTGGTGATCGGGTACCAGGTTGCGGAGTACACGGATCCGGCGCTAGCCGTATCACTCGGTTTCCTCATCTTCTCGAGCATCACGGTGGTTCCCTTCACCTGTCAGTTCATGCTCTCGTTATTGGGTACCGACGCGGAGAATTCCGAACTCGATCCCCTCACCGGATTGCTTAATCGGCGAGGATTGCAAAGAGCCGTCGACGAGCGAGGAGTGGCAACTACTCCACCGCGTGAGGCGTCGTACGTGGTCGCGATCGTCGATGTCGACAATTTCAAACGCGTCAACGACACGTTGGGTCATGAGGCGGGTGATCAAGTTCTTCGTGAGTTGGCAGAGCGACTGCGAGAGTGCGGTGGCAGCCACGCACTGGTCTCTCGATTCGGAGGGGACGAATTCGTCCTGGTCGATACGGTCTTGGCAGGCTCTGAGCAACGACTCGAGGAGGAATTCGCGCGGAAGTTACGTCTCGACAATCGCGATCCAATTGTCACAACCAGCGTCGGTATCGCAATTGCATCGACAGCTCGACTGACTCTCGATGCAGAAGGAGTACTGGCAGAGCTATTTCGGATCGCAGACGAAGCCATGTACCGCGCGAAGTCGTCGGGCGGCGACCAGGTACTTCTGTGCCACAGCTTCGGCCAGGCGGCGACAGACTAGCGTCGACTCGGTACCGGAGTTTTCCGAAGCCGGGCCGGGCACGGTCCAATTCTCTTAGACTGGCCGTATGCCGGAACTGCCCGAGGTGGAAGCGCTCGCGGATTTCCTGCGCGAACACGCAAAGGGTGCAGTGGTCGGTCGGGTCGACATCGCGGCGTTGAGTGTTCTCAAGACTTTTGATCCGCCGATAACAGCCTTGTCGGGCCGCGACGTAACCGGAGCAGCAAGATTCGGGAAGCACCTCGGTGTGGATTGCGACGGGTTATGGCTCATTTCGCACCTATCGCGAGCGGGATGGATGCGCTGGCAAGACAATCCGTCGTCGACACCGCCGAAGCCCGGCAAGGGGCCGCTGGCGTTGCGGGTTCATTTCTTCACACCCGAAGGTCTCACTCCCGCCTTTGATCTCACCGAAGCCGGCACGAAAAAACGCCTCGCAGTGTGGGTGGTGGCCGACCCGTCGGAGGTTCCCGGGATTGCGCGTCTGGGGCCGGACGCGATGGTTGTGACGGAACCCGAGTTTGCGGAAGTTCTCGCCGGCACATCTGCGCGGATAAAGAACGCACTAGTCGACCAGTCTCTCCTGGCCGGCATCGGCAACGCCTATTCTGACGAGATCCTCCATACGGCGAAACTCTCTCCCTTCGCGAACTCGTCTCGTCTTACGGCAGAACAGATTACGACGCTCTACAACACAATGCGATCAGTGCTGACCGATGCGATTGCGCGGTCCGTCGGACAGGATGCCGCAAGGCTCAAGGGGGAGAAGCGATCTGGAATGCGGGTACATGCCCGCACTGGTCTGCCCTGCCCGGTCTGCGGCGACGTAGTTCGCGAGGTGTCGTTTGCCGAGCGTTCCTTTCAATACTGCGCAACGTGCCAGACAGGTGGAAAGCCCCTGGCGGATCGGCGAATGTCTCGCCTTCTCAAGTAACGAACTGGTCTGCCAGCAGTGCTACGAATTCCCTTGCCAATGAAGAGGAATGCGCTGGATCGGTAATTGCGTGGACTACCCGGTGCGGTGCGTCAGCGATAGGAATGCAGACCAATTCGGGATGTTCGACGCTCATCGACTGTGGAAGTAGTCCGACGCCTAGTCCGTTAGCAGTCAACGAGCAGATGAGATCGACGGAATTCGCTTCGTAAGTACGTCCACGTAGAACCTGAGATTCGGCAAAAGCCTGATCTGTCTGTACCCGCGCTTCGCTTCCCGACGCAAAATCCACAAGCGGTACGCCTCGGAGATCTTCGAGTCGGATGGATGCCACCGCACTGAAACGGTGACTGACGGGAACAAACGCTGCTGTCGACTCACTCCACAGCGGAACCGCAGAGAATGTCTTGGGTAGTCGGCCAGGTGCCAACCCCACTATCCCGACGTCGATCGCGCCGGATCGGACACCTTCGATGACGACTTCACTCCCGTACGGGCGCACCGTTGCATTGATGGTCGGATGTCTGTGCGTTAAAGCAGCAAGTGCCCGCCCGATATCGACGCGACCCGCAGAGGTAATCGTGCCGACGGTAAGCCGTACCTGCTCGCCACCTTCCTCGGAAACATCGCTCACCAACCGCGACACCGCACCGAGCACATCGCGGGCGCGGGCCACAAAGACCTCGCCTGCGGACGTCAGTCCGACATTGCGACTGTTTCGATGAAAAAGTTCAACGCCGAGTTCGCGTTCGAGATCCCGGATCTGCGCACTGAGTGCTGATTGTGAGATGTGCAGGCGGCTTGCGGCTCGACTGAAATGACGATCCTCGGCGACGGCCAGTGCATAGCGGATGTGGCGCAAATCCATGCGGTCGAATCTATCGGTTCAATCGATTGGTTGCTTGCATCGATCTTGTGACCTGGCAGAAACGGAAGGTATTGCGTTTAATGGATTTGGCAATTGCCGAGCGCACCCTTTGTGTGGGTGTCAATTCTGGCGTCGAGACGCGCAGATACCCTCTCAGACGATATCCAGCTAATGCTTTGCATGACTAAAGATTAGATGGAGTTGAATCAGATTGTGCAGTTCACCTGCGATTATCGTGCAGTTTTGATGGTGTTTCCGTCCCAGAAAATTGCATAGTCAATTGTCTGGTTTTTTCCCAGTAAACACGCTAATCTGGGTCGCATTGGTCCGAGTCGGACGTACGTCTTGGTTTGCGGGTCTTCGTCGGGTAGTCGAGAGGGAATAGATGTCTGAGAGAAACATCCGTCGTGTTGTCGGTGGTGTCAGCGCTTTTGCGATTGCAGCCGGACTGGCCGTGAGCTTCGGAACCGGTGTTGCCGGCGCGGCTCCCGTTTCGGTGAGCTGGACGGATGGCGGCAGCGATTTCGAACGAACCGTCAGCAATGTGACTCCGAGTGAGGGTGACATTGTCACCACCTCGATGAAGTTCATGCGCAACAAAACTCCTGTGGAGTGGCTCCAAGCGGTGAAGGATTTTCACCCAGCGTGTTTGACGTATGTGGACGGTTCGGCGAACGTCAACGGGAGTGCGTTGGGCCTCCAGAGCTCGGGTGCGGATTTCGTCCGGGTCACCGGCAACTGGGACGTCTACCCGAACATCAACCCGAAGTCGCGGACGTTCTCGTTCTCCTACAAGGTCGGTGCGGACTGCGATCGTGACGTCGCGATGAACACGTGGACGGACTACTCAGGGTCGCTTGGCAGTGGAAGTTACCCGGATCATGGAACCACGATCACGGTGCAGAAGAACAACACCACAGCGGCACTCGACACAGTGGCGCCGGGTGTGCAGGTGGGCCAGACGGTACCGCTCAAGGCGACCGTCACGGGTGGCGTGGCCGGAAATATCGTTGAGTTCTACGACGGTGCAGGCAAGATCGGTCAGGGTGCGCTCGACAGTGCAGGACTCGCGACCTTCAACTGGATACCGAATTCCAAGGGCACGCACAACCTGTCCGTGAAGTTTGTTGCCACGACGAAGGCAAATGCAGCAACTTCGGCTACTCAGTCTGTGGGAGTCGCGCAGGCCGATGCTCTGTCCGCGACCACACTTGATCCCATTGCGGGCGCGCAGGTCGGGACGTCCACCACATTGAAGGCAACGGTTTCCCCCGCTGGTGCCGGTGGGACCGTGACGTTCACGATTGCGGGTAAGCCCACCCAGGTAGCTGTCGACGGCAATGGTCAGGCCACCTATACCTGGACTCCGGCAACGTCGGGAAGTCAGACGATCACTGCAGACTTCTCCGGTCGCTCCGGTGTTAGCGGTTCCACAACCACTCAAACTGTGACCGTCGCAGATGCGCCGGTCAGCAACACAGCGTCGACAACTCTTCTCACAGTCAATGATGCACAGGTCGGAAAGTCGACGACAGTCTCGGCGCAGATTACCCCGGCCAACGCCGGTGGCACCGTCACGTTCAAGGACGGCGACACGGTTATCGGAACTGCGACGGTCGACGGTTCCGGAGTGGCGAGCATCAACTGGACTCCCTCTACAGCAGGGCAGCGCACCATCACCGCTGAATTCAGTGGCGCCGGCACGGTCAACGGTTCGGCAGACAGCTACACCGTTCAGGTTGCCGAAGCTGGAACTCCCGGTGGCGGAGACGGCGGAAATGGTGGCGGCTCAGGCAGTTTGGGCAGCCTGGGTGGTTTCACAGGTTCCTTCGGCTCGTAGTAACTGATCGGCTGTAACTCAGCATCTTTTGACGGCGCCCCGTCCCAGTCTTAGTACCGGGGCGGGGCGCCGTTCCTATCCATGCACTTTTTCAAAGGGGAAACGTATGTCCCAGAAAAACATTCGCCGCGGCATCGGTGCTGTGAGCGCATTTGCTGTCGCCGCCGGCCTTGCCGTGAGCTTCGGAACTGGTGTTGCCGACGCAGTAGTCCCGCAGACTGTGAACTGGTCGGAGGGAAACTCGTCCTTCTCTCGGACTGTCAGCAATGTCACGCCGAGTGAGGGTGAGGTAATCACCGTCTCGACGACGTTCAGGCGAACGGTCCCCGGCGTCGTGGAATACATCTACCGCGTCACGGACAAGCACCCGACTTGCCTGACGTACGTAGACAATTCAGCGAAGGTGGATGGTAGCCCGCGGGCTATCGACAGCTTTGGCGCAGATTTCGTACAGGTCAAGGGAAGCGTCATAGAATGGCCGGTATACCCGCTCATCGAACCGAAGTCGCGGACGTTCTCGTTCGACTACAAGGTTGGCGCGGGCTGCGATCGCGGCGTT
The DNA here is from genome assembly GCF_002245895.1 of Rhodococcus sp. OK302. Lineage (NCBI taxonomy): Bacteria > Bacillati > Actinomycetota > Actinomycetes > Mycobacteriales > Nocardiaceae > Rhodococcus > Rhodococcus sp. OK302. The sequence continues at coordinate 2,168,316 of NZ_NPJZ01000001.1, forward strand.
GCGTTGCCAACAGGGATGACGTACAACGGAGACTTGGGTGCCGGTAACTATCCGGGACAGGGCCCGGCTGTCACGGTGGCCAAGAACGTGTCGACCACGGCGCTGGCTCCGATCGCGGCAGCACAGGTCGGTACGCCGGTGAATCTGAGTGCAACGGTGACCGGTGGCGTTGTCGGTGACACTGTCGAATTCTATGACGGTACAAACAAACTCGGTAGTGGTGTGCTCAATGCCGCGGGTGTGGCCACCTACTCGTGGACGCCCGCGACCACCGGTAGTTACAGCCTTACTGCCAAATTTTTGGCAACTACGAAAGCCTCAGAGTCCACCTCTGTGCCGCAGAACGTGACGGTGTCGGCGGCCGTTGCCCAGACGACAACGGCGATCACGGGTGTCGGTACTGCGACGACGAGTGATGTGGTGTCGTTGACGGCGACGGTTGGTCCGAATCCGGGTGGCGGCACGGTGCAGTTCAAGGACGCGAACGGCAATCTTGGTGCTCCGGTGGATGTAGATGCTTCGGGTAAGGCTGTGTTGACGCAGGCGTTTGCTGAAGGCACGCACAGCATTACGGCTGTGTTCTCCGGTTCTGCCGGGTTCGGTACGTCGACTGCTGTGGCGCATTCGTTGACGGTGTCGGCTCCGGTGGTTCCGAATGAGGAGACCACGACGGCGATCACGGGTGTCGGTACTGCGACGACGGGTGATGTGGTGTCGTTGACGGCGACGGTTGGTCCGAATCCGGGTGGTGGCACGGTGCAGTTCAAGGACGCGAACGGTAATCTTGGTGCTCCGGTGGATGTAGATGCTTCGGGTAAGGCTGTGTTGACGCAGGCGTTTGCTGAAGGCACGCACAGCATTACGGCTGTGTTCTCCGGTTCTGCCGGGTTCGGTACGTCGACTGCTGTGGCGCATTCGTTGACGGTGACGGCTCCGGTTCTGCCGGGTGACGAGGCCACGACTACGGTCCTGACCGTGCCCGCAACAGCGGTGAAGGGTGTGTCGACTGACCTGTTGGCAACGGTCTCACCGGCACCGGGTGGTGGCACAGTGCAGTTCTTCGACGGCACCACCCCGATCGGCAACCCGGTCCCGGTGGTGGACGGCAAGGCCAAGCTACCGCATACCTTCACCCAGACCGGTGATCATAAGATCACTGCAGTCTTCAGTGGGTTCACGGGTCACCAGACTTCGACGGCACCGGTTGCTACCGTCGTTGTTTCCGAGAGTGGCAGTGGCAACGGAGGGTCCGGAAGCTTGGGCGGCTCGGGCATTCTGGGTAGCCTCGGCGGTTCCGGCATTCTGGGTAGTTTGGGTGGCTCCGGAAGTCTGGGCAGCGTGGGCGGTTCCGGAAGCTTGGGTAGTTCCGGTAATGGGGCTAGCTCCACAGGATCGAACAGCGGGTACATCGCCTCTTCCTACTGATTGCCAGTAGTTCGTGCGCGCTCCGCGATAGTTCTGCGCGGCGCCCTACTTCGGTATTTGCCGGGGTAGAGCGCCGCGTTTTCTATGGTCAGCACTGCGCGGCAGATTGATCGGTTTGGTCGATTGATTATGCGGATCTATCTATTGGACGCAGAGCTGCTAGCCGTCCATGCTTGAACGATGATTTCAGGCGATACACAACCGCGGCTCGGGATGCCGGTAGTCCTGCTGATGGCGGCGGCTACCGGGCTTTGTGCCGGTGGAAACTATTTCAACCAGCCGCTGCTGGAATCCATCGCGGACCATCTGAATGTGTCCGCGTCGACAGCGGCAGTGACGGTGACCATCGCTCAGGTGGCGTACGCCCTCGGGTTGGTGCTCCTCGTTCCGGTCGGAGATATTGTCGACCGTCGCAAGCTCACGGTGGGACTCATGATGCTGGCCGCAGTCGGCCAGGCAGTGAGTGGATTCGCACCCAACTTTGCGACGCTGGCGGTGGGTATTGCTGTCGCCGGCGTGTTTTCCGTGGCAGCTCAGGTGTTGGTTCCCTTTGCTGCAGCCCTCGCTGAGCCAGAGCGTTCGGGGCAGGTGGTCGGCACAATCATGAGTGGGCTGCTGATCGGAATTCTCTTGGCGCGCAGTGTTGCCGGCCTGCTTTCCGGTCTGGGGGGCTGGTCGACGGTATACAAGGTTGCTGCAGTGCTGATGGTGGTAATGGCTGTGGCGCTCTGGCGGGTGCTGCCATCAGACGCAGGCCCTCGCGAAAAGGCAAGCTACGCGGCGACACTCCGCTCGCTCGGGCATCTGGCGAAAACGTTGCCGCGTTTACGAACTCGAGCTGCCATGGGTGGTCTCGCATTCGCCGCGGTCAGTACCGTCTTCACCACCATGGCATTTCTGTTGGCCGGGGAATACGGGTACAGCGATACTCAGATCGGCCTGGTCGGATTGCTCGGTGTGGCGGGAGCATTGATGGCGACTGTCGCAGGCCGGTTGGCTGATCGAGGAAAGACGCAACTCGCTACTGGTGGTGCCTTGGCCATTCTATTGTTGTGCTGGTTGCCTTTTGCTGTCGGTGGGACGCACTTGGCATGGTTCCTTGTTGCCTTTGTGCTTGCGGATTTGGCACTGCAAGGGGTTCATGTCAGCAACCAGAACATTGTCTACGCACTCATCCCCGCGGCGCGATCACGCGTCAATTCTGTGTACATGACCACCTACTTCATCGGTGCTGCTCTGGGATCGGCGGTGGGATCAGTTGTTTGGAATGCCTACGGGTGGTCCGGCGTGTGTGTGGCCGGGTTGACTTTCTCGGGAGCCACGGCACTGGTGTGGTTGCTTGATCGGCGGTTGGAAGACACTACCGCTTGTGAGGCTTACCCTCCGGCCATATCAGCACAACAGGCTTGAAAGTTCTGTGCTGCAACAGTACTCGATGTGCCGTGGAAATTTCCCTATCTGAAACTTGCCCTTGACTCGAATAGATGTTCGAGTATAATTGGGGGCAAGGATGGGGGGATCCGATGAGCGTCGATACCGTAGTTGCCGATGTTGTGACTGGTTCTGCTGTGAATGTGCGCGGCATGCTGTGGCGGTTGCGGCCGTGTGACGTGCGGGACGTTGCGGTCACCGCATCGGCGGAAATTCTTCGGCTGGAAGCCATTCGGGTTGCCGCGGTCGACGAGTTGGCGCTTCATCCGGACGAGTCGGTGCTGTGTTACCGCGGTGTCGGCCGCTGGCTGGCCGCCAATACGATGCTGCAGAATGCGGCCGGAAACAAGATCGCCGCCCTCGGGGTGGCCTTACGGGCATTCCCGGATATTGCGGCGCAGTTCGATGCCGGTGACCTCACCGTCGACCATGCCGCGCTGATCACCGCATTCTGCGAGTCCCCACCGAAAGGGATGCCGGACCGCGCCCTACCGCACTGCATCAAAACCCTGCTCGCCGCGGCCTCCGGGGTGGAGGCGACCACCACGAAACTGCGGTACGCCATCGCGGTCCTCGAGCGGATCTTCGAATCCGAAGACATCCCGCCCGGAGAAGACGACGACCGCAACGAACTACGCATCGCGCCGACGTTGAACGGTCGAGTGGTCATCAAAGGTGACTTCGATGCGTTGACCGGCGAAATGCTGCTTTCGGCGTTGTCGGGGTTGTCGATGCCTACCCCTGCCGCGGATGGGACTCCGGATGCGCGGTCCGCTGCCAAGCGAACGGCGGATGCGTTGACGGAGTTGATTCGCCGGTATCTCGACAATGCTGCGACGGGGGTGGACGGTGGTCAGCGTCCGCATGTGAATGTGCATGTGTCTGCGAAAGATCTTGCAGAGCATCGGGACTGCGCGTCTACCCGTGAGCCTGCTTCTGATATCAAAGATCGTGCGGCCCAAGACAATGATGTCGAGGATGCGCCGGTGTGGGGTTTCGATAATCTCGATGACTTCGACGATCTTGATGTCGGGCACATGCCGTGGATGGGCCCATTGAGTATCACCCGCACCCGGATGTTGGCGTGCGATTGCATGCTCTCGACGGTGCTCCTCGACGAACACGGCGCCCCGCTCGACGTGAGTCCACTGAAACGGTTGGTGTCGGCGGCGCAGCGGACGGCGTTGATCGCCCGAGACAAAGGATGTGCGTTCCCCTCGTGTGATGCGGTGCCGGCGTGGTGCGACGCGCACCATATCGAGCCGTGGTCGAAGGGCGGGTTGACGGTGATGGGCAACCTCACCTTGCTGTGCCGGTCCCATCACACCTTGATTCACCGCAAGGCCGGTTTTGCGGGGCAGTGGGAAATCAAGATGGGATCGGATCGTAGGCCGTGGTTTATTCCGCCGGCGGGGATCGATCCGGATCGGCGGCCGCGGCGGTCAACCCTGCGACCGGGCCCGGTGCTGCGCACGTGAATTGTGTTGCGGCAGAATCATATGCTTGCCAAAACTGCAGACAGTGTCAAGCCTCGCGTCGGAGATGCTCCGCCGCGAAGCTTGACGTGTGGCTGCTGGTGCGTAGTCCAGGACGATACCTAGTCCAGGACGATACGTAGTTCAGGACAATATGCCGGGCACCGGGTAGCTGCGCTCGCTCATTTCAACGGCGCCGGCGTCGGCAAGATCGTTGATGGTGTCACGCAATGCCGAGCACGACCGCTGGGAGAAGGGCTGATCCGACGCGCGGGCGAGTTCCGGGCAGACCTGCGCGGACTCCTCGAGCCACTGCACGCTCGTGTGCTCATTGCTGTACTTCTCGACAAGCACCCGATTTCCGCAATTGCGGCAACTGACCTGGCGCATCAGCGTGAGATCATGTCGGACGGCGCCCAGAATGCACGCATGCTGGTGATCTTCGCGTCCTCGTCGAACGTCATCACGTCGATCGGTGCGATTTCGTAGATCTTGTCGCCCACCGGGGTGACCACGCGGAAATGGAAGGCCGCGCTGGAACCACTGACTCGCAGGGTCAGCAGTTCGATCTCCTGGGTCCGGCCTTCGAGTGCGCCGTAGAACTCGGTAATCGCTGCCTTGCCGCTGCGAGGTTCGCTGCCCACCGGATCCTCGAGCGTCCCGTTCTCGGCGTACAGAGCAGCGATGTCCGCAGTGGCTCCGCGGGAAACTGCGTCGAGGTACGCGGTCACGGTCGCGGTGATCGCAGCAGTGGTGTCAGGTTCGAGAGTGGTCATCGACGTAATCCGATCAGTTGTGTACCGGTGAAGTCGGTTTCGCACCGACTTCACCGCACGCTATCGCTATCGACCTGATCGATTACCCTGATCTCCCACGCAGCGGGACACGCGAGGACTACGCGTCGAAGCGACCGAATCCGCCGCGGTAGAAGAGCAGCGGTCCGTCGTGTCGAATGACGGTGAGATCGGTGACGCGCGCGACGACGATGGTGTGATCGCCGGCGTCGTGCTCGTTTTCGATGGTGGCCTCGATGCGGGCCAGTGCGCCGGCCAGCGCCGGTGCACCGTTGATGCCGGCTTCCCACTCGATGCCGCTGAACTTGTCACTGCCGCCGCGGGCGAAGGCTGCGCACATGTCCTGCTGATCGTGAGCGAGAACGTTGATGCAGATGGTTCCGGCTTCGCGGAGTTTCGGCCAACTCGTCGACGTCTTGGCCGGGCAGAAGGACAGCAGCGGGGGATCAAGTGAAACGGAGACCAGGGACTGGCATGTGAACCCGAGCGGGGACTGACCGTCATGGGCGGTGATAACCGTGACGCCGGTGCAGAAGTTGCTCATCACGTCGCGCATGGTGCGCCCGTCCAGCGCCGGGGGTGCGGCATTTTCTACGGACATGTTGTCTCCTCGATCAAAGCTCTACAAACGGTTGATCACTACGATGTGGGGCGTAATCGTTGTAATCCAGCGACAGTCCCACTCACTGGCAGTGATGAACGTCTACTCGCCGATCGGGTGCGCTCGGGGCCCCATACCTGTTGTTCCTGTTCGAAGCTCCCGCTCAGTGGGCACTTTCGTATCCGTGACCTCGGCAAATGCACAGGGATTGTTAGACTTCCTCTCATGTCCGAACCCGAAGATGTGTCCAGAGGACTACCGGCAACCAGCTGGGCGGTCCTCGGGATGCTCACGTTCGGAGAAGAGCTGACAGGCAACGACCTGAAGAAATGGGCCGACTGGAGCGTCGGCTTCTTCTACTGGAGTCCGTCGATCAGCCAGGTGTACGCCGAGCTCAAGAAACTCGAGGCCATCGGCTTCGTGGAGTCGCGGGTCGTATCCGAACCCGGGGTGCGGGGCCGACGCCTCTACGCGATCACCGAACGTGGAACAGACGCGCTTCGAACGTGGTCGCGAGATGCGCCCGTCGAGGTTCCCGTGCTCAAGCACGGAGTCATGCTGCGTCTGTGGATGGGGCACCTCAATGACCCGGAACGGCTCAAGGCGCTCGTCGCTGCTCACATCGCCAACGTCGAACTGCAGCTCCGGCGGGCCGAACTTCACGCCGATCACACGGACGATGAACCGGCGTGGTCGTTTCCGCGCATGACGTTGCGGTGGTCGGTGCGATACTTCCGTGCCGAAATCGAGCTTGCCCGTGAACTATTCGACGAGATCGACAATGCGTCGGCGGAGTTTGCGAAAGTGGCCGATCACGACCAGTTCGGGTCGCCGTTGCCGATCTCGCCCGGCCGATGGAAGAACGTCGAGGCACACGTTCACTCACTCGCTCAGGACAATAGCGATATCTGAAACCGCCACGGCATCCAATTACTCGCGGTAGCCGGTCATTTCACGCTCCGGCTGCCGTGGGCAGGTTGCGCAGCATCTGACGACGCTGCAAAGTCGGTGTGACAGTGAGGGCTCCGCCGTCGATTGCACGCCAGATGGCAGCGGCAGCCATGCGGACCGGAGCGGCGCTGATGTGATCATTGCGAAGAGCCTTCGACGGGCCGCAGATCGAGACAGCTGCGACGGCGCGGCCGACGGGCCCGATCGGCACTGCCAAACAGCTGAATCCGGCAAGCCCGCTTCCGCTTTCGAAGGCGACGCCGGCATCCCGGATCCGGGCGCGGTGGCTCTGGGGTGCGGGATGCGAGGACTCGAATGCAAGCAGTGCCTGCCCGAGTGCGGTCAGAGCTGCGGGACGACGTTCGCCGACGCGGGTCGGGACTGCGGCACCGAGTCGTCCACCGATCTTCTCGAGGTACACCACATCAGGCCCGTCGAGGATGCCGAGATGAACTACAAATCCTGTGACGCGATACAGCTCGTGGAGGAGGGGCATGGCGGCGCTGTGCAGACGATCCTGGTGAACGGCGAGTGATCCCAGTTCGACCAAGCGCATCCCGAGTTCGTAGTCGCGGCCCTCGCGTCGCAGCCAGCGCATCGACACAAGACGCTCCAGTAGGCGATGCGCGGAAGATCGAGGTAGTCCGGTGCGTCGAACAATCTGGGCGAGGGTCAACCGGCCGGGTCCCTCGAAGGCGTCGAGGACGACCGAGACGCGATCGAGAACGGCCGTTGGTGCAGAGTCGCTCTCCAGCGTGTCCACGGACTGCAGTGTCATCGTCATCGTGTGCCTCACTCCTCGTGGATTGAATCCAGCGAACTGGCTATTTCAATTAGGAATAGTGTCATAGAGTTCGCGGTTTGTGAAGTGAATCACCGAAGATCCTCAGATGTGGTGGCTGCCGAACGCAGAAAGGGCTTGCGCGAATTTCTCGCGCAAGCCCTTTCTGTACTGCGGAACGCCTACATGGCAGCTAGCGGTTCGCTGCCCGACCAGTCATGGCCCCAGTAGCTGTCTGCCGTGATCTCCTCGGCGGAGTACGAATCCTGATCGACCGTCATACCGTCGGTGCCGAACTCGATGTCCCAGCCGCCGGGAGCGCGGACGTAGAACGAGACCATCTTGTCGTTGGTGTGTCGGCCCAGAGTGGAGGACACCGAGAAACCGTCCTTGACTACTCGGTCCAGGGCCTGGCCGACGGCATCGAGGGTATCGACCTCGACCATGATGTGAACCAGACCCGGTGCGCCGCCGTGCGGGGCGGGGCACAGCGCCAAACTGTGGTGACGCTCGTTGACGCCCATGAAACGAACACGCATCGGACCGTATTCCGGCGGCGCGGGAATGCGGAAGGCGCCGCGCGGATAGAAGCCGAGAACCTCGGTGTAGAAGTCGAAGCTTGCGGCGCTGTCCATGACCGGAAGCACCACATGGCCGAGACCCTGTGCGCCGGTGACAAATCGAGCACCGAACGGTGTCACGACGGGGCTGTGGTCGAGAACTGCACCGTGGAAGATCTCGATGGTGGCGCCGCCGGGATCGGTGAAGGTGACTACCTCTTCGACTCGTCGTGCATCGGCTTCTGCGAGGGAAAGCTGTTCGACGGCAGTGCCGAACTTCTCCAGAGCAGCCTGTACGCGTCGCAGCGCCGCGTGGTCGGCGACCTCCCAGCCGATGCTGACGATCTCGTCGCGCTCACCCTCGACGATGACGATGCGGGCAGCGCGCTCGTCGAGGCGCAAGTACAGTGCGTTCTCGTCCGGTCCACTGCCCTTGGCGAAGCCCAGGACGTCGAAAGCGAAAGTGCGCCAGCGTGCCATGTCATTGGTCGAGATCTTGACGTAGCCAAGTCCCTTGATATCGGTGTGTGTCATCGTGTGTGTCTCCTGGTCAGATCATGGCCCGCAGCGGACCCTGCGGGTCGGCGCCGAGGCGGCTCAGTGAGGCAGCGTGAAATACGGTGCCGGGGACGTGAATTGCGTGGTGCTGGCCGGCATGGGCGTCGCGCCAGAAGCGCTGCAGTGGCTTGTCCATGCGCAGCGCGTTTCCGCCGCAACGGGGGTAGACCTGATCGATGGCATTGATGGCGCGCCAGGCGGCCTGAACCTGAGTCTGGCGTCCTTCGGCGCGCTGCTCGAACGTCACTTCCTTGCCGGCGTCCACGCGATCCCACATGCGGTCCACGTTGGCCAGCAAGGTGTCTCGCGCAGCGCGGATATCGGCAGTGGCCTGGCCGATGGCGAACAGCGTGTACGGGTCATCCTTGATTGCGGTGCCCTGGGCATTGATGCGATCAGCCTGATATTCGTTGGCGTGGAACAGCATTCCCTCGCAGATGCCGATGGTCGCGGCGGTGATGCCGAGGGGGAACATGTTCGACCACGGCATCAGGTACAGCGTTTCGGTGCGTCCGTACTTGCGGACGGCCGTACCGTCGATGACCTCGTCACAATCCATCACGCGGTAGTCGGGGACGTAAGCATCCTTGACCACAAGGTCTTTCGAGCCCGTGCCGCGCAGACCCATGACATCCCACGAGTCTTCGATGATCTGGTAGTCGGTGCGCGGAATGATCACGTGCAGCATGCGGGGCGGCATCTCCATGTTGCCGTCCTTGTCGGCGGCCATGGCGCCCAGGAATGCCCAATCACAGTGATCGGTGCCGGACGAGAACTGCCAGCGGCCGGAGAACTTGTAGCCACCATCGGTGGGGATGCACAATCCGCCGGGCATGTAGGGCGACGCCATCCAGGTATCCGGGTCGGATCCCCAGATTTCCTGCTGCACCTTCGGATCGGCAAATGCCAACTGCCACGGGTGAACTCCGACGATTCCGTGGACCCATCCTGCCGACGGATTCAGTGATGCCGTCCGCATCACCGTTTCGGCGAACTCACGCGGATGCGCTTCCATTCCGCCGTATTCCTTGGGCTGCAGCATCCGGATGGATCCGGCTGCCTTCATCTTCTTGGCAGTGTCGTCCGCCAAGCGGCCCAGCTTCTCGGCTTCGACGCCCTCCGCGAAGAGGTCGTCGGCCATCAAGTTGACCTGTTCGAGTACTTCGTACGTCATCTGTGTCCCTGTGTCTTTCGCTGGATCAAGAGAGTGGTTGGATCAGGAATTCGACTCGAGCGCCAGAGCTTCGCGTGCCGCGACGTTCTCCTCGACCTGCTTCCGCCAATTCGCAACTGCCCGGGTGGTGTCGATCTCGAACTCGAAACGCTTCGTCATGTCGTCGGTGACGTCTTCGATGTCGGTGTAGAACTGGCTGTACCAGCGACGCATCTGATAAACGGGGCCGTCCTCCTCGGAGAGCAGCGGATTGTCGATGGGGGCCTTGTTCTTCCAGATCTCCACGTCCTGAAGGAATCCGCCTTCGATTCCGTCGGTGAACTGCGCAGCCATGTCGGCGGCTTCCTCGTCGCTCATGCCTGGCATCTTCTTGACCATCGCGCCGTACTGCAGCACAAACGCATTGTTCGAGATCGGGTAGTGGCAGTTGATCAAGACCGTCTCCACGACCCCTCCGTCGACTTCCTGCTTGATCCAGTCGATCATGTACGACGGACCGAAATAGGAGGCGTCCGAACGAAGTACAGCATTGGGATCGGCGTAGCTGGTACCCATGTCCTGGACGTCCTCGCGTCCCACCGATTCCATGTACTGGCTGGCGATGTGGCCTTCGAAGATGTTCTTGAAGTATCTCGGGAAGGAGAAGTGGACGTAGAAGAAGTGGGCCATGTCCACCACGTTGTCGACGATCTCGCGGCAATGCGATCCCTCGATGGAGAGGGTGTTCCAACTCCAGTCGGACCATTCGCCATCCCCGAAACCCTCGATATCGGGGATCGTGACCTCAGCGGGTGGGGGATTTCCCTGCGGATCGTTCCAGACGAACAACTGGCCGTTCTTCTCGAGCGTCGTCCAGGCGCGGGTCTTCGCCAGTGGCGGAACACGTCGTGCGTACGGAATGTCCGTGCACTTTCCGTTGCCGCCCCAACGCCAGTCGTGGAACGGACACGCAATCGAATTGCCCTTGACCGTGCCCTGCGCGAGATTGCCACCCATATGGCGGCAATAGGCGTCGAGGATCTTGATATCGCCCTTCGAATCGGCGAACACGACCAAGCTGGTGCCGAAAATGTCGATCTGATGCGGCTTACCGTCGCGGTACGTCCTACTGAGCCCGAGGCAATGCCACCCCCGCGCGAATCGTTCTGGGGCGGCGGCCGCTTCGATTTCTCGAATTTCTTCGTCCGCTGTCGTGGGTGAGTCCGTGCCGAGTGACATGTCTTCCTCCGAGCCGCGCCTGACGACGCTTCAGTAATGTGATCCATCACATAGAAGCGTCAGGGCGTAGCTGCGGATACGGGTTCTCCCGCTGGATGGAACGATGGTGCTCTGGTGCGGTATTTCAGGTGCGTCGGAGAACATGTGAGCGGTCGAGTTCGGCGATGCCACTCAGCCCCATGAGGGTCAAAGTCCGGGAGATCTCCTCCCGGAAGATCTCGAGAACATGCGCGACACCGTCTTCGCCGCCGGCTGCCAATCCGTAGACGTACGGGCGGCCGATGCCGACGGCGCTCGCTCCCAGGGCAAGCGCTTTCACTACGTCGCTGCCACGTCGAATTCCGCCGTCGAGGTATACCGGAACTCCGTTGGCGCCGCCCACCCGATCGACCACCGCCGGCAGCGCTTCGATGCTCGACAGCGCGCCGTCAAGTTGTCGCCCACCGTGATTCGACACCACGATGCCGTCGGCGCCCAATCGAACCGCCGTTGCGGCGTCGTCGGGATCGAGAATGCCTTTGACGTACATCGGACCGTCCCAGAGGTCGCGGATTTTCTCTAGATCACTCCAGCAGAGTTCCGGACGGAGAAGGCTCACCTGTTTTTTCGCCGACCGCACTGCGGCGGCTGCGCCCCGTTCGTCGACGAGCATGCGAGACGAGATCCGCTGGTGCTTCAGGAAGTTGTAGGCCCACTGCGGTTTGCGGGCCGCATCGAGCATTCGCGACGGTGAGAGTGTGGGCGGAATTCCCATGCCGCGCTTACGTTCCCCTTCCCGATTCCCGGGTACGGGTACGTCCACGGTGACAAACAGTGCGCTGTACCCGGCTGCGGCGGCGCGGTCGACGAACTTCTTGGCCAACGATTCTCCGGTGCCGGCATTGGTCCACGGGTAGAGCTGGAAGAAATGGTCTTCGGATGTGGCGTCCGCGATCTCCTCGACGGTGTAACTCGACGCGGTGGAGATCACTGCGCGAGTGCCCACACGTTCCGCTGCCCGAGCTGCAGCGCGCTCCCCGGTCCAATGGACGAGACCGGTCATTCCGGTGGGGGACAGGAAGACTGGTAGGTCCAGCGCCGTGTTCCCGACCTTGATAGCGAGCCCCCGGCCGTCATTTCCCGTCAGTACCCGTGAACGAAGTGACCACTTGTCGAAATCGTCGACGTTGGCTCGCATCGTCACGTGGTCTTCGGCGCCGCCGTCGACGTATGCCCAGATCATTCCGGGAAGCGCACGACGCGCACGTTCTCGGTAGTCGGCGACGGTGATCGGTGACGACTGTGAGGACATGCTGAACTTGATCGCAGACATGGTGACACTTAATCATCGAGGTATCGGCTGGTGAAGGCATCTTCCCGTCTGATGGAATGCCGGCCGAGGCAGACTACGCTGCAGCCTCCGTCACTGTTGCCCAGGCCCGAGCGGCGACAGTCCCGTTGGAATCGGTTGCCGTCACAATGACGTCGGAAACGCGCTCGGCGTCCTTCTGATACTGGGCGATCGGGGTGCAGGTATAGGTGAGGCTTGTGCTGTCGGCTTCCGACACGAAGATCCGGGTCCGGAATCGTCTGATGCTCTCCACGCCGAATTCGGTTGCGGCGTAGGCGGCCAGAGCGGACGAGTTTTTGTCGGAGACGGAACTGGGCGCGGAGCCGTCGACGATTCCCGATACGAATACTTCGGCAACCAGGTGTCCGTACATGTCGCGGTACTCGGTTGTACGGGCGATCCGCGAAGTACTGCTGTCGGCCACCGGGAGTTGTTCGAGGACGCGAATATTGCCGACAACGGTGTCCGCGGGGTTGGGCGGGCCGAAGAACACGACGTCCTGTTCGTCTATCGACGCGTCGTTCAATCCGGCGGATGCGTCGTAGAGGGCCGAAAATGTCGGCAGCACCGCGTGCGCCAAGGGATTCTCGTCGACAAGCATTGCAGTCACGATAACCTCCGTTTCCCACGGCCGGAGTCGGCCGTTCGAGTGGGTAAGGGCAACGCTAACGAGGCTGGCGTCAGTAGCATCCGCCGCTCCCGCTGATTGGGAGTTCGCGGGGGGAGTCTGCTCGGATGCCGCGCTGACCAGGCATCGAACGACGTGCCGGTTTCAGTAGGCGGGACCAGGTTGCCATCGGCGCCGACGACGGTTGTTCGGTGGGATCCGGTGTTCCACCACACGGGAGCTTATCTGTCGACAAGGCGCGCACACCGAATAATGTCGCCTGGAAATAGAGCGGATGTACTGCTGAGCCCCGACACAGTATTCAACGGTCGGAACTGAAAGGTATTCCTATGACGAGTAAATCCCCCAACGTGCTGATCGTATTGGTTGACGACATGGGGTTCGGAGCCAGTTCTCCGTTCGGAGGTCCGATCGACATGCCCACGGCGCAGCGGCTGGCCGATAATGGGTTGAAGTACAACAGATTTCACACAACAGCACTGTGTTCGCCGACCCGGGCCTCATTGCTGACAGGTCGCAATCCTCACGCTGTGGGATTTGGTACGGTCACCAACTTCGAGAGCACCGATCCGGGCTACAACTGCGTGCGTCCCGACAGCGCCGCAACACTTGCGATGACGCTGCGCGCGAATGGTTACAACACAGCCGCTTTCGGCAAATGGCACCAGACACCTGGCGTCGAGACCGGGCCGGCGGGGCCGTTCGATCGCTGGCCGACGGGCGAAGGATTCGAGCACTTCTACGGATTTCTCGGCGGTTCGACGGATCAGTACTATCCGGCCCTCTACGACGGCATCACGCCCGTCGATGCTCCCGGTACGCCTGACGACGGTTATCACCTCTCCGAAGACTTGGCAGATCGCCTCGTCGACTGGGTGCGGCACCAACAGGCTGTGGCGCCGGAGAAGCCGTTCTTCACGTATCTTGCTCTCGGAGCTACTCATTCACCGCTCCAAGTTCCTCAGCAGTGGCGTGACAAATATGCCGGGAAGTTCGCGCACGGCTGGAATCGTCAGCGCGACATCACCTTGGCGCGTCAGCACGAACTGGGCGTCGTCCCGACAGACGGGGAGATGACAGCCTGGCTCGACTTCATCCCGGAATGGGACTCGATGAGTGAAGAAGATCGCCTCGCTGCCGAACTTCTCATGGAGTTGTACGCCGGTTTCGCCGAGCACACCGACGCTCAGGTCGGCCGGGTGATCGACGCTCTCGGGGACATGGGCGCACTCGACGACACCCTGGTGTTCTACATACTCGGCGACAACGGTGCCGCCGGTGAAGGCGGAATGCTCGGCACCGCCAACGAGGGAATCCTCTTCAACGGCCTTCAGGACACATCTGCGCGCATCATCGAAAAGCGTGCAGAATTGGGCGGACCGACTACCGCCCCGCAGTATCCGATCGGTTGGGCGCTCGCGATGGATACGCCGTATCAGTGGGTGAAGCAGGTCGCGTCGCACTACGGCGGTACCCGCAACCCGTTGATCGTCCACTGGCCGTCGGGAATCGAATCGGGCGGCGAGATCCGTGAACAGTGGCACTTCGTGTCCGACATCGTGCCAACTGTTCTGGATGCAGCCGGGATCCCCGAACCCGAGATCGTGGGCGGGGTGACGCAGCAGCCGATGGACGGCGTGTCGATGCGCTACAGCTTCGACGATGCCGCCGAACCGGACCGTCGGACCACACAGTACTTCGAGATATTCGGCAACCGCGGTATCTATCACGAAGGTTGGGTGGCGTGCACGGCTCACCGCGTCCCGATGCAGCCGGCGACCGGCGACCGGCCGTTCGAGGACGATATGTGGGAGCTGTACGACACGAACACGGACTGGACGGAAGCCGCCGATCTGGCTCGGTCGCGTCCGGAGAAGCTTGCCGAACTGCAGGCAGAGTTCGAGCGGGAAGCAACTCGCAATCAGGTGCTACTCGACAACACCCGGATGAAGAGGTTGCGAAAAGGCGTCGACGCCAAGGTGCGGAGCTCGGTCACCTATCCCGGGACGATGCCACCGCTACTGCCGGACGCGTCGCCAAAGTTGTTCAACCGTTCGCACGCGATCACGGCCGATGTCGACTTGACGGAGTCCGGGCGAACCGGCGTCGTCGTCGCGCAGGGTGCGCGTGCGGACGGCGGGTGGAGTCTGTACCTGCACGACGGTTGTCTGACCTATTGCAACAACGTTTCCGACCTGTACGTGCAGCATGTTCGCAGCAGTCGGGTGATCGAGCCAGGTACCCGTGAACTTCGAATGGAGCTGCATTACGACGGCGACGAGTTGGGAATGGGCGCGCGGATCGTGCTGCTGGTGGACGGCGATGTTGTCGGGTCGGATCGAATCGAACGAACGACGCCGTTCTACATCGGAGGCACCGGTCTACTGACGATCGGACGATGCCACGGCATCTCGATCAGTTCCGACTACACGGATGCGGATCGATTTGTCGGCACGGTGCGATCCGTACGCGTCGATCTCGACGATGTGCCGGCGCGGGAAACTGAGGCGGACCTCGCCCGCGTCGCATTCGCTGTGCAGTAGGGACCTGTGCGCCTTTTTGGTAGTTGGACCTACCGAAAAGGCGCACAGGGGGCGAAGCCCCCTGTGGAACCTGTTCCAGTTGTGTGCAATTCTGATTACCAAATGCGTGACTGGCACCACATCTCACCGCGCCGAGCCGAAGGAATCCAGATGACAGACGAGTACGCTGACCTGCACCGACCGGTCTACGGTCCGGACCTGCTTATCACTGCCCTGGAAATGAACCACGACAAGCCTGCGCTCTACATCGGCGATGTCGTGCTGACAGGCGGCGAGATGCGAGATCAGATCAGTTGCTTCGCGCAGGCGCTCGCATCGCTCGGAATCACCCAGGGCACCAGCACCGCGATGTTGTCCAAGAACCGCCCCGAGGTTCTCATCAGCATGGGTGCCACGATGATCACCGGTTGCCGAGCGACTGCCCTCAACCCGATGGGCTCGCTCGACGACCACACGTACATCGTCGACGACGCCGAGATCGAAACGCTCATCTTCGACTCCAACAATTTCGAGGCTCGGGCGGCCGAACTGAAGGCGTCGTCGCCTTCGATCACCCGATTCCTGTCGATGGGCCCGTCCGAAGTAGGCATCGATATTCTCGCTCTGGCAGCGACTTTCGAGCCCGCACCGCTCAAGGCTGCGCATGTCGACGCCGAAGGCCCCAGCAGCATGGTCTACACCGGCGGCACCACGGGCAAGCCCAAAGGCGTCATGGGAACGTTCCGTTCCGGCGCGGCGCTCAACCAGATCCAGATGTCGGAATGGCAGTGGCCTGAGGAAAATCGTTTCCTCATCTGCACCCCGCTTTCGCATGCCGGTGCAGCGTTCTTCACGCCCACCCTCCTGCGCGGCGGCGCACTGATCGTCCTCCCGGCCTTCGAGCCCGGTGCAGTTCTGGAAGCGATCGAGAAGTACAAGATCACCGCAACCATGTTGGTGCCCACCATGATCTACATGCTCATGGATCACCCGGATCTCGAAAAGCGTGACGTCTCCAGCCTGCAGACGATGTTCTACGGTGCATCTGCGATGTCGCCGGCGCGCTTGCAGGAAGGCATCAAGAAGTTCGGTCAGATCTTCTTCCAGTTCTACGGCCAGAGTGAGTGCGGCATGACCATCTCGGTGCTGCGCAAGGAAGAGCACCTCGTCGACGATCCGGAGCGCCTCGCCACCTGTGGCCGTGCGGTGCCGTGGCTCGACGTGCGACTCCTCGACGACGACCTCAACGAGGTGCCGCAGGGTGAACTCGGTGAGATCTGCGTTCGTGGTCCCCTCGTCATGAAGGGGTACTGGAAGAAGCCCGCCGAGACAGCCGAAGCCTTCCGTGGCGGTTGGTTGCACACGGGCGATATTGCGCGGAAGGACAAGGACGGCTTCATGTCCATCGTCGACCGCAAGAAGGACATGATCGTCACCGGCGGATTCAACGTCTTCCCCCGCGAGATCGAGGACGTCATCTCGGCGCACCCGTCCGTCGCTTCCGTGGCCGTAGTCGGCGTGCCCGACGAGAAGTGGGGCGAAGCCGTCAAAGCGTGCGTCGTCCTTCGCGCTGGTCTGACCGTGGAGACCGAAGAGTTGGTGGAACGGGTCAAGGCAGCAAAGGGTTCCGTTCACGCACCCAAGAGCATCGACTTCGTGGACAGCCTGCCGCTCACTCCGCTGGGCAAACTCGACAAGAAGGCACTGCGCGCGCATTACTGGGAGGCCCAGGCCCGCGCGGTCTAAGGGTTCGAGCTAGCACCCTTTCCTGACAGTGAGCACCCCTTGCAGCCTGCGGCAAGGGGTGCTCACTGCGTAGTGGGGGTGCTCACTTCAGCCGGTGATCGGGCACACGCCCTTCTTCGCTTTGGTTACGAAGTTGGGGCGGATGTCGAGATCGGGCTCGTCGTACAGGCGATGGAACGTCGGAGTAAGTGAGCTGGACATCGGTGGATTGACCCACGACCAGTCCGTCGGGCAGGTGCGGCCGGCTTTGTCCTCGCGGGCGATGTGATCGATGAATTGTTTTGCGACAGTGTGATGGTCGACCATGATGACGCCGGCCTTGCGGTAGCTGTGGATAACTGCGCGGTTCAATTCGACCAGCGCGCGGTCCTTCCACAGGGTGCGATCGGTGCTCATGTCGAGCCCCAAATGCTGTGCGACGGTAGGCAGCATGTTGTAGCGATCAGTATCGCTGAAGTTGCGGGCGCCCACTTCGGTACTGACGTACCAGCCGCTGAACGGGGTACACGGGTAGCGGATTCCGCCGATATCGAGGTCCATGTCCGCTACAGCGGGAACGGCGTGCCATTTGAGGCCCAGGTCAGCGAACCACGGATAGTCGGGATGCTCGATATCGACTTCGAGAACCACATCGGTGGGTACGTCGAAGTACTGGAGCGGCTCGTCGGGAACCGAAATCAGAACTGGGAGAACGTCGAACGGAGTTCCGGCACCCTTCCAACCCATGGCGGTAACCTGAGCAGTCAGATCGACATGCCACGGATCACCCAGAATTGTGCCGTCGTCACGAAGGTATCCGGCATAGCGGATCAGTTGCGGACTGAGAATGCGGTACTCCTGGCCGTCTTCGCGCGGCAGTGGGCCGACGGTGACCACCGACTGCAGAGCGCCCCCGTTCGTCGAGACACGCAGGTGCTCCCAGCATGCTTCGGCCAGAGCAGCTGCCGTCACAGCGCCCCGGGCGTCGAGCAGCTTGAGGGTGCGCCAATGTGCGCGTCCGACGCATCGCGCATGATTCCGCCACGCAAGTTTTGCGCCGATAAGAATCTCCTCGGCGGTCTGTCGGTACGTTCCGGTTCGATGTAGCTCGCGCAGCACGTCACGCCGACGCGATGTCGGAAGGTGACTCAGCTCCGGTGAATCGAAGAACTCCACACATTCGAGCTCTCGTCGTTGCAGGTCGGTCAGCACCGGTGGAGATGAAACGAGTGGCGAAGCGGGCGTGCTACCTATTGGCAACTCGTCCTGTCGAACAAAATCCACGGCACGACTCCTGTTTGACTGGTTGGGATTTCGCTGGACGGTAGCTCAACGGTCGAGCGTGTCGAAACCCATGCTTATTTTGCACGCCGGATCGAAAAAGGGACGGTCGTACCGAAAAATTGGTAGTGACGTGTGACATATCCGGCCAATTATTTACGAGTTGGACACTTGTGGCATAAGCTGCACTCGGAATATTGCGGCTGGTCTGCCGCGAAAAATCGGGACGAGGACGAGCTGTGGATTCGCGAGCAATTTCTCTGGTCCGGTCGAGCTTCAAATCCATCGTCGCCGAAGAGGGCGGTCCGGAGCGGCTTGCCCGGACCTTCTACTCGCTTCTTTTCGCCCGATCACCCGAAACTCGAGAGTTCTTTCCGGCCGCGATGGATGTGCAGCGCGACCGTCTGTTCACGGCCATCGGTTACGTCGTCGAAAACCTCGACGAGTCCGGCGAGATGCTCGAGTACCTCGCTCAGTTGGGCCGGGATCATCGCAAATACGGTGTGACCGACGAGCACTACAACGATGTCGCAAACTCGATGATCGAGGCGTTCGAATTGTTCGGCGGCGCCGAGATGTGGACCGAGGAAGTCGACAGTGCCTGGCGCAACACTCTGTCCGTGATCGGTGCAGCGATGACAGATGCCGCCAACGCCGCGGACGGGCCACGCGCGTGGACGGCCACGGTGATCGAAAGTCGAGCCGTCATCAAGGGAGTTGCGATAGTGCGCCTGCAGCTCGATCAGCCGATGGACTATCGGCCAGGCCAGTACGTCAGCGTCCAGGTAGCTGCAAGACCACGGATGTGGCGGTATCTCTCGCCGGCCAATCCGTCGGACGGATCGGGGATCGTCGAATTCCACATCCGGCATGTGTCCGGCGGCTGGGTCAGCCCGCCTATGGTCAACCAGACCGCCGTCGGCGATACGTGGGTGATCGGTTCGCCGATCGGTGCGCTCGGTCTGCCGGAGAACATCCGTGACCTGCTGATGATCGGGTCGGGTACCGGTCTCGCGCCGCTTCGCGCGCAGATCCTCGAACTGATTCGTCGCGGCAACACCCGCAGGGTTCACCTGTTTTACTCCGGTCAGTACCCGTGCGACCTGTACGACCTTCCGTTTCTGTGGACGCTCGCCGAAAAGCACTCCTGGCTCACAGTCATTCCGGTGTCGGAAGAAGGCTCCAACCCGTGGTGGCATACCGAACCCGAACCGTTACCTCCACTGGGATTTCCCGAACGCATCACCGGCAAGGTCGGCAAGGTCGTCACGTCCTACGGCACGTGGTCGGGTCACGACATTCAGTTGGTCGGGAACGAATCGATGGTGAACAGCACCAAGTTTCGACTTCGGGCGGCCGGGATCGACGTGGCAACTGTCCGCAGTGACCCGACCTACGGCGTTCAGTAGGGATCGAAGGCGATGATCTCGGCGGGGGTTCCCGTCGCAATCAGACGATCTCGCGTCGAACGCACCATTGCGGCCGATCCGCATAGCAACACCTGATGCTCGGTGAAGGCCCCGTACGACGCGACGACGTCGGCCAAGGTTCCTTCCACCAGATGGTCCTCGCCGAAACCGATATCTACACCGAGTCTTTCGAACCACTCGTCGGGTGGGCCGGCGTCGGTGAGGTCTTCGACCACGGGAATTGGTTGGAGCCAAGGAAATTGGTGAGCGAGCAACCACAGCATGTCTGCGGCGTACAGGTCGCGAAGGGTACGGCCACCGAAGAACAGGTACACCAGGGGCGGGTTCGGTGACTGTGCAAGATCGAGGATGATCGAGCGCATCGGTGCCAAACCTGTTCCGCCGGCGATCATCACGACCGGAGGGCCGTTCACGTCGACCGACAGATCTCCGCGGGGATCGAGAATCTGCCACGTGTCACCGGGTTGCGTGTCCTTCACGATCTTGCCGCTCACCCAGCCGCCGGGAACAGTTTTGACGTGGAACTCCATCTTCCCGTCTTGTGACGGCGGCAGCGCGGGGGACAGCCGGCGAAGCAGTCGTGAATTCTGCGGCACACTGACGTCGACATATTGGCCCGGCCGGAACGGTACGACATCGCCGATCAGTCGAACGACAGCCAAATCCTCACGGAGGCGGTGATGTTCGACGACGGTGCTCGACCAGGTTCGCTGGGCCATGAGAGTGTTCTCCTGCTTGTCAGTAGAGCGGATCGTGCCGGATCTGGTCGATCGGAGTGCCGCCGGCGCGTAGTGCATAGATCGTGGTCTTGATCATGGACGGTGAACCCGAAATCTGGATCTGGCGGTCCGCCCACGACCCGAACTGTGCCACGACCCTGCCGATGGGTCCTGTCAATCGAGAGTGCATTCCGAATGGTGGTTCGAGTACCGGGCCGTTGTGCCACCACGGATTTTCAGGTTCCTCCGACACCGGAACCACGGTCAGCCACGGATTGCTGAGCGAAATGTGCCACAGCGTCTCGAGATCGTAGAGGTCACACGGATAGCGTCCACCCACAAAGAGGTGGACCCGGGGATTGTTCGAGCGCTGCGCCATTTCCATCACCTGGGCGCGCAACGGTGCGATGCCCGTCCCACTGCCGATCATCAAAACGTCATGGTCGGAGGTGAAGTCGACCTCCAGACCACCGAGTGGGGTGGACATGACCCAACGATCACCGACATGGGTCTCGTTGACGATCGCCGGACTCACCCAACCGCCCGACACCTTGCGGATGTGGAATTCGAGTTGGCCGAACGGATTGGCCGGGATAGCGGGGGAGTAGTACCGCCACATCCGCGGGCGCTGCGGAATCTGAACTCCGACGTACTGACCGGCGCCGTACGGAATGGGAGGGTCGGTTTCGAGGCGCACGATCGCAAGATCGTCGAGCACCCGCTCATGACTGACGACGGTGCCGCCCCACAGCGCCGGCGTCGTATCGGACTCGGCGCCCTCGGACATCGTCTGTACGACAAAATCGGCGAACGCAGTCCAGGCTTCGTCGAGTTCGGGCGTCCACTTGTAGCGACTGTGCGAACTGGTCCCGTACAGGGAACGTACAGCCCGCTTCAGTGCCGTACCGGCAGCCTCGTAGTGCTCACGCTCGACACCGTAGCGACGGTGGTCGAGGCCCAACTGCGTCAAAAATTTTCGAATACGCCGATGCTGGGCAAGATTGTTCACCGTGAATTGGATCGCGGTGAAGAACCTGTGACCTTGTGATTCCATTGCTGCGGGGAACAATGAGCGATACAGAGGATGTTCAGCAAAGAGAGCCGTATAGAACAGTGCCGAAAAATGCGCGCGAGACTCGTCGTCGTCGGTCAGTGCATCGAGGCTGGATTGCAGGCGGGCGATCACCTTCGGATCCAATCCGCACCCCTTTCGTCCCAGCAGCAACTCTCGTTTCAATTCTAGTACGGCGCGGAAAGTGACGAATCAGCACGAGGGCGCCTAGCGAAAACAAACTTGAGCGGAATAGACTCAAGTTTGTACGCGTTGACGATAGTGACACAGCCGCAGTACCAACCCGGAGCGGCTCAAAAATCTTCGACTTCGACGCGCTTGAGGCGACCGGAGCCCGGCCAGAAAGGTGACAAGTGGACTCGTTCACACCAACAACCAAGACCCAGGCTGCGATGACGGCTGCACTGCAGTCGGCGTCGTCGGCCGGTAACCCCGACATTCGACCGGCACACCTGCTGGTCGCACTCCTCGATCAAACCGACGGTATCGCCGCCCCGCTGCTCAAGGCAGTCGGCGTCGACCCCACCGTCGTACATCGCGAAGCTCAGAACCTGGTGGATCGTCTGCCCAAGACCACCGGCGCAAGCTCCACTCCGCAACTGGGACGTGAAGCTCTCGCAGCGCTGACGTCGGCTCAGCACCTCGCCACCGAGATGGACGACGAGTACGTCTCCACCGAACACGTTCTGTACGGCCTCGCCGACAGTGATTCCGACGTCGCAACGTTGTTGAAAAACCACGGTGCAACACCCGTCGCACTGCGTGATGCCTTCACGACCGTTCGCGGTAGCGCACGAGTGACCAGCCCGGAGCCGGAAGGCACCTACCAAGCGCTGGAGAAGTACTCCACCGATCTCACCGAACTCGCCCGCAGTGGCAAGCTCGACCCGGTGATCGGCCGCGACACCGAGATTCGTCGTGTCGTGCAGGTGCTGTCGCGTCGTACCAAGAACAACCCGGTACTCATCGGTGAGCCCGGCGTCGGTAAGACCGCGATCGTGGAGGGCCTGGCCCAACGCATCATCGCGGGCGACGTCCCCGAATCGCTGCGCGGAAAGACCGTCGTATCCCTGGACCTCGGGTCCATGATCGCCGGTGCCAAGTTCCGCGGTGAATTCGAGGAACGCCTCAAGGCTGTCCTCGACGACATCAAGAACAGTGCCGGACAGGTCATCACCTTCATCGACGAACTCCACACCATCGTCGGCGCGGGTGCCACCGGTGAATCCGCCATGGACGCCGGCAACATGATCAAGCCGATGCTCGCCCGCGGTGAGCTGCGATTGGTCGGTGCCACCACGCTCGAGGAATACCGCAAGTACATCGAGAAGGACGCCGCACTCGAGCGTCGTTTCCAGCAGGTACTCGTCGGTGAACCCTCGGTCGAGGACACCGTCGGCATCCTGCGTGGACTCAAGGAACGGTACGAGGTGCACCACGGTGTCCGGATCACGGACTCCGCGCTGGTAGCAGCGGCTTCACTGTCGGATCGCTACATCACGTCGCGTTTCCTTCCCGACAAGGCCATCGACCTCGTCGACGAGGCCGCGTCCCGTCTGCGCATGGAGATCGACTCGCGCCCCGTCGAGATCGACGAGGTCGAACGCATTGTTCGACGTCTCGAGATCGAAGAGGTCGCACTCGAGAAAGAAACCGACGACGCATCCAAGGCGCGGCTGGACAAGCTGCGTCAGGAACTTGCCGACGACCGCGAAAAGCTCAATCAGCTCAGCACTCGCTGGCAGAACGAGAAGCAGGCCATCGACTCGGTGCGCGGGCTCAAGGAACAGCTCGAAACCTTGCGAGGCGAGTCCGAACGCGCTGAGCGTGACGGCGATCTGGGCAAGGCAGCAGAACTCCGATACGGCCGCATCCCGGCTTTGGAGAAGGAACTGGAAGAGGCAGCCCGGATTTCCGGCGCAGCTTCCGACGGTGATGTCATGCTCAAGGAAGAGGTCGGGCCCGACGACGTCGCAGACGTAGTCGCAGCCTGGACCGGTATTCCGGCCGGCCGGATGATGGAAGGCGAAACAGAGAAGCTGCTTCGCATGGAATCCGAACTCGCCAAGCGTGTAGTCGGCCAGGTGGATGCAGTCACAGCGGTGTCCGACGCGGTTCGACGCGCACGTGCAGGTGTCGCCGACCCCAATCGGCCCACCGGTTCGTTCCTGTTCCTCGGCCCGACCGGCGTCGGTAAGACGGAGCTCGCCAAAGGCTTGGCGGACTTCCTCTTCGACGACGAGCGCGCAATGATTCGCATCGACATGAGCGAATACGGCGAGAAGCACTCGGTGGCCCGACTCGTCGGTGCCCCTCCGGGATACGTCGGGTACGAATCCGGCGGTCAGCTCACCGAAGCAGTCCGTCGACGCCCGTACTCGGTGGTTCTCTTCGACGAGGTCGAGAAGGCTCACCCCGACGTCTTCGACGTATTGCTCGCAGTGCTCGACGAAGGACGGCTCACCGACGGTCAAGGCCGCACGGTGGACTTCCGCAACACCATCTTGATCCTGACCTCGAACCTGGGATCGGGTGGCAACAAGGAACAGGTCATGGACGCAGTACGCCGCGCGTTCAAGCCCGAGTTCATCAACCGTCTCGACGACGTGGTCATCTTCGATGCCCTGTCGGAAGAGCAGTTGGAGCACATCGTCGACATCCAGCTCGAGCAGTTGCAGAAGCGTCTGGCGATGCGTCGACTCACCCTCGACGTCAACGGCAGCGCCCGGATGTGGCTCGCGGTACGCGGTTACGACCCGTTGTACGGCGCTCGGCCACTGCGCCGGTTGGTCCAGCAGGCCATCGGCGACCAGCTCGCCAAGCTGCTCCTGGCCGGCAAGGTCCAGGACGGCGACACCGTGCATGTCGGTGTCAGCGAGGATGCAGATCAGTTGGTTCTGTCCTGATCATGTGAATGCGCCTGATCGGGTGAACTGAAATGCCCCGCCGATCCACTTCGGATCGGCGGGGCTTTCGATTTTTGTTCTACGCTGGATGGCTGAATGCTCGACCGGCGGATGTACATCCGCACTCCCGTGTCCGAACTAGAGGTGGGCTAGCCATGACTGATCAGAACGATCCGCGAAACCCCGGCGGCACCCCGAACCCGGATCAGCCGACCGAGCACTTCGAGATTCCGCAGCAATACCAAGGTCAACAGCAATACCAAGGTCAACAGCAGTATCAGGGGCAACAGCAATACCCCTATGGTGGGCCGGATCAGAACACCGAGTACCTGGGTCAGCAATACCCGCCGAACCAGCCGAATCCGACGCAGGCGTTTCCGCCTTACAACCCGCAGCTCGATCCGGAGGCGCCGCCACCAGGCGCGACGCAGGCCTACCCGCCGTACTCGGAGCAATATCCGGTGGCCGGTGGGGGAGCTGGTGGTGGGGTTCCGCCTGAACAACCGTTCATCGACAACGGATCGCCGGACGGCGGAAAGCGTCGCAAATTCGGTACCTGGATCGCAGCCGGCGTCGTCGGAGTTCTTGTTGCCGTCATCGCGATCATCGGCATGTCAGTATTCGGCTCGTCGAATGATTCCGGAACTCAGACGGCATTTGTTCCGCCGACAACCACTGCACCGGCGCCCACAACACCAAAACCCAAGACCACGACACCGGCGCCGTCGCCCACGACGACATCCCCCCTCGACAAGCTGCCCGGTGGACTCGGCGACGTGATCGGCAAAGCCGGCGGAGCCGTCGGCACTGTCGTCTCCAATGACGGGACCACCCTGGTCATCAATTCGATCGGCGGATCTCAGACCACGATCCTCACCACGCCGGAAACAACATTGATCGCTTTCAACCGCTCGTCCGTCGCAGATCTGCAACCGGGGGACAACATCGTCGTCGACGGCACTCCGCTGGAAAACGGCACGATGACCGCCAAAACGATCCTCGACGCGTCTCTACCGTCGTTCGGTAACTAGCGCCTGCCGACGTCGGCCAGGACACACCGGACACATTCGTCAGGGTGTCGCGGGAGGTTGTCGTCTTAAGTCGCTACTCTGAGCAGTGATGACTGGAATGTGGTTCGGACTCGCAGCAATAGCACTCGCCGGAGCGGGTGCGCTTCTGTACGTCGACAGAACGAGGCGCGATCAATCCGGCCGAGTACGTCAGATCTGGGCAAAAGCGCAGGGCTATACGTACACGGGCAGCGACGACCAGCTTGCGGGCGAGTGGCATCGCGCAGCAATGGCCAAGCAGGACTACCTGACTGCGACGGACGTCGTGCGCGGAACACGTCGAGGTGAGCAGTTCGTACTCTTCGACCTCGAGGAAACCGCCACCATCGTGGCTGTTCGACGCGAGATCGGATCCGACGTCGATATCGATCTCCGTTTGAAGTCGACGGCACCGCCCAAGGACGGCGACCTCAATCTGCTGGGCGCAATCGGTCCGCGTGTTGTATTTGCCACGGACCTCGAGATTGCCCGCCGAGTCTGTGACCAGCGGATGGTCGCGTTCACCGAATCAGTTCCCCCGGCTCTGAGCATGCTGTGGAGTGAGGGTCGTTGGACCCTGGGTTCGTTGCCGGTATCGAGCAGCGGCCGCGATTGGGACGCCGCTATCGAAGCTGTTGCCCGGTTGTCCGGCATCCTGCACGTACTTCCTCCGGTCACCGATCCGAGCGAACTCGAAGTTGATCACGACCCGACGCGACCGCGCCCCCGACCGGATGTTTCCGACGCACCGGCCGTCAGTGATTCCGATGCACCCGTAGCGCGCGACCTACCGTCAGCCGTTCGAGATGTGCCCCGCCGAGAAGCTCCAGACGCACCCCGTCGCGAGGCTCCGGAGTCGCAGCGTCGAGAGGCTCCGGAGTCGCAGCGTCGAAACGCGCCGGCACCCGCCCCCACGAACACACCGAAACCAGGTTCCGGCCCGCAACGTTCGGGAACCGTCCGCCCCGTCGATTGAGCAGCGGTAAGCCGCACTTTTCGTGGCGTGACGCACTAGCGTGGCCGGTATGTCGTCATCGAACTCGGATCGCCCTGTGCGTCCTGTAGCCCTGATCACCGGACCCACTTCAGGTCTCGGTGCAGGATTCGCCAAAAAATATGCATCGCTCGGTTACGACCTGGTACTTGTCGCTCGCGACGAAGTGAGACTGCACGATCTTGCGTCGGAACTGTCCACCATGTTCGGCACCGAATCCGAAATTCTTGTTGCAGACCTCGCGACGGAACCGGGGCGTGACGCGGTTGCCGATCGCTTGGACAAGGGCGTCGAAGTTCTGGTCAACAACGCCGGGTTCGGTACTTCGGGTGAATTTTGGACCTCTGATCCTGCGCTCCTGCAATCTCAACTCGATGTCAATGTCACCGCCGTGATGCGTCTGACCCGCGCCGCATTGCCCAGCATGATCGCGTCCGCGCACGGAACGATCCTCAACGTTGCGAGTGTGGCCGGATTGCTGCCCGGGACCAGTTCGGCGTACTCGGCAAGCAAGGCGTACGTGATTTCGTTCACCGAAGGGTTGGCCGGAAGATTGGCCGGAACTGGTGTTCAGGTCCAAGCTCTCTGCCCGGGTTTCATCCATACGGAGTTTCACGAGCGGGCCGGGCTGGAGATGTCCGCGATGCCGAAGGCGATGTGGTTGAGCGTCGATCAGGTGGTCGCGGCATCGATGAAAGACTTGGCAGACAACAAGGTCATCAGCATTCCCGGAATCCAGTACAAGGTGCTCACTACTGCCGGGCGTCTCATTCCCAAGGGGCTGGTTCGCAAGCTGACCAAACTAGTCGCTCGAGGTCAGGGTCGCACGTAAATGTCGAGCCCGATGATTATTGCCACGGCGCCGCGGTCGGTAGGCTGAGCACTCATGAGCGATCGTGAAGATTTGGCTGCGCTGGTGCGCGAATTGGCTGTTGTACATGGAAAGGTGACGTTGTCTTCGGGCAAGGAAGCCGACTACTACGTCGACCTTCGTCGTGCGACGCTTCATCACAAGGCGGGACCGTTGATCGGTTCGTTGCTGCGTGACCTGGTTGCAGATTGGGATTTTGACGCCGTCGGCGGTTTGACGATGGGCGCAGACCCCGTCGCGATGGCCATCATGCATGCGCCCGGTCGTCCGATCGACGCGTTTGTCGTTCGTAAGGCTGCCAAGGCGCATGGAATGCAACGTCAGATCGAGGGCCCCGATGTGGTCGGCAAGCGTGTTCTTGTTGTCGAGGACACCACGACGACGGGTAACTCTCCGCTGACGGCAGTCAAGGCTCTTCGCGACGCCGGCGCCATCGTGGTCGGTGTGGCAACCGTGGTGGACCGGGCGACGGGCGCAGACGCCGTCATCGGGGCCGAAGGCGTCGAGTACCGCTCACTGCTGGGCTTGGAAGACCTGAATTTAGGCTAGCGCTTGTGAGCCTTTTCGGTAGCGGACGCTACCGAAAAGGCTCACAGGGCGGAACGCCCGTTGATCATGGATCGCAGCTCGGCGAGTCCTTGTGTCAGCCGCTCGATTTGTTCGGGTTCGAGATGGCTGAAGTGTGGGACCAGCGCGTCGGCGATTGCGTTCCGACCGTCGGCGAGGGTCTTTTGTCCGACGTCGGTTGTTGCGACTCTGACTGCTCGGGCATCGTCAGGGTCGGGGCTGCGTACGACGAGTCCGCGTTCGCTGAGGGTGCGTAGTACCGCGGTGGCGGACGGCTGCGAGCAATGGTTCAGACGGGCGAAGTCGCTGATACGCATTTCGCCGTGTTCTTCGAGCAGGGCCAGCGCACGCAGCCACGTTCGGGGATAGCGTTCCGGGGCAAGTGAAGTCGCCATTTTTGTGAAGCGGTGAGTGTTGCTCACCAGCTCGACCAGTAGGTCGTGCAGTCGCTGTTCTTGATCTGGCACGCCGGTATCATTTCATAGGGTAATGAATGTGTAAAACTTCTCGTCGGTGACGCCGGACGCACAGTGTCTAGTATCGGTGATGTAGATGCTGTGCAACTGGACGGGGATGTCGGCGTGCTCTATCGGCTATTCAAGTATGTATTGATCGGCCCGGTTCTCTGGGTGTTCGGGCGGCCGACAATAGAAGGCCGCGAGAACATTCCGAAACATGGCCCGGTGATTCTCGCGGGCAACCATCGAGCCGTCGTGGACTCGTTTTTTCTTGTGCTGAAGGTGCGTCGGCGAATTACGTTTGTCGCCAAGAGCGAGTACTTCACGGGCAGCGGCATCAAGGGTGCGTTGCAACGTTGGTTCTTCGGCGGCGCGGGTCAGGTTCCGATCGATCGCACGGGGGCCGACGCGTCGCGTGCTGCGCTGGACACCGCGATCGGAATCCTCGATACGGGTGGAGTGTGGGGGATCTATCCCGAGGGAACACGGTCGCCGGACGGCCGCTTGCACAAGGGTAAGACGGGCGTCGTACGTGTTGCGTTGGAAACCGGAGTCCCGGTCATTCCCGTTGTCGTTCACGGTGGTGACGCGGTGAATCCTCCCGGTACCCGGATGTGGCGATTCAGCAAGGTTCGAATCGTTGTGGGGGCGCCGATCGATTTCTCGCGGTATCGCGAACTGCGGGCCAACCAGGCTGTGGTGCGCGCCGCGACAGACGAACTGATGGCGACTCTGTGCGACCTCTCCGGTCAGGACTACGTCGACGAATACGGCGCGGACGTCAAATCCCGCGATGCTGCCTGAATTACCCAGTACGGTCGACTCTGACGCGGTACCACCTCCGTCTCGGACGGTCTTTCACTCAGGTGCCGCAAAGCGAGGAGGACTGGCATGGCAGGTAAGTGGGGCATCGAGCACGCAGTTTTTGCGGCAGCGACGGCGGCAACCGTAGCGGGAGCAGTGCTCGGTAACGAGCGTGTTCAGCAGATCGCCAAGCCGCTGATCGCACCGTCGCTCGCAGCGCGGGTGTTGCGCAAGCGATCCGAGACGGAAACTGCGGACACCGCTCTGCTTCTGGCCGGCCTTGCTGCGGCAACCATCGGCGATGTGTTCATGATCGACCCCGACAACGACGGTCGACTGGTGAAGGGTGCGTCGTCGTTCGCGGTGATGCAGGCAAGCTATTCGGCGCTGTTGCTGCGTCGGGGCGCGAGGCCGACGAAGGCTGCGCTCAAACCGCGAATCAGTGGATGGTCCACAGCTTCTGGCCTGCTGCGCGCGAAGGCGCCGTCGGTGTCGACGCCGTTGACCGGCTACGGGTTTATGTTGGGTACAACCTCGACGCTGTCGGCGGATCCCGGTTTGTCACCGCAATCGAAGTCGGTGCTCGACGTGGTGGTGCCGAACGGCGACCGACGATCGTGGCTCGGTCTGGGTGGCGTCCTGTTCACCGCTTCGGACGGACTGATCGTGGTGCGACGCTTGTTCATTCGCGGCAATGCGGGCCGAGCAGCCGCCGAGGGCGTAATTCTGGCGTCGTATGCGGCTGCGCAGTTGATGCTGGTCGAGGGCATGCTCGCGCTCGGGCGTAAGAAGGTCTGACGGATGGCCGAGCGGAGTGTCCTCATTACCGGCGCGGCAGCGGGAATCGGACGGGAGAGCGCGTTGTTGTTCGCGCGCAACGGGTATCGCGTGGGTGCGTACGACATCGACGAGGTTGGCCTGGCGACGTTGGCTGCCGAGATCGGAGTATTCGGTGGCACGGTCGTGACCGGCGCGTTGGATGTGACCGACTCGGATCAGTGGTCGAAACAGTTGGCCGATTTCACCGGGGCATCGGGTCGTCTCGACATCCTGGTCAACAATGCGGGCGTACTGTCTTCCGGACGATTCGAGGATATTTCCCTTGCCGCGCATCGGAGAATGGTGGACATCAATGTCACTGGAACCCTCAACGGCACGTATTCGGCGTTTCCGTATCTGCGCGACACCGAGGGGGCTCAGGTGGTGAACCTGTGCTCGGCATCGGCCATCTACGGACAACCGGAACTGGCAACTTACGGCGCCACCAAGTTTGCAATCAGAGGGCTTACGGAGGCGCTCGACCTTGAATGGGCTGCCCATGACATTCGGGTAATTGCATTGTGGCCCTTGTTCGTTCAAACGGCGATGGTCACCGGAATGGATACCGGTGCCACTCGTTCGCTCGGGATCAAGCTCACCGCAAGCGATGTCGCTGCGGAACTGTGGGATGCCACCCGCGGCGTCGGGCGTATCCCCAAGGTTCACTATCCCGTGGGCGTGCAGGCAAAACTGTTTCTTGCGGTGTCCGGATTCTCGCCGGCCTGGCTGTCGAGATTGACCAACAAGCGTGTGACCAGCACGTAGTCGGTCTCGCGATATAGTTCATGTTCGACTCGTCGGTCGAGAAAAGACGTGCGTGGAGGTTGTTCGAGTGGTTCGTGTTCGCTGGGGATTGCTGTGTGTCGGCGTGAGTTCGGTACTGCTGCTGACCGGGTGCGGCGGAGAGGCGGAATCGGAACCGACTGTGGCGGCACTGCCCAGTTCGACAGTTCCGACGGCCACCCCGACGGCAACGACGGTTCCGATTACCACGACAACAACCACCACGACGGTGCCCGTCACGACCACCGTGGCCCCGACGACAACCCTCACCGACGTGCACTTCGAGCGCAACGAGTCGTACTACTTCACCAGTCCGGACGGAAATTTCCAGTGCGGCATCATCAAACTGCCCACACGCACCGAGGCGGGGTGTGAGGGAACGACCACTCCGATTCCGCCGCGCCCAGAAAATTGTATGGTCAACTGGGGCAACGGAATTCGGGTGGAAAATGAGGGTGAGGGCGCATTCATGTGCTCGGGTGGTCAGCTGTACACCTCTGGCGGACCCGACGCCGATCCGGTGCTTCCGGCCGGAACACCACTGGCTAAGCTGGGCTTCACATGTACTACCACGGCGACGGATGTCTCGTGTGTCAATGAGCAGACAACCCACGGCTTCACCGTGGCTGCCGATTCCAACGAGGTGTTCTGATGTCCGACGTGAGCGTTGATCCGGCCGACGAGGTCGGCCCGACAGAATGGGGCGAGAACCCCAACGGCGTCGGACCGTGGGCCGTGTTTCATGGAACGGAACTCCCGTCGGACGAGCGGTACGACCGGGAACTCCTGGCGGAGGGTGACCGGCGAAATGTGTTGGACGAGTATCGGTATTGGACACGCGAAGCGATAGTCGCCGACATCGATTCCCGGCGTCATCCCATGCATGTCGCGATCGAAAACTTTGCGCATGACGCCAACATCGGCACGGTGGTGCGCACGGCCAACGCCTTTGCCGCGGCAGCAGTACACATCGTGGGCCGACGTCGGTGGAACCGCCGTGGAGCGATGGTCACTGACCGGTACCAACACATTGTTCACCACGCCGACATCGGTGAACTCGTCGAATACGCGCGTGAGAATTCGCTCACGATCGTTGCCGTCGACAACACTCCCGGATCGGTTCCGCTCGAAACGGCAAGCCTTCCGAAAGACTGCATCCTGTTGTTCGGGCAGGAAGGCCCCGGAGTGACGGAACTCGCGAAAGAGGTTGCGTCCATGACGGTATCGATCGCGCAGTTCGGCTCGACACGCAGCATCAACGCCGGTGTGGCAGCGGGTATCGCGATGCACGCGTGGGTGCGCGAGCACGCAGATCTTCGCGACTCTCGTTGACCTGAGTGCCGCGGCAGCAGTTACCGGCTAGCGCACGCGGCTCCGAGCGACCAGGATGTGTCCTATGCAGGAAGTGTGGGCAGAGCGCGCAGACGCGGCCGAAGGGGCAATAGTCAGTCGGCATCTGCGACGGTTGTGGGGGATGCCCAGAACAGCGTTGGGCGTCGTTGCCTGGCCTGCTGTGCGGCGTGAGCGCATGTTCCGGCCATGGCATTACTGGTGGCAGGCACACTTGCTCGACACTGCCGTCGACGCACTCGAACGCGACCCGACGCCCCGGCGTCGGCGCCGTGTCGCGAAGGTCGCGCGTGCCGTCCGGGTCCGGAATGTCAGCGCGTGGACCAACAACTACTACGACGACATGGCGTGGCTCGGCTTGTCGCTCGAACGCGCTCAACGACTCTTCTCGGTCGATCACCGCACCGCTGTCCAGGCACTCGAATCTCAACTCTTCGATTCCTGGGCGCCGGAAGACGGCGGAGGGATTCCGTGGTGCAAGGGTTCTGATTTCTACAACACACCCGCCAATGGCCCAGCCGGAATCATGCTCGCTCGCACCGGAAAACTGTGGCGAGCGCAGGCAACAGCCGATTGGATCGACGAAACTCTGCGTGATCCCGAGTCCGGATTGATCTTCGACGGTATCCGCCGCGACGGCACCCTCGAGCGTGCCGTCTACTCGTACTGCCAAGGTGTGACCCTCGGTCTCGAAACCGAATTGTCGACGAGGCTGGGTGAGCCGAGGCATCGGGAGCGTGTCCATGCGCTGGTCGACGCTGTCTACGACGGTCTGACCGATCGCGGTGTGATCACCGGTGGCGGCGGGGGTGACGGTGGCCTGTTCAACGCGATCCTGGCGCGGTATCTGGCCTTCGTCGTCGTCAACCTGTCGTGGGAGACCAACGAGGATATTCGGGCGAAGGAGATCGCGGCCCAGATCGTTTTGGCGTCGGCGGAAGCAGCGTGGAAGAACCGCCTGCAGATCGAGGGATTGCCGCTGTTCGGTCACAATTGGACGACGGATGCGACCTTGCCCAGTCTCTCCGGTTCGCTCGCCACATTTGCCGGCGGCACCGTTCGCTCGTCGAGCGTCCCCGAGCGGGATCTATCGGTTCAGGTGGGCGGTTGGATGCTGATGGAGGCGGCCTACGTCGTCTCGGCAGCAGGGTATCCGCGCAAGAATTCCTGACCTGCACCCCTGACCTGTCAGTCGAGAACTTCCTCGACCTCCACGTCCTCGGCGGGACGTGCCATCTCCTTGCGGTACTGCCAGATTCCGAGACCGGTGCCGACCACCAAGCTGATGGTCATCACGATCAGGACACCAGGCAAGAGCCACGGCACTCGTTCGAGAAATGAGCCGCCGTAGTACCCGATGAGCAGCAGCACAGGTGCCCAGATGATTGCGCCGATGGTGCTCGCGATCGTGTAGCGAGTGTGGTTCATCTTCGCTGCGCCCGCGACCATCGGGCACAGTGTGCGCACCCACGGGATCCAGCGGGCGATGAGGACAGCCCAGAACCCGTGCCGCTCCAAGAGGATGTTGACGCGGTGCAAGTTCTTCTCGGTGAAGTACTTGCCGCCCTTGCGGGCTTTGATGTGGTTACCGGTGCGGTGGCCGATGGCGTAGCCGACTTGGTTGCCGGCGATCGCAGCGATCATCGCACCCACTGACAGCGCCCACACGTGACCCGCACCGGAGTCGTGGCCGGCCAGCACGATTCCCGCAGTGATCAGCAGGGAATCGCCGGGAAGGAACAAACCCAGGATGATTGCACATTCGACGAAGACGAATGTGATGACGATGATCCAGACCAGCAGGGGACCGGCAGTTTCGAGTGCCGAGAAACTGCCGGACGCGGTCGTCATGGTGGTCAGTTTCTCGCCTCTGTTCTGGTGATCAGAGCTTGGGTTCCTCGGTCACAGGCACGGAATTGTCTGCAATCGAAGTATCCGCCGTTTTGCCGCTTCGTGAGGCCAGAAGACGTTTGCCGATTTCGAAGATGATCGGCAGGACGGATACGAACACGATGCCGATGAAGATGATGTCGATGTTGTCGCGGATGAACGAGATCTGACCCAGCCAGTAGCCCAGAAGTGTCACGCCGGCACCCCAGACGATGCCGCCGATGACGTTGTACATGAGGAATGTCGAGTACTTCATCTTCGCGGCGCCGGCTACCAACGGCGCATAGGTGCGCACGATGGGTACGAAGCGTGCCAGGAAGATGGTGACAGGGCCGTGCTTTTCGAAGAACGCATGCGATTCGTCGATGTACTTCTTCTTGAAGATGCGTGCGTCGTTGTCCTTGAACAGCGCCGTACCGCCCTTGGCCCCGATGAAGTACCCCACCTGGTCACCCAGAATTGCGGCGATCGGGATGGTGAGGAGCAGCAGCCACAGCGGCGCAAACCCTTCGACGCCGTTGGCACCGGCACCGGCAGCAGCCACGAGGCCGGCCGTGAAGAGCAGCGAATCGCCGGGAAGCAACGGGAACAGCAAGCCGGATTCGATGAAGACGACCAGGAGCAGGCCCAACAGGAACCATGTGCCGAACGAGTTCAGGAGGTGGACGGGATCGAGGAAGTCCGGCAGCAAGGCCAGGTTCGTCACGGATTCAGTTGCTGCCTGCACATTCACGGAGGCCAGAGTACCGGCCATAACTGAGTGTTTCCCACCAGCGCAGGTCACCGCGTCGCCGACGCATGTTGATGCAGGGTCGCCGACGCATGTTGATGCCGCGTCGCCGACGCATGGTGGTGCAGTGTTGTCAGCGCGCGCTGAGACCGCAAAGAGACGCAGCGATCAGGACTTGCCATACTGCTAAGACCACACGAAGCGCTTTCTCATCACCGAGCGCTCCGAACGACACGTAAATGGAGGACTCCCGCCGTGCCTATCGCAACTCCCGAGGTCTATGCCGAGATGCTTGGTCGGGCCAAGGAGCATTCCTTTGCCTTTCCCGCCATCAACTGTGTCGGCTCCGAATCCATCAACGCAGCCATCAAGGGCTTCGCCGACGCCGGCAGTGACGGCATCATCCAGTTCTCGACCGGTGGCGCCGAGTTCGGTTCCGGCCTGGGTGTCAAGGACATGGTCACCGGCGCGGTGGCACTCGCCGAGTTCGCTCACGTGATCGCTGCCAAGTACGACATCACCGTCGCGCTGCACACTGACCACTGCCCCAAGGACAAGCTGGACACCTTCGTTCGGCCGCTGCTCGCAATCTCGCAGGAGCGTGTGAACAACGGTCAGAACCCGCTGTTCCAGTCGCACATGTGGGACGGCTCGGCTGTGCCGATCGACGAGAACCTGATCATCGCCAAGGAACTGCTTGCACTGTCGAAGGCCGCGCGCATCATCCTCGAGGTTGAGATCGGTGTTGTCGGCGGCGAAGAAGACGGCGTCGAAGCCGAAATCAACGACAAGCTGTACACCAGTGCTGAGGACTTCGAGAAGACTGTCGACGCTCTGGGCCTCGGCGAGCAGGGCAAGTACCTTCTTGCTGCCACCTTCGGCAATGTCCACGGCGTCTACAAGCCGGGCAACGTCACGCTCAAGCCGGCCGTCCTGGCCGAGGGCCAGCGTATTGCGGAAAAGAAGCTCGGTCTTGCCGACGGATCGAACCCGTTCGACTTCGTCTTCCACGGCGGTTCGGGTTCTTCGGTCGAAGACATCGAAGAGTCGCTGCGGTACGGCGTCATCAAGATGAACGTCGACACCGACACTCAGTACGCATTCTCGCGTCCGATCGCCGGTCACTTCTTCACCAACTACGACGGCGTCCTCAAGGTCGACGGCGAGGTCGGAAACAAGAAGGCTTACGACCCGCGTAGCTACCTCAAGAAGGCCGAAGCAGGCATGACTGCTCGTGTCATCGAGGCGTGCAACGATCTGAAGTCGGCCGGCCGCTCGGTGTCCGGAAGCTAATCGCTCAATCGCTCGATCGACAGTGCGCTTGCAGAGTCCGAAGGACTCCGCAAGCGCACTGTTTCGTTTTCTCGGGTTCTTACCCGGTGGTCTGGCTCGGGTCGCAGACCTTCCAGGTTCCGTCCGCGCGCTCGAGGTCGAACGTTCGCCAGGATTGTTCGCCCGTCGCCGGAATGCTGGCCTGTACCTGTGCGATTGCAGTGTTGTCGGTGATTCGGACGGCATCGACAGCGCTGACCTGGGGAATCGACTTCTGTGCGACTGCGTTCAGATGGACCTGCGCAAATGCGTCGTCCGGGATGGTGCGGTAGTAGTCGGCGAGGGATCCGCACGTCGCGGTACGCAGAGTCGCCAGATCGCCGGAGTTGAGTGCGTCGACGTACGTGCTGATAGCGGTTTGGACCTGTCCTTGCGGTGAACTGTCGCCCGCGTCGTCGCCTGACGAGACATAGATCGCCGCACCGACCGCAGCGACGATGGCAACAGTGGCCGTTGCGGCAGCGATGTACCAGGCCTTGCCGCTGCGCTTGGTCGGCTCGGGTGCAGTCGGTCCAACCCGGGCCGGTTCAATTTTGGCCGGTTCGATCCTGATGGGACCGGGCTGCGCCGGCGGGATTGCGGCAGCGGCTCCCACTCGTTGCGGCTTGGCGCGCTCAGGTTTGGCGACCGGAGGTTTGGCGACCGGAGGTTTGGCGAGAGGGTTAGCAACTGTGGGGATGACGACTGTTGCCGGTTCGGTTGGGATCGAGTTCTTACCCTGTTCAATCTTGTTCGAGTTGTCGTCTTTCGGGTCCGGCACCGGGAATCCTTCAGTTTGAGGCAATATCGTTGGTCACAGCCAGCGTAGCGACCGACGTATTTCGGGCGTAACCGCGACCACGGGTGAGGCGGCCGGGTGCTGGAGGATCGAAGCGGGCACAATAACCTCATGACCCAATTCGGTGACCTGCTCGGACCCAAGCCCACTTTGCTTCCCGGTGACGACGACGCGGAATCGGCACTGCTCAATCACGCTGATCCCGCCCAGGTAGCGGCGGATCATCCGACCGCTTCTATCGCGTGGGCGTACCTCGCCGAGGCTTCTTTCGACAAGGGCGAGACCATCACGGCCTATGCCTACGCCCGTACCGGCTACCACCGCGGGCTCGATCAGCTTCGTCGCAACGGCTGGAAGGGCTTCGGACCTGTGCCGTACAGCCATGAGCCCAACCGCGGTTTCCTTCGTTGTGTAGCGGTTTTGGCCAAGTCGGCCAAGGCGATCGGCGAGGCCGACGAGTACGCACGCTGCCTTGACCTGCTCGAGGATTGCGATCCCAACGCTGCCGAAGCGCTTGGCGTCGGTTAGCAGTTTCCGTCCGAGCGCGTCCAGCATCAAGGAACGCGTTCGTAAGTCGGTTCGACGACTTCAAACGTCGGCGCTGCCGATTCTTCAATGCGCACTGGCTGCCGGGTTGGCGTGGTGGGTTGCCACCACGCTGATCGGGCACCAGGCGCCGTTTTTTGCGCCTATTGCCGCAGTGGTGTCACTCGGGTTGTCTCTGGGTGCCCGGTTGCGTCGCTCGTTCGAGTTGGTTGCAGGCGTCACCGTCGGAATCGGTATCGGGGATCTGATCATTTCCGGCATCGGGAGTGGCCCGTGGCAGATAACCCTGGTCGTTGCATTGGCGATGTCGGTGGCGGTTCTATTGAACAGTGGACCGATTTTCTCGATGCAGGCCGGCAGTTCTGCGGTGTTGGTGGCGACGTTGATTCCACCGGGCGGCAATGGTGGTCCTGATCGGATGATCGACGCCCTTGTCGGTGGTCTCGTGGGTATCGCTGTGGTCGCGATCATTCCGACGCATCCGGTGCGTCGGGCCCGCAAGGATGCGGGCGCAATTCTTGCGACGGCGTCGGACGTGCTGGAGTTGGTTGCCGACGGACTGATCGCCAACGATCCGGAGCCGATCGTGAAAGCACTGCGCAAAGCGCGCGCCACCCAGGCCGCCATCGACGGTATGCGCACCAATCTTCAAGGTGGGCAAGAGATCAGTCGGATCTCGCCGCTGTACTGGAACAGTCGGCCGCGGCTCGAACGGTTGATGGCCACTGCCGATCCCATTGACAATGCGATGCGAAATATCCGGGTTCTCTCGCGTCGATCCCTGACCTTGGTGCGGGACGACGAAATTCTGGATCCACGGTTGGTGACTCAGGTGGAACGGTTGGGGAAGGCCGTCGACGTCCTGAAGGAAATGATCCTGGCGGAGCCGGGGGAGCAGCCGGACCAGGCTGAAGCGGCGCGAGTGCTGCGGTCGGTGGCCAAGGAACTGAAGCCGTCGATCGTGGAGAATGCCGGAATTTCGTCGACGGTCGTGTTTGCTCAGATCAGGTCGCTCGTGGTCGATTTGCTGCAGGTGGCGGGCATGAAGAGGATTTCGGCGATCGCGACATTGCCGCCGACGGTCCCGCACCCCGCGTACGAACCAGAGCACTGAGTCACAGACTTTCGTCCTGCTGCGGATCGAACCGATTGTATATATGCGAATGTATGCATATGATCGGTTGAACTCAGGAGGTAAGCGGCATCATGGCTTCAGGGCACGGTCATTCACACGGTCATTCAGCAGCAGGCTCGGTCGG
The DNA here is from genome assembly GCF_002245895.1 of Rhodococcus sp. OK302. NCBI lineage: Bacteria > Bacillati > Actinomycetota > Actinomycetes > Mycobacteriales > Nocardiaceae > Rhodococcus > Rhodococcus sp. OK302. Next base: position 2,207,127 of record NZ_NPJZ01000001.1, read on the forward strand.
GGTAGGCCCCTCACCGAAGCGCATCAAGAAGATGGTGATCGCCCTCGCGATCCTGGTTGCGTTTCTTGTTCTGGAAGCGACTGTCGGCTTCCTCATCGGATCACTCGCCCTGCTTGCCGACGCCGGCCATATGCTCACCGATGTTGTCGGCATGGCCATGGGATTGACCGCTCTCCTGCTGGCTAAAAAGGGGAGCACTACTGCTGCACGGACTTTCGGTTGGCATCGCGCCGAGGTCTTGACCGCGATGGCCAATGCGGCGATGCTCCTGGCCGTTGCCGCCTGGGTGATGTACGAGGCGATCGGCCGGATCGGCGACGAACCCGAAATTCCCGGTGGCGCACTCATCATCACTGCGGCAGCAGGTCTCGTGGCAAACATCGTTGTCATGCTCATGCTGCGCGGTGATTCCAAGGACAGCCTTGCAGTGCGCGGCGCCTACCTCGAAGTGCTTGCCGACGCGGTCGGCAGCGTCGGCGTCCTCATCGCGGGTGCCGTTGTCCTCCTGTTCAATTGGACCTGGGCTGACGTAGTGGTCGGTGTGCTCATCTCCCTGTGGGTGGTGCCGCGCGCACTCAAGTTGGCGGCCGCGTCGTTGCGCATTCTGACCCAGGCATCTCCGGCCGATGTCGACGTCGAGGCAGTGCAGTCGGACCTTGCCGCACTGCCCAACGTGGTAGGCGTGCACGACCTCCACATCTGGACCTTGACCACCGGAATGGATGTTGCGACAGTGCATCTGACCAGTGACGCAGATTCTTCACACGTTCTCGAATCAGCACGAACCGTTCTCGAAAGTCATGGTCTGTCGCACGCGACAGTGCAGGTCGAAACGTCCGCCAACGGCGAGCACTGCGAGAAGAACGTCACTTGGTGAAGCGGACTATCTCCTTGCCCGGCTTCCACAGATCGACATGCATGTGGTCGCCGTCGATGGTTGTGTGAACTACCTCGTTGAGATCGAGAACAAAGAGGTGCAAGGGTTTTGGCACCTCATACGAATAGCTCGCCAGTATCGCGTCCATTTCTTCGTCGAATACCTCTCGCGCAGATCCCGCGATTTTTGCGTCGCCACCCTCCATCGTGTGATGCCCCGGATTGCTGTGTAGCGCGTACCGTCCGTCGCGCTGCAGGTCCTTGGCTTTGAGGGCCCCGACCATGGATCCGAGCACCATAAGTCCGTTCAACAATTCGACCTCGGTTCCGCTGACCCGCGGTGATCCGTCCTTGCGTAGCGTCGCGAGGACGTGATGCTTGTGGGCCTTCAATCGCGCTTCGACAGCTTCGGCGAGGGCGGGTGCTTCTTCGGAGAACTGCTTCCAAGTAACCATGCCAGCCATTCTGCACCCGTAACCCTGACAACTTCTGTCAGTGATACTGGATAGAGTTTCCGATGTGCGCTCCGGACGGCTCCTCCAACTGATGCTCCGACTACAAGGCAGTCGCGGCGCCACCGCTCAGCAGCTGGCCGATGAGTTCGGAGTTTCCGTGCGCACCGTCTATCGCGATGTGGCCTCGCTGTCCGGCGGCGGCGTGCCGATCTGGACGGAAAGCGGCCCGGGTGGCGGCATCAGGTTGCTCGACGGTTGGCAGTCCAAGCTGTCGGGCATGACCGACGACGAGACCTCGGCGCTCATGCTGTTGGGAGTGCCGTCTATCGCGGCTGATCTGGGCCGAACGGACTTTGCCGAATCTGCGGCCGCAAAGCTGCTGAACACAATGCCCGCGCCTCTTCGGGCTGGCGCGCGGTTGTGGCAGGACCGCATTCTGGTGGACGTGCCCGGATGGTTCGGTGGCAGCGACGATATTTCTGGATTGCCGATTATCGCGTCGGCTGTATTGGATTCTCGGCGACTGCAGTTCGTGTATCGCGACCGCGAACGTACCGTCGATCCACTCGGACTGGTGATCAAGGCCGGTGTTTGGTATCTGGTCGCGAACTTGAATGATCGAACGCTGTCGTTCCGAGTGGGTCGCGTCGAAGATCCGGTGATGGGCGACGAATCATTCGATCGGCCGGCGGATTTCGAGTTGGCGACGTGGTGGGCGTCGTCGATGGCGGAGTTCGATCGATCGCTGCTGCGATTCGGTTGCCGGGTGCGATTGTCAGCAGAGGGCTGGCGCAGGCTTCCTGACGTTGTGGGCGTCGAAGCGTCTCGAGTCGAGCCCGGCCAGGCCGATGTCGACGGTTGGATGGACGTCGATCTGAGGTTGGAAAGTTTCGACGTCGCGCTCTCGCAGTTGATCGGTCTGGGCTCGGACGTCGAAGTCCTCGAACCGTTGTTGTTGCGCGGTGCCATGCACGCCGTGGCGGAACAGATGGTGCTCCGCCACAGGCGACAGGTGTCAGGCGGTGGCTGATCGCTTCGCCAGCAGGCGGTTGATACCCAACTGCCCAGCGACGATCACGACACCTACCACCAAACCCAGCGCAGCGGACGCGAGAGTGTTGACGATCCACGCCAGTACCCCACCGATGCCGGCGACGTCCTTGACAGCTTCTTCACCGTGGTGAACGGCGTCGTAGAGGGGATGGAAGCCCAGTTCGTCGATGCCGACCAGAAGAATGTGGCCACCCACCCACAACATCGCGGCAGTGCCGACTACGGAGAGCACTGACATAACGTGCGGCATGCCGCGAACGAGTCCGGTACCGACGGTCTTGGCAAGGCCTGACGAAGACTCCGCGATCCGCAAACCGATGTCGTCCATCTTCACGATCAGTCCGACGACGCCGTAGACGATGACTGTGATGACCACAGCCACGACGGCAAGAATTATCAGTCGATTCCAGAAACTCTCGTCGGCGACGGTGTTGAGTGCGATCACCATGATCTCGGCCGACAGAATCAGATCGGTACGCACGGCGCCGGAGACAACTTCCTCCTCGTCGCGAAGATTCTCGTCAGCAGTGTCGTGGTGGTCACCGTGGCCGAAAATTGCGCCCCAGATTTTGTGCACTGCCTCGTAGCTGAGGTAACAGCCACCCACCATCAGCAGGGGAGTCAACAGTCCGGGGAGGAATTGGCTGAGCAACAGAGCGATCGGCAGAATGATCAGCAGCTTGTTACGCAACGATCCGACGGCGATGCGCTTGATGATGGGCAGTTCGCGTTCGGCCGCCAGCCCACGAACGTATTGCGGCGTTACCGCGGCATCGTCGATGACCACGCCGGCTGCCTTGGCCGTCGCCTTACCGGTCGCGGCAGCAATATCGTCGATCGACGCAGCGGCCATCCGAGCCAGCGCAGCGACGTCGTCGAACAATGCGAATAGTCCGCCGGCCATCACAGACCTCCGATGGAATCAGTGGAAGAGTATGGCCGGATGGATCCGGTAACACAGTTGCGTGATCGCACGAAGTTGCTGTCCCCTGAACGTCGAAGGTGGCGGTAAGCCACCTCGAACGATACCGGCGTGCCGTTCCCGCGAGTAGTGGACACCCGACCACGTTCGCTGAGGATCGTTACCGCAAAACCTTCCCGGGCTGCTTCTCGCATGAAAGACTGCATAAAGAGACCGACCGAACGGGGCATCATGCGCGAACCAGACACAGCGCAGGTCGCCAAGAGCTTCGACGCAATGGCGACTCATTACGACAGGCAGATCGGGCGCTTCGAACGTTTTGTGCTCGGTGACGCACGTAGTTGGGCAGTCGACAAGGCGCGTGGACGCGTTGTCGAGATTGCGGTGGGCACCGGGCTGAACTTGCCGCTCTACGGGAAAGACGTCGACTACGTCATCGGCGTCGATATCTCGAATGCGATGCTCGAGCGTGCTCGCATCAAGGTTGCCGAGGGTGTGGACATCAGCGTCGATCTTCGTCACGGTGACGCGCAGGAACTTGACCTTCCAGACGAATGCGTCGATACGCTCGTGTCCACCTATTCGTTCTGCACGATCCCGGACCCCGGCCGAGCTGCGGCCGAGGCCTTCCGGGTCTTGGTACCCGGTGGGCGATTTGTCCTCGCCGAACATGGACCCAGTACCAACGTCGTTGCGCGTGCCGTGATGAAGATTGTCGAACCGTTATTCGTGCGTTTCGGCGCCGACCATCTCACTCGCGATCCCGTGGGATACCTCGAAGGCGAGGGCTTCTTGATCGACGAGGTACACCGCAGTGGACGGGGCGGGGTCGTGTTTCGTGTAGTGGCACGTAAACCGGATCCCGAATGGACAGCTCTAGGCCACTAGCGCTTTTCGGACACGATCACGCCGGACGGAGTATCGCCGGGAGTCAAGCTCGGCGGGGCAGGAGTCATACCCAGAGATGCGACGGCGGAGACAAGCGCTATCGCGAAGATGATCCACCAGGCCTGGCGGAATGTCTCGTAATCGACTGCTGCGCCCAGAACGGCGATCAAAACACTGACGCCGAGCACGGTTCCGATCTGACGGCTCATGCTGACAACCGCGCTACCGGTAGCCGATCGGGCTGCCGGTAGGTCAGCGGTTGCCTGCGACAGGATGGTGGGTAGTGCCAGGCCGACGCCGATGCCCGCGATGATCCATCCGGGAAGAAGTTCGACGGCGTAGTTCGGAGTTGTTCCGACAGAGAGTAATACGAGAAGCGTGCCAACAGCCCAGAACGCGCTGCCGAGCGCAGCGACACGGCCGGCTGAGTACTTCCGAGTCAGTGCTCCACCCGCAATGGCGAACAACGGGACCATCATCGGTCCGGGAGCAACCGCGAGGCCGGTTCGCAGGGCTGAATAGCCCCAAACTTCTTGTAACCACATAATATTCGCGAGTAGTCCGGCGGCGAATGTGGCGCTGAACAGAATTGCGGTGATGTTGGACCAGGTGAACGTGCGAACCTTCAGCAGGTCCGGGGCAATCAGGGGTGCGGCGTGCCGGGAGTTGCTCCACCAGAACGTAATCAGGGTGATTGCGGCGAGAGCGAACGCGACAATGATGCGCGGATCCGTCCATCCCCAGTCCGGTCCTTGGACGAGGGCCAGAGCGAGGGCGCCGATGCCGAAGATGAGCAATGCGGCGCCGACCAGGTCTATGCCGGCATCCGGATCCTTTTCCGCAACGTCGGGTACCAGGCGAACAGCGAAGTAGAGCAGTGCAATTCCGATGGGAAGGTTGATCAGGAACACCCAATGCCACGATGCCTCGACAAGAATGCCGCCGACAACAGGGCCGAATGCCGCGGCGGCAGCACCGGCTGCAGCCCAGATGCGAACACCGGATTGACGTTTGGCTGCCGGGAGGGCGTTGATCAGGAGTCCGAGACTGGCCGGCGTCAGTGCTGCGGCACCGATTGCCTGCACGATTCGGAAAGCCACGAGCATCCAGAGTGACGGGCTGAACGCGCAGGCGGCACTGGCCAACGTAAACAGTGCAAGACCGGCGATGAAGGCGCGTTTGGGCCCGATGCGATCGGCCCAGCGTCCGAGGGGGATGAGCAGTGCTGCGTACACAATGGCGTAGCCGTTGAGGATCCAACTGAATTCTCCGAGCGAATGACCCGGAAAGCTCTTGGCGATATCGCCGAAAGCCACGTTGACCACAAACAAGTCCAGGCTGGCGACAAACGGTGCGCCCGACAGTATCGCGAGAAGTGGGCCCGTACGCACGGGCTGACTATTGAGTTCCATAGTCAGCAACCTAAACCCTGACTATGGCTATCGCAAGTCAGGGCGTATTCTTGGTGTATGGACGCAGTGCGACTGGCCGGAGTGCTCGAAGATCGAAATGCATGGCAGGCCACGCACTGCTCGATCGGCCGGGCAATGGAAGTGGTCGGCACTCGGTCCGCGATGCTCATCCTTCGTGAGGCTTACTACGGCACAACTCGTTTCGACGATTTTGCGGCGCGTGTCGGAATTACCGAGGCGGTGGCGTCGGCGCGCTTGAAAGAACTGACCGAGGCCGGCATCTTCGAGCGCCAGCCGTACAAGGAGCCGGGAAAGCGGACTCGGCATGAGTATGTGCTGACTGAGATGGGTCGGGATCTACTGCCGGCGGTTCTCGCGCTCATGCAGTGGGGTGACAAGTATCTGCACGATGGAAGGGGTGGCCCGCTGACGGTGGCAGATGATGCCACAGGCGAGCCGGTGCACGTTGAAGTGCGAAGCGAATCGGGGCGCGAAGTTCCGCTGGGGGAGTTGCGAGTGTCGGTGAACGGCGCACGTGCGCGCGCCTAGCGGTGTATCGCCCGAGAAGTCTAATGTGCTGTCTGTCAATGACTCTCGAGCACAAGTTCGCGAAATCCTGTCCGAAATGTCCCTAGGAATCGAAATCCTGTTCGATTAGAATTGGAGTATGGGAAATCGGGAAGCGTGGCAACTGGACGGTGAGGGTCTCAAGGCGGAGGTTCTCTACCTGGTCCGCGCCCGGCACGATATGCAATCGTGCATGGTGCACCTCGTTGTCGAGATGTTCACTCGTGACGCTCTCCCTGGCACCGGCTTTCGGGCTATAGCGCAGTGGCTGCACCGATCCACCAACCTCGAGATCGGCGAATGCAGCCAACTGGTCAGCCTCGCGCGGTTGTTCATGCTTGAACCTGTAGTCGCACAGTCCTTTCACGATGGTGACATCGATATGCAGAAGGCCCGTCAGGTGGCACAGTTCTGCCAGCGCCCACCCAAGAACATGCATATCGCGGACATCGAGAAGGCTCGGGAAATCCTTCTGGACCTCGCCGCGAAGAAGGTTTCCGACTGCGACGCCATCCGGGCAGCCATCCGGCGCATCGAAAAGCAGTACGGCAATCGCGACGACGGCGTCCCCGTCGGCGAGGATTCCGAGCGCAACGAGTTCTATGCCTCGAAAGGTTTGTACGGCCGCGTCAGCGTCAAAGGTGACCTCGATGCCGTCAACGGCGTCCGGTTGATCGCCCTGCTGTCCGGACTTTCCAAGCCGACACCCGAAATTGACGGCGTGAAAGATCTTCGTACCCCGGCACTTCGACGGGCTGACGGTTTCTGTGAACTGTTGCGCCGCTTCGAGATGGCCGGCCTCGGGCCCGTTGAAGGTGGCGTCAAACCGCACCTGACGATCACCGCTACCGCGAAAGACCTCGCGGACCTGAAGGCATTGAAAGACCTTTTGCCGTCCGCTGAGGAACTCGGGTATGCGATCACCAACTGGGCCGGGCCTATCAGCCTCGACAGCGCCCGCATGCTGGCCTGCGATTGTATGGTCACCCGAATCCTGCTCGACCAGAACGGTGTTCCGCTCAATCATGGAATCGACGAGCGAACCGCGACGGTCCCGCAGCGGCGAGCTTTGGCGGTCAGGGATGGGGGATGCGCGTTTCCTGGCTGCGGAACCCCGCCGGGATGGTGCGATGCCCACCATATTGTTCATTGGATGGACAGTGGTCCAACGGATTTCGATAATCTCATACTTTTGTGCGGTCATCATCATCGGTTGCTGCACCATACCGAGTGGAGTGTCGAGATCGGGGGCGATCGGAGAACCCGGTTCTATCCACCGATGTCGGTGGATCCGTATCAGGTTCCGATACCGGGGAACAGTCCACCGACAGCAGCTTGAACAACCGACTACGCGAGGTGCACACCGGGGAAGAACGATGCCCCGGTGTGCGTGCGGCGTTCACCAGTTCAGCGCAGAATTACCAGCGTGACAACGGAGTTCTGCTTCGCACATAGTCGATGTGTCACTCCGCCTTCTACGTGTACAGCCGTCCCGGGAACCAGCGAGACGGTGTGGTCGGCGACGGTGAACTCGACTTCACCGACGGCCCCGTGAACGAGAATCGGGAACGGCGACCGGTGATCCTTCATCTCTTGGCCCGCAGTGAAGCTGATACGGATGACGGTGGATCCGGTGGCGGCGGTGAGCTTTTCGATCCTCGGTGTTTCACCCTCTTGGTAGTTGGTGGAATTCAGTCCGTCGATGACGGTCAATCCGGGAACCTTGTCCATGGGATGACGCTAGCTCAGCGACTTTTTGAATCCGATGTGGGACGCGACAAATCCGAGGCGCTCGTAGAACTCGTGGGCTTCGGTCCGAGTTTGATCCGACGTTAGTTGCGCGAGAAAGGCTCCGCGGCGTGCACCTTCTTCGCATGCCCATCGAAGCATTGCACTGCCGATGCCTTTGCTTCGAAAGTCCTCGTGCACTCGGACCGCTTCGATTTGCATCCGTGTTGCCCCCATCCGGCTCAGTCCGGGGATGAAAGTGAGTTGCATCGTGCCGATCACGTCGTCGTCGGTAGTGGTGACAACCACGAGTAGCTGTGCCTCGTCGGCGTCGATTTTCGCGAAAGCGTTGTCGTAGATCGTCCGGGCGTCGGGGTTGGTGGTCTCCCGAGTGGAACCGATCGGGTCGTCGGCGAGGAGGTCGACCAGAATGCCGACATCGCGAAGCTCAGCCCTTCGGATGCTGTAAACCGAGTTGCCGCAGTCAATCGACGCCGAAATCATCAGTGGTACTCCTGGAAAGAGTTAAATAGCCGAAATGTCAGGTTCTCACGTCTGGGCTCGGCATTCACAGGAAGGGGGCGAAATGGTTACGTCCAGAAACGCATGAGGGCATTTCCGTACATCGCGTATGTCTCGGGCACACCGCTGAGTTGGAAGATCCAATAGATCGCGTCGAAGAACACGACGTTGATCTGAGGGACAAAGAGAAGCGCGACCAGGAGTAGTAATCCATAGGGCTTGAACTGATCGAGTTGCGCACGCGTCGTAGGTTTCAGGTACGGCTCGAGCGCGCCGTACCCGTCCAGTCCGGGGACTGGGAGCAGATTGAGTACGGTCGCCATTACCTGCAGAAACGCGAGGAAACTCAGACCGGTCCAGAAGGTTTCGTGTCCGCTCCCAACGCCATACATACGTATGGCGGTCAGGAGGATTACCGCGACCAGTGCGTTTGTCAGTGGACCGGCGAGGGAGATCCGGGCTTGAACTTTGGGGGAGAACATTCCCGTGCGCAGGTACACCGCGCCGCCGGGTAAACCGATGCCGCCCAGTGCGATGAACAGAACCGGTAGCCCGATCGAGAGCAGCGGATGGCTGTACTTCACAGGATTGAGTGTCAAGTACCCGCGGGCAGCGACATCCGTATCGCCGTGACGCCACGCCAAGTAGGCGTGCGCGAACTCGTGCAGACAGAGGGTGACTACCCAACCAGCGACGACGAGAACGAAGACACCGATACGGCCCGAGACCGAACCCCACTCGGATCGCCACGCCAGCGCGCCGCCGAGAACAGCGATGGCCACAACCCCGATGAAGACCGGGCTTGGCCGCACCGCTGACCGGGCTGCGCTGGTTCTCATCGGACCAACAGCCAAGTCTGGTCGTGGCGATAGAACGTCGAGCGCTTGAGGTCTCGAGGATTCGGGACACCGTCCCGCACCAGGTGAGCTGCCGGCGCTCCCAATTGGATCGCTCGGCCTTCCAACCATCGACGGCCACCCCAGCGGCTACGGCGATCGACCGAAGCCCTGATGCCCGGCAGCTTGGGGCTGGGAACGATACGGATGCCCGGCACGGTTCCGGCGAACAACTTGTTGTCGTCGACGTAGGCTTCGCCGACCAGTTCCTCTGTTCCGCCGGGCCCCGTCATGGTGGCAGCGCCGACGAGTGCGATTCCAGCGTCGTCGCGGATCAGTGGCACCACGTGGACGGCGCCCTTGAGCGCAGCACGGGCAGCTTTTGCGCCGGTGGACAGTCTGTATGCCTCGGTCGCATCAGATCGGTTCTCGGTGACGTAGGCGAGTTCGATGTCCAACCGCTCGAGTCGCATCAATCGTGTCAGCGTCGCAGCAAACGCCGCGTCCGTCCCGACGACGATCAGACGAGGATCGGAGACGACCTGCAGCTGCGACATGAGGTCGTTGAAGTCGTTCTTCTCCGGAATATCCGGGAGCGTGAACGACATGACTTCACCCAGTGGGAGAGGCACTGGTGAATCGCCACATCTGAGTACCACTGGGGTCAACGCCGCTCCTAGCTCGAACAAGACTTCTCGGAAAGTGGGAATCCGCCACCTACCCAGCGAAACGGACTGGGAACAAGCGGTCGGAATCGCCGCCCACGATCCTAGTGCGGGAGCCTGCGGACGCAGGCAATCGAGCTAGTGCGGGAGCCTGCGGAGGCTGTCAATCGAGATGCTGACCAGGCTAGTTCTGTACCGAAAGGTCTGGTCTCGCGCTCTGGGCTAGACTTCTCCATCGGTCACTGCAACAACTCGGCTGCACACAATGTGCGCGGAATCCTGCAGTACCAATGCGGCGGGACAACTGCTGCACGTCGACCGTAGGAGACAACGTCATGCCGGCAATCGTCCTGATCGGCGCCCAATGGGGCGACGAAGGTAAGGGCAAAGCTACAGATCTACTGGGCGAGCAGCTTCAGTGGGTCGTGCGATACCAGGGCGGCAACAATGCCGGACACACCGTGGTTCTGCCCAACGGTGAAAAATTCGCACTGCACCTCATCCCGTCCGGAATCCTTACTCCGGCCGTCACCAACGTCATCGGTAACGGTGTCGTGGTTGATCCGGGAGTGTTGCTGACAGAACTTGCAGGCTTGGAAGCGCGCGGAGTGGACACCACTCGATTGCTGCTTTCGGCTGATGCGCACCTGATCATGCCGTACCACGTGGCCATCGACAAGGTCACCGAGCGTTTCCTCGGTGCCAAGAAGATCGGCACCACGGGTCGCGGTATCGGCCCGTGCTACCAGGACAAGATCGCACGTGTCGGCGTCCGCGCCGCTGATGTCCTGGACGAGAAGATCCTCACCCAGAAGGTCGAGGCTGCACTGGAATTCAAGAACCAGGTGCTGGTCAAGATCTACAACCGTAAGGCGCTGGATCCGCAGCAGGTTGTCGACGAGGTTCTGGAGCAGGCTGAAGGCTTCAAGCACCGCATCGCCGACACCCGCCTGGAGCTCAACCGGGCACTCGAGCGCGGCGAGACCGTTCTCCTCGAAGGCTCGCAGGGAACGCTTCTCGACGTCGACCACGGCACGTACCCGTATGTGACGTCGTCCAACCCCACTTCCGGTGGCGCAGCGGTTGGTTCGGGCATCGGACCCACCAAGATCACCACGGTGCTCGGCATTCTGAAGGCCTACACCACCCGTGTCGGTTCGGGCCCGTTCCCGACAGAACTGTTCGACGAGTTCGGCGTGTACCTGGCTGACAAGGGCGGCGAGGTCGGTGTCACCACCGGTCGTGGCCGTCGTACCGGCTGGTTCGACGCCGTGATCGCCCGCTACGCAACGCGCGTCAACGGCATCACCGACTACTTCCTGACCAAGCTCGACGTGCTCAGCAGCCTCGAGACCATCCCGATTTGCGTCGCTTACGACGTCGACGGTGTGCGTCACGAGGAAATGCCGATGTCGCAGAGCGATATTCACCACGCCAAGCCGATCTACGAAGAGATGCCGGGTTGGTCCGAGGACATCACGGCGGCTCGTACGTTCGAGGAGCTTCCGCAGGCTGCGCAGAACTACGTACTTCGACTCGAAGAACTGTCGGGTGCATTCATGTCCTGCATCGGTGTCGGTCCGGGCCGTGACGAGACGATCGTCCGACGCGAGATCATTCGCTAGAGTTTGTGTTTCGAAATCCCCGTTCCTGCTGCAGGAGCGGGGATTTCGTGTTTCAGGCGCGCTTCGCCAGGTAGTCGGTGACTGTCTTCCAGTTGGGAAACTTGGTGGTGCCGAACTTGATCCAGTCGCCGTCGAACTTGTCGGCTCCGTTGGCGCCGCGGTCGTCGACCAGGAAATCGCCGCGGTTGAGGTGTTTGTGGTGCGAGAGAATCAACCGCTTGTACGCGACGCTGCCCTCCTCCATTCCGAGGTGTTCCTGAACCCACAGAACCTTGTCGTGCCACGCTGTTGCGTTTTTCCAGGGTGCTGTCGACAGAATGTAGGTGTCGAACTGCTCTGCGAGCTGGTGGTACGCCTCGATTGCGCCGTCGACGGGATCCATCCGCGAGAAGATGTGCGGCGCTTCGTCGAGGTCGTCCTTGAACTTCTCGCGAACGTTGTCGGTGAGACGATCGATACCGGACTGGAAGTTGACGAGAGTGTTGTCTAGGTCGATATAGAGGATCTTCTTCACAGAATTGGGCATTGGAGCCTTTCGTCAAGCAGAAAGAGTCCAGTTTTATGGAACTGGACTGAGATTGATGATTTCTTCCCCTTCATCACAATCGCACAGGGCACCGACAGGTTTGTCAGCGCCGGCTTCCGGCCTGGTGTGGAAGGCCCCGCCAAGGGGTGCAGCCAGGCGAAACTGCTCCGCGCGGATGAATGTTCCCTCGCCGTCGGCTGGCGCAAAAAAGTACACGGCAGCCACGAAGAGTCCGAAGCCGATGAGGGTCGCGAAGGTAGTCATGCACTCATAATCGAGCCGACTGGTATTGAAATATATAGCCAAGTTGTCGATACTGGACCGCATGATGACTCGAGTTCTCGGTGCCCGCTCACTTGCACGTGATCTTGGGTCGTGGCAGGAAGAATCGGGTCGGCGCCCCGCCTATCGTGCATTGGCCGACGGTATCCGCCTGCTCGTGCACGACGGCCGCATCCCGCTGGGAGTGGCGCTGCCGAGTGAGCGCGAACTGGCAACGGTGCTCGAACTCAGCCGGACCACGATCACGTCGTCGTACTCGGTTCTGCGGGACGAGGGTTATCTGATCAGCAAGCAAGGTTCGCGCAGTACTGTCGCATTGCCGGCCGGTGCGCGGCCCAACGGGTTGATGTTCCGCTCTCACCAGCCGGGTCCCAGTGGTCCCGTCGTCGACCTCAGTTACGCCGCGATGGCGGCGCCCGCGGCGCAAGTAGAACTCGCGTATGCGTCTGCGCTGGCGGCACTTCCGGAGTTTCTGCCCACTCACGGTATGGAGCCGATCGGTATCGGTGATCTACGTGACGTCATCGCTCGGCGCTACACCGCCCGAGGGTTGCCCACCACTCCCGAGCAGATCATGGTGACGTCCGGCGCGCAGCACGCCCTGCGGCTGTTGTTGTCGGTGCTTACCTCGCCCGGCGAGCGAGTGCTGGTGGATCACCCGACGTATCCCAATGCGCTGGAAGCGATTCGGAGAAACGGTGCGCGCCCGGTTCCGGTTCCGGTACGTCCCGAGTTTGCTGCGGCGGGAGCGTGGGATCTTGACGGAATTCGTAGTGCGGCAAGGCAAACCGCAGCCCGCATGGCCTATCTCATTCCTGATTTTCACAACCCGACGGGTCTCTGCATGGACGCAGCCGGACGCGCGGAACTCGCGAAGATCGCCCACGAAACCCGAATGACGCTTGTTGTCGACGAGACGATGGTGGATCTGTGGCTGGACGGTCCTCCGCCGGCGCCGGTGGCCGCTCACTGTCGAGGGTCTGCGAAAACGGATGTGGTGACGCTTGGATCCACCGCGAAATCGCTGTGGGGCGGGCTGCGAGTGGGCTGGATTCGAGCGGATTCCGCGTTGATCACGCAGTTGGTGGGGGCACGAGCCGCCGTCGACCTTGGTACACCGATCATGGATCAGCTTGCCGCGGCGTACCTTCTGGCCGATGACAGGCTGATACTCGAAGAGCGTCGCGAAGTACTTCGTCAGCAGCGAGCCGTGCTGCTCGACGCGGTAGCCGAGCGACTTCCGGACTGGACCCCCACTCTCGGCTCGGGTGGAATGTCGGTGTGGATGCGCATGTCGGCGCCCGTGTCCACGGCGTTGGCGGCGGTGGCACCCAACTTCGGGGTACTGCTCGCAGCCGGCCCCAGATTTGGCGTCGAAGGTGCTTTCGAGCGGTTCATCCGGGTGCCGTATGCACGATCGTCGGAGGATCTTGTTCGCGGAGTTGCCTCCATCGCCGCTGCCTACGACACCCTTGCCACCGATCGGGACGCTGCCGACCAGAGGATGGTTGTCGTCTGACATTTCTCGGTTCTTCGCTTTGATTCGGCCATATGGGTACACACTGGCAATGAGGGGTGACCTGAGGAGACATCGATGACAGCGACTGAGGCAACCAACGCATCGGAGACTTTGGCGGAACGACTGTTCGAGGCCACGCTCGGTGCGGCCGAGCTCCAAGCGGTGTATCTCGGTGATCGGCTGGGCTGGTACCGGGCACTCGCCGATCATGGACCGCTCACGTCGACGGAACTAGCGGACCGGACCGCAACGGTCGAGCGGTATGCCCGAGAATGGTTGGAACATCAGGCGGTGTCGGGGTATCTCGACGTCAATGCCGATTCCGACCGTCGATACAGCCTGTCTGCCGAGCATGCAGCTGTGTTGCTCGATTGTGACAGCCTGCTGTATCTTACGCCGTTGGCGCGCATGTTCGTTGCGACGACGACGTCGATGCCGCGGTTGCTCGACGTGTATCGCCACGGCGGCGGGGTCACGTGGGAATCGATGGGTCCGGACGCCCGTGAAGGCCAGGCGTTGATGAATCGGCCGATGTACCTACGGCAGTTGTGTCAGGAATTTCTGCCGACCATTGCGGATTTGCATGCGACGTTGACCGGCGGCGCCAAAGTCGCCGATCTCGGTATGGGCGAGGGCTGGTCGTCGGTGGCGCTTGCGCTCGGCTACCCGAAGGTCGAGGTTCACGGGTTCGACGTGGACGCGGCCTCGGTGGCAGCGGCGCGGCGTCACGCCCGGGACAACGGCGTCGACGACCGCGTTCATTTCTCGTTGGTTGACGTGGCGGGCCAGGCTCACGAACCGGGGCGCGCGGACACGGGCACCTACGACGCTGTTTTTGCTTTCGAGTGTGTGCACGACGTGCCGGATCCGGTGGGTTTCCTCTCGACCGCGCGGTCGATTGCGCAGCCGGGTGCGCCGGTGATCGTCGTCGACGAACGGACTGCGGATACTTTTGATCCTGAGGCCGGGAAGGTGGAGCAACTGCTCTACGGATTTTCGTTGACGTGCTGCCTGCCGGACAGTCTCGCGCATCCGGGGAGCGTCGGAACGGGAACGGTGATGCGGAAGTCGACTCTCGAAAGTTACGCTTTGGCAGCAGGTTTCGAGAGGGTTGATGTGCTGCCGATCGAGCACGAGTTCCTGCGGTTCTACCGATTGGGCTAGCGCCCTGTGCGCCTTTTCGGTAGTGGGCACTACCGAAAAGGCGCACAGGCGGAGCCTACTTCCAGACCGTCTCGATATCCGTCGCCTCACGAGCCGGCGCGGACGGGACGGCAGCCGGTGTGCGCGAGAAGCGCGGGGCCGGAGCGTGCTGGGTGACGCCGTCGATTTCGATGAGCGAACCGCGGGCGGCGATGTGCTCGTTGGACGGTGCTTCGGCGAAGGTCAGGACCGGCGAGACGCACGCGTCGGTGCCGAGGAAGATCTTGGCCCACTCGTCGCGGGTCTTCGAGAGGAACTTCTCGGTGAAGAGCACCTTCAGCTCGTCCCACTTGCTCGAGTCCATCTGATGGGGGAGCGTCGCGGGATCGATCTCGAGGCCCTCGAGCAGCAGCGCGTAGAACTGCGGTTCGATGGATCCGACGGCCATGTACTTGCCGTCGGAGGTCTCGTAGGTGTCGTAGAACGGTGCGCCTGTGTCGAGGAGGTTGACTCCACGCTCGTCGGACCAGACGCCACGGCCGCGGAACGCCCACATCATGTGTGAGAGAGCGAGGGTGCCGTCGACCATGGCAGCGTCGACGACCTGTCCCTTGCCGGAGACGGAGCGTTCGACGAGGGCGGACAGGATGCCGAAGATCAGGAACATGGAACCGCCGCCGAAATCGCCGACCATGTTGAGCGGCGGAACGGGACGTTCACCCTTGCGACCGATGGCGTTGAGGACACCGGTGAGGGAGATGTAGTTGATGTCGTGACCGGCTGCGCTGGCCAGCGGGCCTTCCTGGCCCCAGCCCGTCATACGGCCGTAGACCAGACGAGGATTGCGCTCGAGGGCAACGTCGGGGCCCAGGCCCATGCGTTCCATTACGCCGGGACGGAAGCCCTCGATGACGACGTCGGCGCGCTCGATCAGGTCCAGGACCTTTGCGACGTCGGCCGGATCCTTGAGGTTGGCTTCGACGATGCGGCGTCCACGCTTGATCTGATCGGTTGAGCCGGCGTCCTGCGGGATCGGGGCGGCGCGCTGCACGATGACGATGTCGGCACCCATGTCGGCCAGCAGTGTCGCCGCGTGCGGACCTGGTCCCAGTCCGGCGAATTCGACGATTCGAATACCCGCGAGCGGGCCCTTTTTCTCCACGGTTTCTGCAGACACACGAACTCCATTTCCGACGGTGAAATTGCTTCTGGCCCGACGGTAACCTGTCGGGCCAGAAGGGTGTGCCTCGGGGCACTATGTCGGTATCAGGAGTCTGCGATCACACTCCCGGGTCGGTGAATCAGACCGCAGCGCCCTCGAATTGTGCGTTGTAGAGGCGGAAGTACGCGCCGGCGTGGGCGATGAGTTGATCGTGTGTGCCTTGTTCGACGATTTGGCCGGCTTCCATCACCACGATCAGATCTGCAGTACGGATGGTGGAGAGTCGGTGCGCGATGATGAAGCTGGTGCGCCCGGTCCGTAGGGCGGACATGGCGTGCTGCACAAGCTGTTCCGTGCGGGTGTCGACGGAGCTGGTTGCCTCGTCGAGGATCAGAAGTGAAGGCTCGGAGAGGAATGCTCGGGCGATCGTGATGAGCTGCTTCTCGCCCGAACTGATGTTGGACGCTTCCTCGTCGAGCATGGTGTCGTAGCCGTCGGGCAAGGTGTGGATGAAACGGTCCACGAACGCTGCTCGGGCTGCTTCTTGGATGTCGTGTTCGCTGGCACCGATGCGGCCGTAGGCGATGTTCTCGCGAATGGTGCCGCCGAACAGCCAGGTGTCCTGCAGGACCATGCCGACATGCTTGCGGAGGTCCGCGCGACGCATGTGCGCGATGTCGATGTCGTCGATGGTGATTCGGCCGGAATCAACTTCGTAGAACCGCATGAGGAGGTTGACGAGGGTTGTCTTGCCGGCGCCGGTGGGACCGACGATGGCGACGGTCTGACCGGATCCGGCGGTGAGGCTGACGTTCTCGATGAGCGGCTTGTCCTTGTCGTAACGGAACGAGACGTTGTCGAATACGACAGTGCCGACGCTGCGATGACGGCCGGCCTGCTCGGGCAGGAGCGGAACGTCGATGTCGGGGGACTGTTCGGGCTCGTCGAGCAGTTCGAAGACGCGTTCCGCCGACGCCGCCCCGGACTGCAGGCTGGACGACATCGATGCGATCTGGGTGAGCGGTGAGCTGAACTGGCGTGAGTAGACGATGAAGGCCTGGACGTCGCCGAGTGACATGTTGCCGCTGGCAACTTTGAGCGCGCCCACCACAGCGAGTAGCACGTAAGTGATGTTTCCGACGAAGTTCATCACAGGCATGATCAGGCTCGACAGGAACTGGGCACCGAACGACGCGTCGAGCAGTTTCTTGTTCTGTACCGCGAACTCGCGCTCGGCCTCAGCCTGGTGTCCGTAGACGCGGACCAGGTCGCGGCCACTGTAGGTTTCCTCGATCTGCGCGTTGATCTTGCCGGTTTCTTCCCACTGCGCTTTGAAGAGAACCTGGGCGCGCTTTGCGACGCGGGCTACCAGCAGTACCGATACGGGCACGGCAATCAGCGCGATCAGCGAGAGCATCGGCGAAATGACGAACATCATCACGAGGACACCGATGACCGTCAACACGGATGTCAGCAGCGAGGTCAACGTCTGAGACAAGGTCGACGCCACGTTGTCGATGTCGTTGGTGACACGGCTGAGGACTTCGCCGCGCGGTGTTTTGTCGAAGTAGGGCAACGGAAGTCGGTGAATCTTCGCTTCGACTTCGGCACGCAACTTGTAGATCGTTCGCTGCACGATGATGTTGAGCAGGAACGCTTCGACCCAGGCCAGCAACGATGACAGTACGTAGACGCCGATGGCGAGCATGATGACCTTGCCGATGGCGTCGAAGTCCAGTCCGACCCCCGGAACGACATCGGACGAGTTGGCGACGAGATCCGCGAACGTCGAATTGCCCGATGCGCGAATGGCTTCCGCGGCCTGCTCGCGAGTGAGGCCGGCAGGCAGGCTCTTGCCGATGAATCCGGCGAAGATGAGGTTGGTGACGTGGCCCAGGATCTTGGGAACCGCAACCGAGAGGGCGATACTGCTGATGGTCGCAACAAGTACGACGAACACGGCAAGCTTGTGCGGCTTCAGCAGTGCCAGAAGCCGTTTCATCGTGGCTTTGAACTGCTTGGGTTTGGTGGCCGGCGTGGTCGACGCCTGGGGCGGTTTGGGTTCGGCGTCGCCCGCGGGCTTGGGCGCGGGGCCGTCGCCGGGTGGGGGACCGGTCGGTGGGGGATCGGCCGGCGCCGTGGTGTTGTCGGAGGCGTCAGGTTCTGCCGGGATCTTCGCGAAGACGACGGTCGGGGTGTCGTCGAGATACTGGCGATTGGCCGCGCCGAAGGCGGGATCCTGCGGATTGGTCATGCGCTCAGCTCCGCGGGAATCTGGGACGCCACGATCTCTTGGTACGTGGGGCAGTTGGCCAGGAGGAAGTTGTGGTCACCGAGTCCGACGGGCGACCCGTCGTCGAGGACCATGATCTGGTCGGCGTCGACGACGGAAGAAATACGTTGAGCGACGACGATGACTGTTGTCGAGGTCGTGACTGCGCGTAGCGCGGCGCGGACGGCTACATCGGTGTGCATGTCGAGTGCCGAGAAAGAATCGTCGAACACAAGGATCCGCGGCTTGCGGACTACGGCGCGGGCGATGGCCAGTCGTTGACGCTGACCGCCGGAGAGGTTCGTTCCGCCTTGGGAGATCGGTGAGTCGAGGCCCTGCGAAAGCTCACGGACGAAGCCGTCGGCTTGCGCGATGGTGAGCGCATCCCAGATTTCCGCGTCGGTCGCTGCCGGGTTTCCGTACCTGATGTTGGTGGCGATGGTCCCGGCGAACAGATAGGCCTTCTGCGGCACGTAACCGAAGTTGGTGAACAGTTCGTCCTGATCCCAGCCTCGGACGTCCAGGCCGTCGATCAGGACAGCTCCTGCCGTGACGTCGACGAGGCGTGGGATGAGTGAAACGAGAGTGGACTTGCCGCTGCCGGTGCTACCGACGATGGCTGTGACCGTTCCGGGTAGGCAACGCATCGTCACACCGCTCAGGACGGGAGTTTCGGCACCGGGGTAGCTGAATCCGGCTCCACCGAACTCGACGACGCCGTACGGGTTTGTCGGGCGTAGGGGCTGCGTCGGTGCCGGCACCGACGGCTCGGTGTCGATCACTTCGGTGATGCGGTCGGCGCAGACAGCGGCACGAGGAATGACGACGGCCAGCATCGTTGCCATCAGGACGGACATCAGGATCTGCATGACGTAGGCGAGGAATGCGCTGATCTGTCCGATCTGCATGTCGCCGGTGTCGACGAGGTGCGCACCGAACCACAGGACTGCGACGCTGGACATGTTGGCGATCAGCATGATCGTCGGCATGAGTACTGCTTGATACCGGCCGATGAGCATGGCCGTGTCGGTCAGTTCCTTGTTGGCTTTGTCGAAACGCATCGTCTCGTCGGGTTCGCGGACGAACGCGCGGATGACGCGCATACCCGTGAGTTGCTCACGAAGTGAGCGGTTGATGTTGTCGATCCGGGTCTGCATGGTGCGGAAGTGCGGGATCAGCCGGGCGATGACAATCGCGACGGTAATACCGAGAAGCGGCACCGAAATAGTCAGGAGCCATGACATCTGCAGATTCTCCCGCAGTGCCATGACGATCCCGCCGATGCACATGAGCGGGGCACTGACGAGCATCGACGACGTCAGCATCACGAGGGTTTGGATCTGCAGTACGTCGTTGGTATTTCTGGTGATCAACGTGGGTGCTCCGAAACCGGAGAACTCGCGATCGGAGAAACTGCCGACGGCCTTGTAGACCGCGGCTCGGACGTCGTGGCCGAAGCCCATCGAGGACTTGGCGGCGAGGAACGTCGACGCTACCGAGGCAAGGATCGTTGCCAAGGAGACCAGCAGCATGATTCCGCCGGTCGACATGATGAATCCGGTGTCACCGCGAGCGACGCCGTCGTCGATGATTCGGGCATTCAAGGTGGGCAGGATGAGTGCCGCGATTGCGCCGAACAGTTGTAGTGCCAGCACTCCGGCGAGGAGCCAACGGTACGGGGGCAGGTACGCCTTGAGCAGTTTTGCTAGCACGGCGATCCCGTTCGGGCTGCCACGCGTTCCGGATTGATCACATGCACACGTTATGACAGATGCACATCCTTACGGGCACCGACTCGTGCGATTGCTGAGGTTATTCCCAATTGAACGTGGAGCCGCGACGGCAGATGTGGGGTTACGACCGGAATGTGACAAAATGTGTCTGAAAGTTGTCTAGTAGTCCAGTTTGCCCACAAATTGGTGTGATCTACAACACATTGTTATTGTTCCGTTACTGAAAATAATCGCTGCTACCAGTGCATTTATCGGAAAATGTTAATCCCGGTAACGCTAATTAGCGGTTCAATAGCTAGACAATCGAGATTGGGCCGTCTATAAATGCAATCAGCGCAGTTTCGTGCGCTGCATCACAGCTCGGGATGTCGCAGGGGGGCGACGGAATTTCTGCCCCTCTGTGCCAAAGGTTCCCGGACTGCTTCGGTCACCGCCTGCGACCGAAGCGGCGCTGAACAATCACACCACCTCACATAACAGGAGAAATTCCTATGTTCGGATCGCTCAGCACACTCGGACCCCTGCTCGCTGCACTCGGCGTTTTCCTCAAGTCGGTCGACACCTCTTCGCTGGCCGACGGATCCAGCGAAACCGGTGGAGCCGGCTCCCTCGCCGGACTCCTCGGCGGATCCTCCGAATAAGCTTCGACTCACGTACCGAGCGCTCGGTACCGCGGTAGTTTGAAAGCTTCGTATTGCCCTCTGTCCGTTTATCCGGGTGGGGGGCAATACGTTTTTTCGCTTTAGCCTGTTGTTCGGTCGAGCGGGTTGCGTACGATGGACCGGTGGCTGTTAACTGTTATGTAACTGGATCGGTCTATCGGGCAGTTCGAGGCTCCCCTCCAATGCGCCGGGGTACCGATTCCGGGGTGAGGTAAACGATGACAAGAACGAGTCGCACAGTGCGGTTACTCATTGTCTTCGTTGTTGTCCTGGCCGCGGCCCTCGTCGGAATTCTCACCCGGGCACCCGGGCTTCTGGCGACCTTCTGGTGCGCCAACGCGCTGTTGCTGGGAATGATGATGCGGTGGCCTGTCTTGATCGAGTGGCCTACCTGGCTAGCCGCGATGGTCGGCTATTTGAGCGCTGATCTGCTGACAGGAAGCTCCCTGTCGATGGCAGTGCAACTGAACAGCGCCAATCTGGTCGGTGTCACATTCGGTGTGCTCCTGCTTCGCTGCACGAAGCGCATACCGTTTCGGCTTGTCGATTCGAATGCGTTGGTGTGGATGGTCATTCTCGGCGCGGGGAGTGCCATCGCGACTGCTTCGACCGCAGGACTACTGGATCGGGTGATTCGAGAAGAATCGTTCACCGACACACTCGTTCACTGGGGCAGTACGGAGTTCATGGCGTATCTCTTGGTGCTGCCGCTGATTCTGTCCGTGACTATTCCCTCCGGATTTGCGGACCTTCGCAGAAAACTGACATGGAGGACCATCGGAACGATGATGGTTCCGCTGCTTGCGACCGCAGCCTGCGTTCCGATCGCGCTCAGGATCGAGGGGCCGATCGCTCTTGTCCTCCCCATTCCGGCGTTGCTGTGGTGCGCCACCCGTATTTCGGTTCCGAGTACAGCCTTTGTCTCAGTGGTCTGGTCGGTGTGGTCGCTCATGATGGCCGACACGGGACGTCTGGATGTCGGCGAACAGGGCCACACAAACTGGTCGGAGGATGTCATCACGTCGATCGCAGTCACGCTGATCGCGCTGGGTCCGATTGCGGTGGCGTGTGCCACGCAGGAGCGTCGAGCAGCTGAGCGTGAGCTGTTCCGAGCCGTCGAATACGACAACCTCACAGGAGTGCTCTCGAGGGGAGCCTTCCTCAGGCAAGCCGAGGAACAACTTAAGCGTGAATCGGAAACACAATCGCCCGTCGGCTTGCTGATGCTCGATCTCGACCACTTCAAGAACATCAACGACACCCACGGGCACATGACCGGCGATACCGTGCTCGCGGACTTCGCTGCCCGCGCGGCCGATCGGGTGTCCGGCGCCGATCTGATCGGAAGGCTGGGCGGCGAGGAATTCGCAGTCCTGCTCACCGGTTCCAGTTTCGCCCGCGCCTCGGAAGTCGCGGAGGCGATCCGGTCAGCGCAGGTCGAGGAATCGACAGCCTCCGGAGTTGCAAGCACAGTCAGCATCGGACTTGCGTGGGTAGATCACCCGACGTTGCGACTGGCTGCATTGATGATCGCGGCCGACGAGGCGATGTACGACGCCAAGGAGAGTGGCCGAAACCTCGTCAAAGCGCGAGATGTCAGCGGTGTGGTGCCGAAGCGCCATATCTCCGGGTAGACCTGAACCCGTCACCTGGCCCATACGCGCGCAGTCCGCTGATCCGCACTAGCTCTGACCTGCATCGGGATTGGCATATAGTCGCACCCATGCAGCTTGATTCGACACCCACAAGTCCGTCCGTTTTGCCCCTCCGTTTCGGTACACCACTCACCGAGAATGCGATTCGAGTGATGATGCTGGGCTCCGGTGAACTGGGCAAGGAAGTCATCATTGCGTTGCAGCGGTTGGGCGTCGAAGTGATTGCGGTAGATCGGTACTCCGACGCTCCGGGGCACCAAGTTGCGCATCGCGCGCGCACTGTCGACATGAGCGATCCCGAGGCATTGCTTGCCGTGATCGAACTGGAAAAGCCGCATTTTGTGATTCCCGAGATCGAGGCGATCGCCACCGATGCGTTGGCCGTTGTCGAAGAACGTGGTGAGACCGTGGTGATCCCCACGGCGAGGGCAACACAGTTGACCATGAATCGTGAAGGCATCCGCCGCCTTGCCGCCGAAGAATTGGGGCTGCCCACGTCGCCGTACGCTTTTGCGGATTCACTCGAAGAAGTACAGGCTGCGACGGAGCGCATCGGATTCCCGTGCGTCATCAAGCCCGTCATGTCGTCCTCGGGTAAGGGGCAGTCGACGGTACGTTCCGCCGACGAACTCGGTGCCGCCTGGGATTACGCGATGGCCGGCGGGCGCGTCAATCACGGCCGCGTCATTGTCGAAGGTTTCGTCGATTTCGATTACGAGATAACACAATTGACGGTGCGTGCCGTATCCGCTGACGGCAGTGTGGCTACGTCGTTCTGCGAACCGATCGGGCACCTGCAGCAGGCTGGTGACTATATCGAGTCTTGGCAACCGCAGCGTATGTCCGAGGCTGCGCTCGCTGCGGCGCGTGAGGTTTCCGAAAAGGTCACCACCGCGCTCGGCGGCCGTGGAATCTTCGGCGTCGAATTGTTTGTCAAGGGCGACGACGTGTACTTCTCCGAAGTCAGCCCGCGTCCGCATGACACCGGCTTGGTGACGCTGCGCACCCAGCGACTCTCGGAATTCGAACTTCATGCGCGTGCGATCCTCGGATTGCCGGTCGACACAACGCTCACCTCGCCGGGTGCGTCAGCCGTCATCTACGGAGGTGTGGAGGCGAAGGGTATCGGATTCGACGGTGTTGCAGAGGCTCTCGCGGTTCCCGAAACCGAACTCCGACTCTTCGGAAAGCCGGAAAGCTTCCTGCGTCGACGAATGGGTGTCGCCGTGTCGACGGCCGCTGATGTCGATACTGCCCGCGCTCGCGCCCGTGAGGCCGCGTCGAAGGTTCGCCCCGTCGGATGAGTCCAGCGGCCGAAGTTGTTGTAGGACTAGTCATTCTGGTCGGACTGGTCGGCGTTGTGGTGCCGATCATTCCGGGAACCCTGCTGATATTGGCGGCAATACTGGTGTGGGCCTTGATGACCGGTGGCGCTACCGCGTGGACGGTATTCGCGCTGGCGGCGCTGGCCTTGGTGATCACGGGCGTCGTCAAGTACACGTGGCCGGGCCAGCGGATGCGTGCCGGGGGAGTTCCCAACCTGTCCGTGATGATCGGCGGTGTTGTCGGCATCGTCGGATTCTTCGTGGTACCCGTCGTGGGGTTGTTCCTCGGATTTGTCCTGGGAACCTATGTCGCGGAATGGGTACGGCTACGCAATTTCAACATTGCGTGGGCGTCGACGCTTCACGCGGTGAAAGCCGTCGGGTTGTCCATGGTGGTGGAACTGTTCGGCGCGTTGGTTGCGGCCGGACTCTGGCTGGGCGCAGTCGTTTTGGTGTGAACAGAGGCTCGAGATTCGCACCGATACCAGGCCCGGGCATTGCCGCCCATCACTGCCGGGAGGTCGTCGCCGACGGCCTCGGCGATCACGTCGAGGTCGTGGCTCTCGAATGCCCGGCGGGCGCGGGTTCCCGGTAGATCCGTCCCGAACATCAAGGCTTGCGGATTGGCCCGATGGATTTGACGGAGCACGTCACCGACATCGGAGATGGTGGTGCGGCCGAAGCCGGTGGCTTTGACCTTCACGCCGCGATCGACAAGGTTGAGCAGGTAGGGGAGCCCCCGCGTCGACATGCCCAGATGGTCGATGGCCACGGCGGGCAGTTTCGCGAAAACAGGTTCGAGAGAGAGTAAGAGGGTGGCGTCGACGTAGAACTCGGCGTGCCAGCCGACCAGATCGAAGGCTCGGTTGGCCAGGTCCGAGAGTTCCCTCAGGTCTGTTGCTCCGCGCCGAAGATTGAATCGGACTGCGCGAACGCCGACAGCGTCGAGCGCAACGATCTCCTCGTCGGTGGCGTCGTGTCCGAGTGCGGTGACGCCCACCCATCCCGGGCCGAGTTCAGCGAGCGCGGCTTTCAGATACTCCTGATCGGTGCCCTGATAGGACGCGGTGACAACTGCTCCGCCGTCCACCTGAAGACCGTCGAGAGAAGCGACTTTGGATCGGTAATCGGCGACGGTGAAAGGCTGGGGTAGGTACCCGTGATTCTCGACCAGCGGGAAGCGCGGATCGATGATGTGAACGTGGGCATCAAACACATCATCCATTTTGCACGCTGTCGATATGACCTTGCACAGAAGATCGGCCCGATGTGACGTGAGTCGCTCTGGAGCGAATATTCGTCATATCGGGCCGATCGGTCTGTTTGACCTGCTGTTATGCAGTGTCAGGGTCCGACAATCAAGCGCTGTCGGGGTCCGACTATTAGGCCCAGTCGGGGTCCGGCTATTAGGCCCTGTCGGGCTCGGATGCCTTCAACATGTCGTGACGCTCGACGACCTTGATGCGCTCACGGCCTTCGGGCTCGCCGAGGCTGCGCTCGTGCGCATCGAGGCGGTACCAGCCCTGCCACGTCGTGTACGGAACCTGCTTGCCTTCGAGGAATTCGACGACTGCATTCTCGTCGGGGTTTGCGGCGGGGGTGAACTTGGCCGAATCCTCGAGGAGGTTGGCGACGGTCTCGTTGGCGTCACCCTTGGTGTGGCCGATGAGGCCGACGGGTCCGCGCTTGATCCAACCGGTGACGTAGGTGGCCGGCATGAACCGGGCCTCGCCCTCGGCGGTTTCGTCGGCGACAACACGTCCGGCGTCGTTGGGGACGGTGCCGGCCTGATCGTCGAACGGCAGTTGCGTGACGTTCTGCGAGAGGTAACCGACGGCGCGGTAGACAGCCTGGACATCCCAGTCCTTGTAAGTGCCGGTGCCCTTGACGTTTCCGGTGCCGTCGAGCGCAGTGCGCTCGGTGCGAAGGCCGACAACCTTGCCGTCTTCGCCGAGAACCTCGGTGGGAGATTCGAAGAAGTGCAGGAACAGCTTGTGCGGGCGGTTTCCGACGTCGCGAATTGCCCAGTCCTGCAAGGTGTTCGCAACCATGTCGACCTGCTTGGAGTTGCGGCGAGCCTGCTCGGAACCTTCGTCGTAATCGATGTCCTCGGGGTCGACGATGACCTCGATGGTGGGGGAATGATCGAGCTCACGCAGTTCGAGGGGCGTGAACTTGGCCTGAGCGGGGCCGCGTCGTCCGAAGACGTGGACCTCGACGGCCTTGTTGTTCTTGAGGCCCTCGTAGACGTTGGCGGGGATCTCGGTGGGGAGAAGTTCGTCGCCGGTCTTGGCGAGGACACGGGCGATGTCGAGGGCGACGTTGCCGACGCCGAGGACGGCGACCTTCTCGGCTTCGAGCGGCCATTCACGCGGGACGTCGGGGTGGCCGTCGTACCAGGAGACGAAGTCGGCGGCGCCGTAGCTGCCGTCGAGATCGATGCCGGGGATGCCGAGGGCGCGGTCAGCGTTGGCGCCGGTGGAGAAGATGACGGCGTCGTAGAACGACTGCAGGTCGTCGAGGGTGATGTCGGTGCCGTAGTCGATGTTGCCGAGCAGGCGGACCTGCGGCTTGTCGAGAACCTTGTGCAGGGCGGTGATGATGCCCTTGATGCGCGGGTGGTCCGGTGCGACGCCGTAGCGGATGAGTCCGAAGGGTGCGGGCATGCGCTCGAAGAGGTCGATGCTGACGCCGCGGCCGGAGACTGCGGTGTCGGACTTCATGAGTGCGTCGGCTGCGTAGATGCCGGCGGGGCCGGCGCCGACGATCGCGACCCGGAGTGGGCGATTGGAGTCAGTCATCTGTAGACAGCTACCTTCTTCGAAGTTCGGACAACGTATCGACAATAAATCAATTTAGCCGAACCTAAGCGCGGTGTCGTGATTGCGGCTCGACGGGTTCACACTCCCACTCGAAGCGGCGTGGGTAAACCTTTTCTTTCTTCCCATTCTTCCGCGGTGAGGGAACAGAAGGGTAGGGGTCCGCTCCTTGGCAGGTCACAAGCTGTGATTGTGGGGGAGTATTGGTTCCATGAGTGACCAGCTACGCGATTCCGACAATTCCGAAAACAAGACAGCCTCGGCCGGACCGTTTCTCCTGGCAGTGGCAATCGTTGCGCTGATCCTCGGTGGAATCTTCGTTGCATCGTGGATGTCCCCGGCAGAGGAAAACGTCACCGAAGACGATCTCGTGTCTCGTTCCGTCGCGGACTACACCGCCGCGCACAACGAGAATGACATCAAGACGTTGCAGGGCTTGACCTGCGCGAACTTCGATCCGAAGACAGGACCGTTGGCCGACGCGAAAAGTGGTGTCGAAGTCAAAGGCGTCGACAACATCGAGGTGACCGGCGACCGTGCCCGAGCCGACGTCAATCTTTCCGGCGGAGGACCCGGCAGCCGCGTCGAGGTCTGGAATCTCACCCGTGACGGTGAGAGTTGGGATGTCTGCAACTGAGCGCTCATTGCAGCGGTCGGGGCGGTGCGGTGAAAATGCCGGTGCTGTGAAAACATGGACGACGTGAGTTACGCAGGCGATCTGACGCCGGAGCAAGCCTGGGCGCTGCTCCGCGAAAACCCCGACGCAGTGCTTGTCGACGTGCGGACCGACGCGGAGTGGAAGTACGTCGGTATCCCCGATGTCACGTCCCTCGGCAAGTCGGCCGTGATGATCGAATGGGTGAGCTACCCGAACGGCACGCGCAATGACAATTTTGTCGACCAGTTGAAGGAATCCGGCATGGTTTCCGGTTCCGACAATCCCGTGATCTTCCTGTGCCGATCCGGACAACGGTCCATCGGCGCGGCAGAAATCGCGACTGCGGCGGGCATCGGTCCGTCGTACAACGTGCTCGACGGATTCGAAGGCGCCTTGGATGCCGACGGACACCGCGGAGTTGTAGGTTGGCGGGCCATCGGCTTGCCGTGGAGGCAGCAGTGAGCGGAATTCCTCAGGGTGGCGCATTTCAACGGGCGTTGCCGGACGATGTAGGCCTCGGCACGCTCGGTGTTCGCGGCGGACTGATGCGAACGGGCTTCGAGGAAACCTCCGAAGCATTGTTCCTCAACTCCGGATTCGTTTACGAGAGTGCAGAAGCCGCCGAACAGGCCTTCACCGGTGAGGTAGACCATTTTGTCTACTCCCGCTACGGCAATCCGACGGTCAAGATGTTCGAAGAGCGTCTGCGCCTCATCGAAGGTGCCGAAGCGTGCTTTGCGACGGCCAGTGGAATGTCCGCCGTATTCACGGCTTTGGGCGCGTTGCTGGCCAACGGCGACCGTTTGGTTGCCGCGCGCAGCCTCTTCGGTTCGTGCTTCGTGGTGTGCAACGAAATCCTGCCGCGTTGGGGCGTCGACGTCGTCTTTGTCGACGGTGAAGACAACGCACAGTGGGAAGAAGCACTGTCTGTGCCGACCACTGCGGTGTTCTTCGAAACGCCGTCCAACCCCATGCAATCTTTGGTGGACGTACGACGCGTATCCGAACTTGCGCATGCTGCCGGCGCAAAGGTGGTGCTGGACAACGTCTTCGCGACACCGCTCCTGCAGCGCAGCCTCGAATTGGGGGCCGACGTCGTTGTGTACTCCGGCACCAAGCACATCGACGGCCAGGGCCGCGTGCTCGGCGGCGCGATCCTCGGTACCGAGGAATACATCAGCGGTCCGGTCCGAGAATTGATGCGGCACACCGGACCTGCGCTAAGTCCGTTCAATGCGTGGACCTTGCTCAAGGGCCTCGAGACCATGCCGGTACGTCTGCGGCACTCCGTGGCCTCGGCCCTCGAGATCGCAGAAATGCTCGAAGCGCACCCCGGCGTCAAGTGGGTCAAGTACCCGTACTTGAAGTCCCATCCGCAGTACGAGCTCGCGCAGTCTCAAATGAGTGGCGGCGGAACGGTTGTCACTTTCGAGCTCAATGCTCCGGATGGCGACGGCAAGAAGCGTGCGTTCGAGGTGCTCAACGGTTTGCGGGTCATCGACATCTCCAACAACCTGGGTGACTCCAAGTCGCTGATCACTCACCCTGCCACCACGACGCATCGGGCCATGGGTCCGGAAGGCCGTGCAGCAGTGGGCATTACAGACGGTGTTGTGCGACTGTCCGTGGGCCTCGAAGATACGGTGGATCTGCTGGCAGATCTGAAGCGAGCTTTAGGCTAGATATTTCGACGTCTTACAACTCCGCCCGCCCGAGAAGTTTTCTCGGGCGGGCGGAGTTCTTTCACGGATCACACGGCTTCGATTACCGACTGCCCACTCGGCGTCCGGACGGTTTTCGTCGTCGTCACGCCCGCATTAGGGTCTGATTTGTCGACGGAGCGGAACTGCATGCGCGCCTCGTTCTGGTCGCACGAGAGGACGCCGTAGCCGTGGCTGACCATGTCGACATGCTTGACGTGCGGGTTCTTGGCCCGCCGGCTGATCTCCTCGGCGCGTGCACCCGGGATGTTGCCGCCGCTGCTACTGCCGGTCGCGCCGCCGTCCCCGGTATTCGGGGAAGTGACTGACGGAACGACGAACTCGACGCCTGCACGCTGGGTTCCCGGCGTGTTTCCCTGCTCACCGCTGAGCGTGCCCGGCGCGAACCCGGTGTCCCAGAGCTCGCCGGCCCACCCGTCGTGGTCGTCGCCGGTGACCAGGACCAGGTTCTCGACCGACTGGGCCGCGGTGGACAGGATCTCGGTTCGCTCGGCGCCGTACCCGTCCCAAGTGTCGTAGTAACCGCGGGCGCCGTCGTCCTGGGTCACCATGCCCATCATCATGCTGGCGTTCGCAATGACCTTCCACTGCGCGTCGGACTGGGTCAGGCCGCCCAGCAGCCAACTCTTCTGCGTCGCACCCAACATGGTCCGGCCCGGAGCGTCGGCGTCTGCGCAAACGGTGTGGTCGACGTCGCCGCCCGGTTGCACGTCGCGGTACTGCCGGCTGTCCGGGGCAAACAGTTCCACTGTCTTGCCTACCCGCAGCGAGCGGTACGTCCGCAGTGGGTCGTCGGAGAAGCGCGGCACCGGCATGTGCTCGAACCACGACTGCCACGCCCACTGCTTCTTCTGCTGGAATCCGAGCGCGGTATCGATCGGCGCGATCACCGGGAAGGTCCAGCCGTCCTGGCTGTAGTTGTTTCGGAACTCGTGGTCGTCCCAGATCGGGATGAAGGCGTGCTGGCTGTGCATCAGCTGCAGGTCCGCGTCCGTGCGGTACATGCGGTACTTCTCGCGCATGCCCTCGAGGTTCTGCGGGAACGGGTTGGTGTCAAGGCCCCGAACACCCGCCCCGGTGAACTCGTATACGTAGTCGCCGAGGCACACGACGAAGTCGAGATCCTCCGCGGCGAGGTGCCGATGCGCACTGTAGTAGCCCGTCTCATAGCCCTGACAGGTGAACCAGCCGATGCGGACCGGCTCGTTGGAATCGGCGGGCCGCAGCGTCCGGAAGCGACCGACCGGCGACTCGTTTCCGTCGCCGCGGAACTGGTAGTAGTAGGTCTCGCCCGGGGTCAGCCCGTTGGCGTCGAAATGCACTGTGCCGTCGGCATCTTCGCGAACCTGCACGCGCTCGGCGAGTACCGGGCTGGACAGGTCCTCACGCGTGGACACGATCAATGCCAGTTCGCCGCCGGCTGCGCTGCTGCTCCCGGCACTGCCCAAGCTGCCGGTGCTGCTGCCTAAGCTCCCCAAGCTGCCGGAACTGCTGCCCAGGCTGCCCGTGCTGCTGCCCAAGCTGCCGGAACTGCTTCCCGCGCTGCCGGTGCCGGATGCACCGCCGACCCGTGTCCACAGCGTCGCGCCGTCGGTACGGGGCACGCCGGCCATGACGCCGTTGCCGAATTCAGGGTTGCGGATCAACCCCGCCACAGTGTCCGGCGCCTGGCGCAGAAGGGGGGACGCGCCCGCCGTGGCGGGCAGCAAGCTGGCGCCACCGAGTGCGGCCAGGCCGGTCAGGACGGCGCGACGGGAGACATTGCGGGGACGAACTGACACGAGCCACCTCGGATGCGTAGGGGATTGACACTCAAGACCCTAGACGCTGAAATCCGATTTGTTGGACAAATGTTCATCTAGCCGAGGTGGCAATGATCCCCAGGATCAGGAATTGTTCGCGGCCTCACGGAACGGATCCGTCGTAGTCCCGACGAGGTCGGCCACAGATTCCAGCACGATGGTGGGCCGGTACGGGAAAAGTTCCACGGAAGCCCGTGTGGAAATTCCGGTCATCACAAGAATCGTCTGCAGTCCGGCTTCCAGACCGCACACGATGTCGGTGTCCATCCGATCACCGATCATCAAGGTATTGGCGGAATGAGCCCCGATCGCCCGCAGCGCCGACCGCATCATGAGGGCGTTCGGCTTACCGACGTAGTACGGTTCGCGCCCCGTGGCCTTGGTGATGAGGGCCGCGACGGAACCTGTGGCCGGGAGGGAACCGTCGCGTGAGGGTCCGGTGGCGTCCGGATTGGTGGCGATAAATCGTGAACCTCGCTCGACGAGCCTGATGGCCGTCGTGATCGCCTCGAACGAATAGGTGCGCGTCTCACCCAACACGACGTAATCGGGATCGCTGTCGGTCAGGACATATCCGATGTCGTGGAGGGCTGTCGTCAAACCGGATTCGCCGACGACATACGCACTGCCGTGAGGTCGCTGGTTGCCGAGGAATGTGGCCGTCGCAAGTGCAGATGTCCAGATCGATTTCTCGGGGATGTCGAGGCCGGAATTGAGCAAGCGGGCGCGCAGGTCTCGCGGTGTCCTGATGGAATTGTTGGTGAGCACCATGTACGGAATCTCGTTTGATGCCAACTCCGCGAGGAAGACGTCCGCACCGGGCACCAAGTGCTCTTCGTGGACAAGAACTCCGTCCATGTCCATCAGGTAGGTCCACTGGGTTTGATCCGCGGTCTTGGTCATATCTCCAGTATGTGGGAACGGCGACTGAAGTGGGCAGTTAAGCGAGCAAACGCCACAGACCGATCAAGCCGACGACGACGATAGTGCCGCGCAACGCGGTCGGTGAGAGTCGGCGACCGTAGCGGGCTCCGAGCACTCCTCCGGCGAGTGACCCCACGGCAATCAATCCCGCAGCAGCCCAGTTGATTTGATCGAATCGTAGGGTCGTGTACATGACGGCTGCGACGATATTGACGATCAGTGCGAGTAGGTTTTTGGCGCCGTTCATTCGCTGCAAGGTTTCGGGCAGGATGGCACCCATCACGCCTATCAGAAGAATGCCTTGCGCGGCGGTGAAATACCCGCCGTAGATGCCGACCGCAAACGTTCCGCCGGTCAGAAGCATCAGCCGTGTGGGCGAGAGTTCCATTTCGGCAGTGGAGCGCTTCTTCGCCCAGGCCTGGATACGTGGCTGCAGAACAACCAGTGCCAGAGCGAGGATCAGCAAAATCGGAACGATTGTTTCGAACAGTTTCTCGGGGAGATGCAGTAGCAGCCAGGATCCCAGAACAGCGCCCGCAAATGACGCCGGAATCTGCCAGCGCAGTCGATCCCATTGCCCCGACAGTTCGCGTCGATATCCCCAGGTTCCCGACACCCCGCCGGCAACCAGTCCGACGGCATTGGACATCGTCGCGGTTACCGGAGGCATGCCGAATGCAACGAGCGTCGGGAAGGTAATCAGGGTTCCGCTTCCCACGACGGCGTTGATTGCGCCCGCACCTACGCCGGCCAGCAGGATGATAAATGCGTCGAGTCCACTCACGTTGCAGACGGTACGGCAGGGCTGATCGGGGACCGCTCGGTGGCTCGGTACCGCAGTTTCGGCTCTTCCAGTCAACACCGTGTTTTGATCTTCGGACAGTGTTGAAATCAGTGCGAATTCAACCCCCGGCCGATTGCATTTCCCTTGCAACGCAGGGAAATACAACATTTGACGACGGCGAATTCTGCGTCTAGTCTTTGCTCACCATCCAGAGCGACCGAGAGACCTGGCTCGTCGACGTCGCAGCAACCCACCGAACCTTCGGGAGCGGGTGCTACCGCCAGGACCGATGGAAGGCATCACATGGGTTCCACTTCGCACGCGCCACACAGTCGGCGTCATATCGACCTGTGCCGCACGGCTTCGTGCCACTGTCTCTGACTCTCGATCACCTTCCGCCCCCGCGCAGTTGCGTTCCCCCTTCCCGAAAGGCCTATTTGTGATGTCCATACCGCCAGGTAGCGCGCAGTGAGCGCACCCACTGATGTCCGTCCCGACGAGTCGGTAGCCGAACAGAAACTCCCGGATTCGGAGCTTGTAGTCGCTCGAACCTGGCATCCGTTTCGGTGGGTGATCAGCGCGATCGTGCTCGTTCTTCTTGCCCAGTTCATTCACGGACTTGTTGTCAATCCGGGCTGGGACTGGCCGACATTCGCCCAGTACTTCACCGCGAAATCGGTGCTGGCTGCGCTGTGGATGACGATCAAGCTGACGTTGTGGGGAACGTTCCTCGGGTTCGGCCTCGGTGTCTTCCTGGCGCTCGGCCGACTGTCGAAGAATCCTGTACTGCAGGTGATCGCCTGGACCTACATCTGGGCGTTCCGCTCGATTCCGCTGATCGTGCAGTTGCTCTTCTGGTTCAACATCACGTACCTCTACCAGACGCTTTCTCTCGGAATACCGTTCGGCCCGGAGTTCTTCACGTTCCAGGTCAGTGGTGTAATCGGTGGATTCACTGCAGCAGTAATAGGTTTGGCACTACACCAGGCTGCGTACTCGGCGGAGATCATCCGATCCGGCATCATCTCGGTAGATCACGGACAGATCGAAGCGGCCCATTCTCTCGGTATACCTCGCAGTCGACAGTTCTTCAAAATCATTCTGCCGCAGGCGATGCGGGCGATACTTCCCAACGCTGCCAATGAAGTGATCGGACTTTTCAAGGGCACGTCCATCGTCTCGACCATGGCGATCGCCGAGCTGTTCTATCAGGTGCAGGTCATCTTCGGGCGCAACGGCCGAGTGGTTCCACTGCTGATGGTCGCAACCATCTGGTACATCATTCTCACCACACTGCTGTCCATCGGCCAGTACTACGTCGAGAGGCACTACGCCCGTGGGTCGGCACGTGCTCTCCCGTTGACCCCTTTGCAGAAGGTGCGCAACAAGTTCGAAGAGATTCGCGATGCGCGTCTCGACATTCCGAGAGGTGCTACGCGATGACTGCAGAACTGATCGACAATGCGGCGTATGCCGTTGAAGCGCGTGGGATCCATAAGTCATTCGGCGCCTTGGAAGTGCTTGCCGGAGTTGACCTCCTGGTCCGCAAGGGCGAGGTGACGGTCATCCTCGGGCCGTCCGGTTCCGGCAAGTCCACACTGCTGCGCACTCTCAATCATCTCGAGAAGGTCGATCGTGGCACCGTGCGCATCGACGGAGAACTGATCGGATACCGGCGCAAGGGAAATCGGCTCCACGAACTCCGCGACCGCGAGATTCTGAAGCAGCGCTCGCGCATCGGGTTCGTGTTCCAGAACTTCAACTTGTTCCCACATCTGACCGCACTCGAGAACGTCGTGGAAGCACCACTGTCGGCGCAGAAGCGCGACCGTGACGAGGTATACCGAGAAGCGAGGGCTTTGCTCGAAAGGGTGGGCGTAGCCGACAAGGCCGACCAATATCCGCGGCAGCTTTCCGGTGGCCAGCAGCAGCGTGTTGCTATCGCCCGAGCCTTGGCACTGCGGCCCGCAGTGATTCTCTTCGACGAACCGACGTCGGCGCTCGACCCCGAACTGGTCGGCGAAGTTCTCGAGGTACTGGCCCAATTGGCCCGTGACGGAGCCACTCTGGTCATCGTCACCCACGAGGTCGGGTTTGCCCGCGAAGTCGCCGATACCGCCGTGTTCATGGACGGCGGGGTGATCGTCGAGCAGGGTCCTCCATCACAGGTTATCGACAATCCGGTCCACGAACGCACCAAAGCTTTTCTCTCTCGCGTCCTCTGACGCGCTCATAGTCGTTTCCCGAAAGGAATTCTTGATGTTCTCCTCATCCCGTCGCGCTACCTTTCTTATCTCGGGTCTTGCAGTTGTCGGACTCCTGAGTGCTGCGTGCAGCAGTGCCGATGCCGAACCTGATGGCGGAAACACCACTGCTGCTGCGGGTTACAACCTCACTGTGGATCAGAATCGCATTACCGCCGATCGAGTGGACGTGATCGCAGCCGAGGTGCCCCAAGCTATTCGCGACCGTGGCACTCTGCGTGTCACCGGTAGTGCCGGATCTGCTCCGCCTCTGAGGTTCTACGCCGACGACGACAAGACATTGATCGGATCCGAAACCGACTTCGCCTACCTGATCGGTGACGTTCTCGGGTTGAAGGTAGACCTGCAGACAGCCGACTGGGCGCAGAATTTTGTTCGCATCGATTCCGGTGAGGCGGACGCATTCCTGTCCAATGTGACTGTCACAGAAGAACGTAAGGAAAAGTATGACTTCGCGACCTATCGCCTCGACACTTTGGCCTTCGAAGCGAAGAAGGGATCGGGAATCTCCATCAAGGACCCCCAGGACGTCGCGGGACTCAAGATAGCCGTCGGATCCGGAACCAATCAGGAAGCGCTGCTGGTCAAATGGAGTGAGCAGAACGTCGCGGCCGGCTTGGCGCCCACCGACATTTCCTACTACCAGAACACCACTGACTACTACCTGCCTTTGCAGTCCGGTCGTATTGACGCGTACTTCGGTCCGAACCCGTCTTCACAGTTCCATGCCAAGCAGTCGGGTGAAACCGAGGTGGTGGGGGAGTTCTCCGGCGCCGGTGACACTCTGCAAGGTCAGATTGCAGTGTTGGTGAAGAAGGACACCGGACTGATCAAGGCAATCAACGACGCCATCAACCTCACGATCGAAAACGGCACGTACCAGCAGATCCTCGAACGCTGGAATATCACCAGCGAAGCTGTGGACACCTCGCTGATCAATCCGCCCGGTCTCCCGAAGACCAAGTGAGCCGAGACAATGAGTGACATCGTCGATGTGATTGTCATCGGTGGAGGGCTCGTCGGGTCCTCCGCCGCCTGGCAACTCGCCAAGCGAGACCGAAGCGTCGTTCAGCTCGAGCAGTACGGTCCGAAGCACAAACATGGTGCATCGCACGGCACCTCACGCATCTACCGGCAGGCCTACGACAATCACCTGTACACCGGCTTGGCTGCTGCGGCTTTGCCGCTGTGGCGGGAACTGGAGACCACAACCGATATCGGTTTCCTCGAGTTGACCGGGGCCGTCGACCATGGATTACCCGAAGCGGTTCTGAGTAAGGCGCGCATTCTGGTGGAGGCCGGAATCAAGGGTGAGATCCTGACTCCGGCCGAGGCATCCGCTCGTTGGCCGGGACTGCGATTCGACACCACCGTGCTGCATCACCCCGATGCGGGACGATTGCACGCCGACCGGGCGGTGACCGCGCTGAAGGCGGGAGCGGCATTCGCGGGAGCCGAGGTTCGCCACAACACGCGCGTGCTGTCGGTCGTGGAAGCGTCGTACGGTGTCGACGTCATCACTGACGGCGAGGCGCTACGGGCTCGGCATGTCGTGATTGCAGCCGGCGCGTGGACTGGAGAGTTGATCGATCGGAGCGGATTCCGTTCTGCGATCGAGTTGCCGACATTGGTTACGACGCAGGAACAGCCGGCACATTTTGCTCCTCTTGATCCGGGTGTTCATTGGCCCAGCTTCGTTCATCACGCCGGGGCTGAGTTGACCACTGCCGGGATCTACGGACTCGGATCCGATGATGGCATCAAGATCGGCGAGCATGCGACCGGCCCGGTCGTGACTCCGGAAACGCGAGACTACATCGCTGATGCTGCCGGTCAGCATCGGCTGGTGGAGTACGCCGAATCATGGTTGCCCGGTGTGGATTCGGCATCGGTGGAATCGGTCACCTGCCTGTACACCAGCACTCCGGACAGTAATTTCGTCATCGACCGCGTCGGCGCCGTCACCGTCGCCGCAGGCTTCTCGGGCCACGGATTCAAATTCGGGCCGGCGCTGGGCGAACTCGTATCGGATCTGGTAGACGGAAATACATTGCCTCCGGACCTGTTTCGACTGGGCGAGCGAGGAAAATGACCGAAAGACTTGATTCGAGAAATGGAGGAAACGCCGTGACTCTGGAACTCGCGGGAATCGGCGGTGTCGAGGTTCGTTCGGTGTCACAAACGGATCCGTTGGCCGCGCCGCTCATCGCGGAACTTGCCGACGAATACAGTTCGAGATACGGCGGAACTCGTGAAGCCGTGTTCGAGGATCTGACAACGTACCCGGCGGAAGAATTTGCGACGCCGTGCGGAGCGCTGCTGGTTCTGGTTCACGATGGTCAGCCGATTGCCGGTGGAGCATTTCGTCAATTCGATTCCGTTACTGCGGAATTGAAGAGGATCTGGACGTCGTCGGACCACCGGAGGCGAGGCCTCGGAAAGATTGTCGTCCGAGAACTGGAACTGGAGATCGCGCGTCGTGGCTACCGCAAGGTGTACCTGACGACGGGTCCACGGCAACCCGAAGCGGTGGCGCTGTATCTGTCTTGCGGATACACACCGTTGTATGACGCGACGCTGTCACCCCTCGAAGTGGGTATTCACCCGTTCGAGAAGGAACTGCGGATCCGGCACGACTATGACAGAAGGGTGCCGGCAGCCCTGCCCAAGACCGTCTCGAGGGATCGAGACGCCTGGCTCCACGAAGTCGCAGCAAGCTTGCGAGTAATCGGGTGAGTCACTCAACACGAAAGGCTGAACATGTCCGAGCGTAATTCCGAAGCATTTCTGGTCGGCCTCGAATTCGAGGGCACCGGAGTGCATCCCCATTCTTGGCGCCGCGAGGATTCGCGGGCCGAAGAACTCTTCACAGCGTCGTACTGGGTGGACCTTGTGACGGCCGCTGATCGCGGCGGAGTAGACCTCGCCTTTTTTCCGGATTCGTTTGCCCTGCAGGCAGAGGGCCGGCAGGCGACGCGTGGACGGCTCGAAGCGGTCGCGACCGCTGCTCGGCTGAGCGCAGTGACATCGCGGATCGGATTGATTCCCACCGCAACTGTCACACACACCGAACCGTTCCACATCTCCAAGGCAATCGCGAGCATCGACTTCTCTTCCTCCGGTAGGGCCGGGTGGCAGGTCGAGGTGTCGGATACCGACGTGGAGGTGTCCCTGTTCGGCCGGAAGACTCTGCAGAGCAACGAATCTTTGTGGGAGGAAGCGTCAGAAGCCATCGAGGTGGTCAGCCGGCTGTGGGACAGCTGGGAGGACGATGCCGAGATCCGTGACGCCGCGACCGGCCGATTCATCGATCGGGACAAGCTCCACTACATCGACTTCGAAGGAAAGAACTTCTCGGTCAAGGGGCCGTCCATTACCCCGCGTTCGCCGCAGGGACAGCCGCTGATCACCGTGGATGCGAGCCGCCTCGAGGCACGCGAGTTGGCCGTACAGCGCGGCGATCTCATCCGAATCTCTGCCTCCGACGTCAACGAGGCCAGTGCTACCGCTCGGCTGGTCCACGACCACGCTGCGAAGATCGACCGGTGCGTGCGAGTTCTGCTTGACGTCGACGTCCTGCTCGGGGCCGATCGGGGAGCGGCGGACGACGCGTTGGCCGAACTCGAAGAATGGGCCGCCGCGCCCTATGTACCGAAATCTCTGTTCTACCGCGGTGATTCCGCCGGGCTCATCGCTCTGCTTCGCGAGATTCGTGGAAATTCTGGTCTCGACGGTGTGGTCCTGCGACCGCTGGCCTTGGCATCCGGAGTGGAAAAGATCGCCGCCGACGTGCTGCCAGAACTGAATCTGCGACCGAGAACCGGCCCGACCCTACGCGAGCGGCTGGGATTCGAACTTCCCGTCAATCAGTTTGCGTAACAAATATTAAGGAAAATTGATGACGCAGAACAGGATTCGCAAGCAAGTTCACCTGGGCGCGCACTTTCCCGGAGTGAACAACACCACGGTGTGGACCGACCCGGCTTCGAAGAGTCAAATCGATTTCAGCTCGTTCGAGCACCTTGCGCGCAGCGCTGAGCGCGGATTGTTCGACTTCTTCTTTCTTGCAGAAGGATTGCGGCTTCGCGAACATCAAGGCAAGGTTCACGACCTCGATGTTGTCGGGCGGCCCGACACCTTCAGCATCCTCAACGCAGTAGCGGGCGTGACCACACACCTCGGTGTGGCCGGAACGATCAACACCACCTTCAATGAACCCTACGAGCTGGCCAAACAGTTCTCCAGCCTCGATCATCTCTCCGACGGTCGCGCTGCCTGGAACCTGGTCACGTCCTCCGACGCCTTCACCGGAGAGAACTTCCGTCGCGGTGGGTATCTGGAGCACTCCCAGCGTTATGCCCGTGCCAATGAATTGGTAGATGCGGTACGGACCCTGTGGGACAGTTGGAGCACCGATCGACCACTGGTCGATCGTGAACGCGGGATTTTCGCAACAGATCAGCAGGTCGGCCAGTTCTCGCATACCGGAGAACAGTTCGACATCTCGGGGCGTTTCGAACTGCCGCGCAGTCCGCAAGGGCATCCAGTTTTGTTGCAAGCAGGCGATTCCGACGAAGGTCGAGAGTTCGGTGCCGCCAAGGCCGACGCCATCTTCACCGGTCACGGAACCCTCGACGCCGGCAAAGCCTTCTACGCAGACGTGAAGGGGCGTCTCGCCAAGTACGGACGAACGCACGCCGACCTCAAAATTCTCCCCGCCGCCACCTTCGTCCTCGGTGACAACGCTGCCGACGCACAGGAGAAGGCGTATCAGATCCGGAGGCAGCAGGTCGGCCCCCAGACCGCCATCGCCTTCCTCGAACAGGTGTGGGGCAGAGACCTTTCGCAGTACGACGCCGACGGTCCGCTTCCGAAGGAAGATCCGACGGACGACGTCAACATCACGCGTGGACGCGTCCGCCATGTCAAGGATCCCCGTGCTGTGGCGGATCAGTGGCGCGCAAAATCGGAGGCGGAGAACCTGAGCATCCGCGAACTCATCATCGAAGTGACTGCCCGCCAACAGTTTGTGGGTAGCGCTGCGGAGGTGGCAGCTGAGATCGACAGCTACGTTCAGAGCGATGCCAGTGACGGCTTCATCCTCGTTCCTCACCTCACGCCGGCTGGCCTCGACGAGTTCATCGACACCGTGGTGCCGGAACTGCAGGACCGCGGCAGTTTCCGCACCGAATACGCCGGAACCACACTGCGCAGCCACCTGGGTTTGCGCCATCCCCACGAGCAGGCTGAAGGAGTCCGCGCATCATGACCGAAACCGATATTTCCGCCGACACGTTTGTCGACGACTGGAATACATGGCATGCACTGCGCGATAACACATTCCGTGAACCGCTGGGCTGGCTGAGTCTGACTGCACTGCACTGGCTGGTCGACGCCTATTCGACGTTTCCGGACCTACCGGGGGCGTGGCGAGCAGACCCGGACATCGTGGTCATCACTGCCGAACTGTCGGATGACCTTTCGGTCGACGGGGCCGCGGTGGATGGTTCCGCGACCATCACACCAGTCGAAGGTGCGCCGGGAATTATCGTGAAGCACGGACCTCGACTCATCGAGGTGATTCGTCGTACCGGCAATGTTGCTCTGCGGATTCATGATTCGTCGGCGCCGGCCTTGGCGCAGTTCAGCGGCATCCCGACGTTCACCCCGCGACCGGAGTGGGTCGTCGAGGGCGTGTTCACAGCCTTCCCGCAGGTTCGAACAGTGACGACAGGGGCCGTGGTGCCCGGACTCGAGCATCACCACGACGCTCGGGGGAAAATCAGCTTCGAGCACGACGGCACAGCGTACGAACTGATCGCCTTTGCGGGTCGAGACGAGGGTTTTCACGTCTTGTTCACGGATGCGACGAGTGGTGTTTCCACCTACCCGGCCGTTCGCTCGTTGCACGTCAGCACACCGACACCGGGAGGCGGCGTGGTTCTCGATTTCAACCGGGCGTCGAATCTGCCGTGCGCCTTCACCGACTACGCAACCTGCCCCGTAGCGCCGGCCGAGAATCGTCTGCCGTTCGCGGTTGATTCCGGTGAGAAAACCCCGGAAGGCCCCACAGGAAGGGCACTGATATGACCACTCCACTGTCAATTCTGGATCTGGCACCGATCAGTGAGGGCGGCACAGCCCGTCAAGCGCTGCGGAATTCGTTGGACCTTGCCCGCTCTGCCGAAGCCTCGGGTTACCGACGGTATTGGGTGGCCGAGCATCACTTTGCCGGTGTGGCAAGTTCGTCGCCGGCTGTTCTGGTGGGGCTTATCGCGGCTGCTACCAACACAATTCGTGTCGGATCGGCTGCGGTGCTGCTGGGCAACAACACCGCTGCCGAGGTAGTAGAGGCATTCGGGACCGTGGAAGCGTTGTACCCCGGACGTATCGATTTGGGAATCGGCCGCTCGGGGCAGCGTCGCGTCGAGGCGCTGAAAGCTGTTGCATCCGAGAAGTTCACATCGGAAAGAGTGCGTCGGGATACGGTGGTGCGTGAGGGCGTCGTCATCCCGGCGCCCTTTGATCCGACGGGGCTGCTGGCATCACCGCTTCTTCGGGCGTCGTTCGAAGCTCTTGCCTTTTCGGGTGCTCAGGTTCCCGATTTCGACGAGCAAGTCGATGACATCCTGTCGCTGCTCAACGGAACCTACCGCAGTCGTGACGGCGTCGAACTGCATGCGAGCCCGGGCGAAGGAGCGGACCTCGAGTTGTGGGTATTCGGAAGCAGCGCCGGGCCCAGCGCGGAACTTGCCGGGCGGCTCGGCCTGCCCTTCGGCGCGAACTACCACGTCGCCCCGTCCAGCACCGTCGAGGCGGTGGAGGCATACCGCAGCGCGTTCCGTCCGTCGTCGACGTTGTCGAAACCCTATGTGGTGGTCTCGGCTGACGTAGTTGCGGCGGAGGACGACGCCACTGCGCGGGAATTGGCGTCCACCTTCGGGCACTGGGCGCACAGCATTCGCAGTGGACACGGGGCGATCCCGTATCCGGACCCCGCGACGGCGTTGCCGTTGACTCCGCAGCAGCATGCGGTAGTCGAGGATCGGCTGATCACCCAGTTCGTCGGCTCTCCCAGCACTGTTGCGGATCGGCTCGACAGTCTGCAGAAACTGACCGGTGCTGACGAATTGGTGATCTCCGGTGTGACCCATCGGCACGAAGATCGTGTGCGCTCGTACGAGTTGCTGGCCCGGGAGTGGGGGCTGACGGCATTGCTGGCCGCATGATCGGTCGAGTGAGCACCCCCTATGTGAAGTGAGCACCCCTTTCTGCACGCTGAAAGGGGTGCTCACTATGCAGAAGCGGTGCCTGCTTCCCACTAGCCTTGGCCGTGATCACGCACCGATAGCGCCGGCGATCATCGGCCAGGACGCGCGCATGTCTGCTTCGAAGAGCCCCCAGGTGTGGGTGCCTTCGGGGCGGAAGTTGAACGTCGCCGGGATGCCGAGCTCATTGAACCGCCCTTGCAATCCGGCGGTACACATCTGCGTGATGGATTCGAGTGCACTTCCCGGAATGGCTCCCAGCGCGCCGACAAGTGAATTGATTCCGTCAACCGGCCCGGGGATCCCGTTGCCCGTGGCGATGAACAGTTGTGTGCCGCGCAGTTTTTCGGCGTTGATTATCGGATCGTGAGCCGCCCACTGCGGACTTCCTGGCGGACCCCACATATTGGTGACATTTCCGCGGCCGAGAACCTCGACCATGGATCGCACTGCGGTCTGCCCCATGAAGTCGAATGTTCGGGCACAGCCACTGTATGAACCGACAGCGCGATAGACCCCTGGTGCTTGGATGGCAAGATCCAATACCGGCCCGCCCGCCATCGATACCCCACCGAGCGCATTCACGCCGGTGGTGTTGTACCGAGAGTTCACTGCGGCCGGTAGTTCCTTCGTTAGATATGTCTGCCATTTGTTGCGGCCCAGTGCAGGGTCGTCGGCATTCCAATCGGTGTACATGCTGAACTTGCCGCCGACCGGCATCACCACGTTGACGTGTTTGTCGTCGAAGAAGTCGCGGACACCGGTGTTGTTGAACCACGAGATTCCGTCTTCGCCGCCGCCGACTCCGGTCAACAGGTAGAAGGTCGGAGCGGGTCCGCCGCCGGCCGGGGAGATGACGTCGTTGCTGATCCAGCGGTCCATCGACGGCGAATAGACGTCGAACCGACTGACTGTGGACTGCGCAGATGCTGCCGGCGCGGTCAGACTGAGGAATCCCGCAACCATGACCGCTGCCATCGTCAGATGGATACCGAATTGCTTCCCACGTCTTCTCACTGGCATATCTCCCTGCAGCAGGTACTCGTCTCGGTGAATTGTGTATACCAACAGTGGCACAATGCGAATCAGAGCGGTGAATGTCCGATACGTGGTTTGGTGAGTGATGGAGGCGGACTGATGAGTGGGCTGTCGGATCGACCCGAGACCGATCTGGTCCGTCTGGGCTTCGGTCTGGCATCGGTCACGCTGGGCATGGCACGCAGAACTGCGGGTGCCGCGTTGGGATCGGTGACGCGGCTCCCGATCATCGGTGAACCGTTGGATCACGCGCTCGCGTCGGTGAGCGCACTGGGTAGCGATGCGATTGCGTCGACCGCCGAGTTTGCGGACACCGCGCTGCGCGCGGTGATCAAGGCAGTGGTGGCAGCAGCCTTGGCCGAAGTCGACATCACCAAGATCGTCATCGACAACGTCGACCTCGACACGATTGCCGAAACCATCGACGTC
The DNA here is from genome assembly GCF_002245895.1 of Rhodococcus sp. OK302. Taxonomy (NCBI): domain Bacteria; kingdom Bacillati; phylum Actinomycetota; class Actinomycetes; order Mycobacteriales; family Nocardiaceae; genus Rhodococcus; species Rhodococcus sp. OK302. The sequence goes on from NZ_NPJZ01000001.1 coordinate 2,250,662, forward strand.
GACAAGATTGCCGAACGAGTTTCTCTGGAACCGATCATCGACCGCATCGACGTGGACGACATTGCCGGACGCCTGGACATCGAAGCTGTGATCAAACGTCTCGACCTCGACGGCATCGTGGATTCGGTGGATCTGGAACGGCAGATCAGTCGCATCGATCTGGTGAAGCTTGCCGACGAGATCATCGAAGATGTGGACTTGCCGCAGATCATTCGCGAATCCACCGGTTCGCTGTCCACCGAAGCTGTTCGGGGAGCGCGGGTTCAAGGCATGCAGGCCGACGACGCTGTCGCCGGTTTTGTCGGCCGGTTGTTCGGGCGAGACACCGACCGAGACAACGCCCAAGCCGACGAGAACTCCACAACCGAAGAAGGCGGGAAGTAGGTGGCGAGTCAGAACTCCGGTCCCGCCGGAATTGTTACCCGTGGCATCGCCGGAGCGATCGACCTGGGCGTCGTACTGGCTCTGATGGGTTCAGGTTATGCCGGGGTTGCGTTTGTAAGGCTACTGTTCTCGCCGCAGACCTTCACTTTCACCCAGCCGGGAATCTTCTTGTCCACCACAGCTTTTCTTGTGGTATCGATCGGCTACCTGACGGTGTGCTGGGCCACCACCGGGCGGACAGTCGGCGCATTGGTGATGGGATTACGCGTCGTCAAGTCCCGCCATCGTCTGATTCGGTGGCCGCTGGCTTTGATTCGCGCAGTTCTGTGCACTCTGTTCGCCTTCGGGCTTTTGTGGGCGGCGGTAGACAAGCGTCGACGGTCGTTGCAGGACATAGTGCTTCGGACGGCAGTGGTGTACGACTGGAGTCAGGATCCTGACATTGTCGTCACCCACGGAGTCGAGGAATCGTGACCGAGCCCAATCGCCCCGACGAACGATTCACACTTGCCAGTGAGCGCACGTTCCTGGCGTGGATGCGAAGTTCGTTGGCACTGTTGGCCGGTGGGATCGCGGTAGTTCAGTTGGTCCCGGAGTGGAGTACGGGTTGGGTACGCACCACCCTCGGGCTGATTTTGATCACGATGGCGGCCGCGTCGGCGTTGGTGGGTATGCGTCGGTGGTTGCAGGTGAAGAAGGCTCTCGAAGACGGAGCTCCGATGCCGGAACCCCACGCGCTGTGGCTGTTTGCCCTGGTACTGGCCGGGGTGGCCGTCGCCGCCGGTGTGGCGACTATTGTCACGAGCCTCGGGCGGTGAGGTTCGCGTAGAAGTCCGCGGCGGGGCTGGATAGTCTGCAAAGAAGGACCTGCGCGTGCGCAGGCAGGGGACTCGACCCGGTAACAACTGATGTAAAGACGATGAGGAGCAGATAGTGGCGCAGGAACTCAAGCTCGGATACAAGGCTTCGGCAGAACAGTTCGGGCCTCGTGAACTGGTGGAGCTGGCGGTTCTCGCAGAACAGCACGGCATGGATTCGGTTGCGGTCAGTGACCATTTCCAGCCGTGGCGCCACAACGGTGGCCACGCACCGTTCTCACTGGCGTGGATGACGGCGGTGGGCGAGCGTACCGAGCGCGTGCAGATCGGAACCTCCGTGATGACACCGACATTCCGGTACAACCCGGCGGTTATCGCGCAGGCGTTCGCAACTATGGGCTGCCTCTACCCGGGACGCATCATGCTCGGCGTCGGCAGCGGTGAGGCGCTCAACGAGATCGCGACGGGCTTCCAGGGCGAATGGCCGGAGTTCAAGGAACGCTTTGCGCGTCTGCGGGAGTCGGTTCGGCTGATGCGCGAGCTGTGGCTCGGCGATCGCGTCGATTTCGAGGGCGAGTACTTCACCACGCGTGGCGCGTCGATCTACGACGTTCCCGAGGGCGGTATCCCCGTGTACATCGCAGCGGGTGGGCCGGTTGTCGCTCGTTACGCCGGCCGCGCCGGTGACGGCTTCATCTGCACCTCCGGCAAGGGCATGGATCTCTACACCGAGAAGTTGCTGCCGGCAGTTGCCGAGGGCGCCGCCAAGGCAGAGCGCGATGTCGCCGAGATCGACAAGATGATCGAGATCAAGATCAGTTACGACACCGATCCCGAAGCAGCTCTCGAGAACACGCGTTTCTGGGCGCCGCTTTCACTCACACCGGAGCAGAAGCACAGCATCGAAGACCCCATCGAGATGGAAGCTGCAGCCGACGCGTTGCCCATCGAGCAGGTCGCGAAGCGCTGGATCGTCGCATCCGATCCCGATGACGCCGTCGAGCAGGTCAAGGCGTACGTCGACGCGGGATTGAATCACCTGGTGTTCCATGCGCCGGGCCACGATCAGCGACAGTTCCTCGATCTGTTCGAGCGTGACCTGGCTCCGCGGTTGCGCGCGCTGGGTTAAATTGCCCCGTAACGGCGTCTGCCACTGAACGCGTGGCAGGCGCCGTTCGTCTTTTCCCGTCGGTCCTGCATCTGTCCCTGACGGATCGGACGAGGCGCCCCCACTAGGCTGTTGGGCATGTCGTCAGCGCCCGCAGCCGTGTCGAGTGTCTACATCGCTTCCCCCGAAGGTGATACCGGGAAGTCCACCATCGCATTGGGCGTGATGCGGATGCTGTGTGCGAGCGTCGCCCGTGTCGGTGTCTTCCGCCCCATCGCCCGGTCCACCGAGACACCCGACTACATCCTCGAACTGCTGCTCGAACGTTCGACGGCTGATCTCTCCTACGACGACGCACTCGGCGTCACGTACGAGCAGGTGCATGCGGATCCCGAAGCGGCTCTGGCGGATATTGTTGCGAAGTATCACAACGTGGCCGCGAACTGCGATGCCGTCGTGATCGTCGGCAGTGACTACACGGACGTGGCAAGTCCGAGTGAATTGAGCTTCAACGCCCGGATCGCAGCCAACCTGGGCTCCCCGGTATTGCTGGCCGTCCGCGGGGCACGTCGCAGTGTCCAGGAACTGGCGCAGCTTGCTCAGTTGTGTGCCGGGGAACTGTCGGCCAACCATGCACACCTTTTGGCGGTGGTGGCGAACCGTTGTGATCCCGACAAGCTCGACGAGGTCACCGAAGCTTTGTCCGGGCTGGGGGTTCCGACGTGGAGCCTGCCCGAGATCCCACTCCTCGTTTCGCCGACCATGGCCGAGTTGATGGAAGCAACGGGAGGCGAATTCTATTCGGGTGACGCCGAATTGCTGCATCGTGAAGCGTTGAAGGTGATGGTGGGCGGAATGACCGCCGAACATATTCTCGAGCGACTGACCGAGGGCATGGTCGTGATCGCTCCGGGTGATCGCTCGGACGTTCTGCTGGCGTTGATGAATGCGCATGAAGCAGAAGGTTTTCCGTCGTTGGCCGGGATCATCATGAACGGCGGGATCACTCCGCATCCCGCGATCGCCGCACTGATGGCGGGGCTCAAGCAACGCCTCCCCATCCTGACGACGACACTCGGCACCTTCGACACTGCCAGTGCCGCAGCGCAAACGCGTGGACGCGTCGCAGTCGGCTCACAGCGCAAGGTCGATACCGCGCTGAGTTTGATGGAGCAGCACGTTGATGCCGAGGCTCTTCTCGATCGCATGGCACTGCCGATTCCGTCGGTGATGACACCGCAGATGTTCGAGTACAAGTTGATCGACCGCGCACGAGCAGACCGTAAACACATCGTTCTTCCCGAAGGCGAAGACGACCGCATCCTGCGCGCTGCCGGCCGAGTGCTGCAGCGTCAGGTCGCGGATCTGACAATTCTCGGAGACGAGGCGAGCATTCGGCGCCGTGCCGCGGAATTGGGCGTCGATATCAGCGATGCCCGGATCCTGGCGCCCGCGCAGTCCGAGTACACGGAGCGATTTGCGCAGGAGTACACCGCGATTCGTGCGCACAAGGGCATGACGATCGAACGTGCCCGCGAAGTGATCGCAGACATCTCGTATTTCGGAACCATGATGGTGCACTTGGGAATTGCCGACGGTATGGTCTCGGGTGCGGCGCACACCACCGCGCATACGATCCGGCCGTCGTTCGAGATCATCAAGACCGCACCGGGTGTGTCGACGGTGTCCAGCATCTTTCTGATGTGCCTGGCCGACCGGGTGCTGGCCTACGGCGACTGCGCTGTGGTCCCGGACCCCAGTGCGGAGCAGTTGGCGGACATCGCCATTTCGTCCGCGCAGACGGCCGGTCAGTTCGGGATCGACCCACTGATCGCGATGTTGTCGTACTCCACCGGAGACTCGGGGTCCGGCGCAGACGTGGACAAAGTGCGTGCGGCAACCGCGTTGGTGCGTGAGCGTCGACCGGATCTGTTGGTGGAAGGCCCGATTCAGTACGACGCCGCTGTCGAGCAGAGTGTGGCGGACAAGAAACTGCCGGATTCGCTGGTCGCCGGCAAGGCGACGGTGTTCGTGTTCCCCGACCTCAATACCGGCAACAACACGTACAAGGCTGTGCAGCGTAGCGCCGGCGCCGTGGCTGTCGGCCCGGTACTGCAGGGTTTGAACAAGCCGGTCAACGACCTTTCGCGTGGTGCGCTGGTCCAGGACATCGTCAACACCGTGGCCATCACGGCTATTCAGGCACAGGGAGCACAGGCGTGAGCGGCACCGTATTGGTCATCAATTCCGGATCGTCGTCCATCAAATTTCAACTGGTACATCCTGATACAGCAGAACTGGTCGCGCACGGGCTCATTGAACGTATCGGTGAACCGGACGGGCATATCGTCTACAACCACAGCACCGGGTTAGTGGATCGCAACCTGCCCATTGCCGATCACCGCGACGGCCTGAAGTTGGTTCTCGACATAGTCGCGGAGGTGGGGCGGCCACTGCGGGAAGCCGGCGTGATCGCCGTCGGCCACCGGGTAGTGCACGGCGGAAATGTCTTCTCGGCGCCGACGTTGATCGACGACGCCGTCGTCGCCGAAATTGCCGATCTGTCCGCCCTTGCGCCGCTTCATAATCCGGCTAATGTGATCGGCATCGAGGTCGCTCGCGAAGAACTGCCCGACGTTCCCCACGTCGCCGTCTTCGACACCGCGTTCTTCCACACCTTGCCGGCGGCCGCGTCGACTTACGCGATCGACCGGGATGTCGCGACAGCCAACCAGATTCGGCGTTACGGATTTCACGGCACGTCACACGAATACGTGTCCGGACGCGCTGCCGCATTCCTCGGCAAAGATCCGGCCGAACTGAACCAGATAGTTCTCCACCTCGGAAACGGTGCTTCGGCCTCGGCGATCAAGGGCGGTAAGGCAATCGACACGTCGATGGGCCTCACACCGCTCGAAGGTCTGGTCATGGGAACCCGCAGCGGTGACATCGATCCCGGCATCATTCTGCATCTCAATCGAAACTCCGGAATGACGGTCGACCAGATCGACGACCTGCTCAATCGCCGTTCCGGGCTCAAAGGGCTGTCCGGAGTCAACGACTTCCGGGCGCTTCTCGAGTTGGTGGACGCCGGGGATCAGGACGCGAAGCTGGCCTACGACGTCTACGTGCACAGGCTGCGAAAGTACATCGGCGCCTACATCGTCGCGTTGGGCGGCGTCGACGTCATCACCTTCACCGGTGGGGTCGGGGAGAACAACATCGGCGTGCGGCGTGACAGCCTCGCGGGCCTCGGGCGTCTGGGCATCGAGGTCGACGACGCGCTCAATACGACGAAGAGTCGCGACGAGCGACGGATCTCGGCGGCGTCGTCGGCCACCGCGGTACTGGTTGTTCCCACCAACGAGGAGTTGGCGATAGCGCGCGCAGCACAAGCATTGGTGTTTGGATAGCTCCCTAGAACGTGCTGTACGGCCTGAAGTTGTTCGCGAGGTCGACCAGGGCGTACCGGTGCGTTCGCGACGTCGTCGTGCGAGCCAGCGCCCGTAGGCAGGCTTCGGCGCCCGTGCGCAGTCCTCGCTGGGTGAACGGCAGGTCGAGGATGGGTTCGTTCGGGTCGCGCGAACGGTTGCCGGCTTTGATCCAATCTAGTGCGGTGCCCAGCACCAGGGTTCGCAACTGAAGGCTCCGGCTCTCGTCGGCGGGCAAGGCGTGGACGCGTCGGGCAGCTTCGCGCAGGGTTGCTTCGTCGAGTTCTGCGATGGGCACGCAGGAGAGCATGGTCAGCACGCTGGACATGCGGGCAACGTTGTAGTGACGTGAACTGGTGGGAACTTCGTCGAGTGCGGCGATGGCATCGGCCTTGTTGCCGCGGTCGGCGAGTTGGCGTGCCAATCCGAATGCGGCGCTGACGTAGTTGCGGTCGGTCCGCCAGACTGTGAGGTAGTACTTTTCGGAATAGCGGCGCCATTGGTCGGGGTCTTCGGAATCCCACTGTTGCAGTATCAATTCGGCTGTTGCGGCTAGAGCGAGCTTGGGTGCAATTTCGCCGGGGAGGGCGTTCAGGACCGACTCGAACTGACTGAAGGCGGACTCGAACTCGTTGTGATGCAACGCAGCAAGCCCGCGGTACCACTCGATCTTCCAGTGGTCTCCGATCGCAGCGTGTAGGTCGTCCAAGATTGCCTGCGCAGAAACGGGATCACCCAAGTCCAGACGAGCCTTGGCCTCGGCCAAACGGAATTCGCCGGAAAACGCGACTTCAGCGGTTCCGACAACCCGATCGATTCCGCCTTCGCGGGCTCGCTGGAGGGCGTCCAGAGTTTGCAGTGGCTCGCTGTGCACTGCGGCGGCAAGCAGGAGCGCGCTCGGATCAGCCGGGTCGACCAACGGGAGGGGCAGTGCGTGCGCAACTTCGAGTGGATCAAGACCGCTCTCGCGGGGCACGCCGTCGACATACACGTCCGTTTGCGCCACCAGGTTGTCGGTGCCGAAAGATGTTCTCTGTCTGCTGAATACATTCGACAGTCCCGGATTTTCCTGGCCGCTCTGCTGGGCGAGGACTTCGCGGAGAACGCCGATCAGTTGGCCACTGATCTCCTCCGCAGACTGGAAACGCTTTTTGGGATCGGGATCGGTTGCGCGCAGAAGCAAGCGATGAAAAAACTCGAATTCGCGGAGCGCGGGTTCGTCTGCGGGATCAGGGATACCGTCCAGGTAGCGGCCGTGTTTGGAGGGCATGTCGAGGGTGAGTACGGCCAGGGTGCGACCCACCGTGAAGATGTCGGATGCGACGGTCGGCCCGGTTTCGATGATCTCGGGAGCCTGGTAACCGGCTGTGCCGTAAAGGAATCCGTAATCTTCGATCCCCGAGACTGCGCCCAGGTCGATCAGCTTCAACTGATCTTCGGTGACCATGACGTTTTCAGGTTTGAGATCGTTGTACGCCAATCCGATGGAATGTAGATAGCTCAGGGCGGGAAGGATTTCCAGTACGTACCCGATTGCCTGCTCGATCGGCATGTGACTGGCATCCGGGAAGGCGGCCAGCACCTCGCGCAATGATCGGCCACCGACGTATTCCATGACGATGTAGCCCATGAGGGTGCCGTCGGGGCGCGGATGCTCGACGAAGTTGAAGATCTTGACGATGCTCGGGTGCCCTACCTCGGCCAGAAACTGCCGTTCGGCCACCGCAACAGCTTGTGCTTCGGAATCGCCGAAATGCAAGAGGCCTTTGAGAACTACCCACCGATCACTGACATTGCGGTCGATTGCAAGGTAGATCCATCCGAGGCCGCCGTACGCTATCGGCCCCTGCACTTCGTACTGGGCCGAAACCAGGTCGCCTACTTCCAGTACCGGCCGAAAATCGAAGGTCGAACCACACTTGGGACAGACGCCGCTTTGCCGCGCGGCAGTTCCAGCGGCTTTGCGGCCCACAGGTTCTCCGCATTTCCAACAGAACCGTTTGCGTTCGGGGACCATCGGGTCGCTCATGACCGCCGAGGCCGGATCTACCGGCGGAACGGGCGGAACCTCGACCAGTCCGCCGCCCAAACGGAGTTTGCGCGTCGAACGGGAACGACGGGAACGGTTGGACCGACCCGTCGGTGTGGAAATTGTGGAGGGGTTGGATTCCCGAATCTGCGCGGACGTCTGCTCGAGGCGTTCCGAGGCCTGGGTGAACTCGGGTTCGACGCGCGAAGCCGCTTGTGTCGACTCGTATTCCGGTCCGTCTTTGTCCGTCATCGTCGCCTCAATCCCGATACACGGCGGGTGGGGGACCAGGTGTCGGTCCGAGAGTGGAGAGCCAGCGATCGTAGAGCGAGTTCCACGTGCCGTCGGCGCGGATGCGATCGAGGGTCCCGTTCACGAAACGCACCAGATCGGTGTTGCCGAGATGGATGCCGATTCCGTACGGTTCACTGCCCATCGGTGTTCCCACCACGTCCAGGTACGGATCCTGAGTGGCGAGCCCGGCAAGGAGCGTGTCGTCGGTGCTGATTGCGTCCACCTGACCTTGTTGCAGGAGGACAAGGCAGTCCGACCACATCGGGACGGTGACGGCGATGGCGGCTGGTTGCACTTGTTGCAGACGCATCAGCGACGTGGTTCCGCGGACGGCACAGACTCGTCTGCCGTCGAGGTCGTCGAGGTTGCGAATCGGAGAACCTTTCAGAACCTGGATCCGCTGCTGAGCCTCGAAGTACTGACTCGAGAATTCGATTTTCTCGCGGCGTTCACAGTTGATGGTCAAGGTTTTGACGACGATGTCCACGGTGGACTCCTGTAGCGCCGTAATCCGCTCGTCGGCCGCCAGGATTCGGTACTCGATCTTGTCAGGGTCGCCGAAGAGGTCGCGCGCCACTTCACGGGCGATATCGACGTCGAATCCTTCGAGTTGTCCCGTTGAGGGAGCTCGGAAGCTCATGAGGTTGCTGCCGGTGTCGAGTCCGACGATCAGGCGGCCGCGTTCGCGGATCGCGTCGACGTTGGGCGTCGGCGGACGTGGTACGGCGTTTGCGGGTACCGGTCGAAGGCTGGCAGTCGGGTCCCCGCAGTTGGACGGGGTTGTGGGCGTGGGACTGGGCGCGATGGTCACGTCGGCCGGCAGTGGAGGTTCCGTGTATGCGGTTGTCGGCTGCGCGGTGACGTCCGGGGCGTGGTCGACGCCGCACGAGGTGAGCAGAATTGCCACGGCGCACAATGCTCCGACCAGGGGGCGATGAATCAGGCGACGGCGGTTCACTGGTACTCCCGCAATCTGGGCCAGAAGCCGATACAGATGCCGGCGATGGCGACAACAGCCAACGCCGTCACACCGGGAGCGGAGGCCGAGAGGACGCGCGAAGCATGGGAGATGTCGGCACGGAGGTTCTCGCGGGCATCGACAATTGCCTGCCAGAGAGCGTTGTCGAGCACTCCGTATTCGGCGGCGGAATCTTGTTCTCCGTCACCGACCGTGATCTTCGCGGCCCCGGTGAAGTCGCCGGTTCCGAGACTGTCGGTCATTCGCTGATGCGCTGCCACCCACTGATTGCGCGCATCGAGCGCTCGGGCGAGAACGTCGGTGTCGACTCCGGCGTTTTCGTCGCGCTGTAGGGCTTGGAGGATGGTGTCGACGTTGTTCACCTTCTCGATGAATGCGGCGCTTTCGGCTTCGGTGGAATCGCGCCGAGCCAGACTCAGTGTTTCGACGGTCCGAGCCTGTTGCGCCATAATGCGCGCGCCGGTCAATTCATGCAACGGTCCGGCGCCGGCATCGAGGGCCCGCGACGTGGTCGACGCCGAGATAAGACCGACGGTCAGGATCCAGAGCAGGGCTGCAGCCACGGAAAGCGTGGCCAGGATCAACCCGAGGTTGAACCGTCGTCGGCTGTGTTGTGCAAGCCGAATCTGCGTGGCGATCAACGCGGACAGTACGAGCGCAAATGCTGCGACAGGCCACCAGGGTGGCCGCGCAAAGTCGTTCTGGACCCCGGTTACCTGTGATTCCTGGGCCGAGTGCAGTTGCTGAGCCATCGGAAGCAACGACGTCTGCATCAGATGTGACGCTTCGCTGAGATAAGCGGCCCCCACCGGATTGCCCACCCGATTGTTGGTACGGGCTGTTTCCACCAACCCTGTGTAGACGCTCAGATCGGCCGAGATGGTGGTGAGGGTGTTGTGGCCGACCTCGTCCGCGCTGTCGAGTCCGGCCGATGCGGTCACGATCTCAGCTGACGCTTCACCGATCGACTGGGTATACCGGTTGCGGACCGCCGACGGCTCGAGCCCGCCCCAGATGAAGGCGGTAGATGCTGCGGCGTCGGCCAGCGAGAGTGCGCTGTACAGGTTCTGCGCCGAGTTGGCGAGGGGTTCGGTTTCCTCCAGCACGTTGCCGAGGTGTGTTTGGCGGTTCCCGACGGTGGCGGCGGCCAGCAATCCCGCGGCCAAGGTGAGGAGGATCAGGACCACACCCAACGATGTGAGGCGTCCGGGCGTCGACGCCATGAACGCGCGAAGTTCGGTTCGCAACACCGGTCGTGAGGTGCGGGGATCAGACGCGTCGACGTCGGGGGTCGGGCCGGTGGTTCGAGGCTCGAGGGACGGGGTCACTCGGTTGACCATCGAACACCTCTCTATCTCTGCGCTCACTGGTGAAGGACCGGCCAATTTCGGCGTCTTCGCGAGCATATAAGTATGGTCCACACCTGCGGCTGATTGAACCGGTTAGTGTGGGTCGAAGGCAGAGTTATCCGAGTAGGTAGGGCGAGGGCAGTCGATGCACGGTGACGGTGACGGTTGGTCGATCGGAGCGGACGGTACTCGGCATTGGGGGCGTCACGGCGCCGCCGGATTGTTGTTGCGTGCCCCTGATGCGGACGGAATGCCGATGGTGCTGCTTCAGCACCGTGCGGCGTGGAGTCATCAGGGCGGAACCTGGGCGTTGCCCGGTGGCGCACGCGATTCACACGAGAGCACTACCCATGCCGCTGTTCGTGAGGCCCATGAAGAAGCCGGAATCGACGAGGCTGCGGTCCGGGTGCGCGGTGAGGTCGTGACCATGCGCGCCGAGAGCGGGTGGACGTACACGACGGTGGTCGCCGACGTCGAACGTCCGCTGGACACGGTTGCGAATGGTGAGAGCACCGAATTGCGGTGGGTGCGAGAGGAAGACGTCGATTTGTTGCCGCTGCATCCGGGCTTTCAGTCGGCCTGGCCGGCGCTGCGCACTACGGCCGTTTCACCGGACGCGGGTGAAGGTGCTGGTTGCACCGTCGTGTTGCCTGGTGGTGGGTTCGGCTGGGGCACCGGTGAGCAGAAGGTGTCACCGGCTTAGGAGTTCTCCCGGGTGGACTTTGCCTGACACAGGCGAGGTGCATTTGCCTGACACAGGCGAGGGTGCAATTGCCCGACACAGACAAGAAGGGTCGGACTCGTGGAGTCCGACCCTTTCCTGTGAAAGCTTTGGCTGGGAAGCCAAAATGATGCTCAGCTGAGCGCGCTGGCCGCCGTGAAGAAGGAAATCGCGGTGACGCCGAGCTTGAAGAGGTCATTGAGGGTCTTGATGTCGGTGGGGTCGATCGAGCCGAGTGAGCCGGTGAAGGATTCGGATCCCATGGAAACTCCTTGGTAGATGGTTAGCTAGGAATAAGCTACATCAGGATGTTATCCGACCGTAACCCGAATAACAATTCTGTGGCAAAAATCACATATTTGGACTATTTGGACCGTGAATCGGACAAATTTACGGTTGTTTCCTTGTGTTTGTCCACAAGGTGAACAGATGGTAACGGTTTGAGAGCTGAAAGGTAACTAGCCCGACATCATGTCGGAGAGCCGACGCGCAGCAGCCTGCGGATCAGCGGCTTCCGTGATTGCCCGAACAACGACGATCTTTCTCGCCCCCGCAGCCAGAACCTCGGAGACTCGCTCTTCGTCGATACCGCCGATCGCGAACCACGGACGTGACGGGTTCGCGTCGGCAGTGGATCGAACAAGATCCAACCCGGCCGCGCTGCGATTCGGCTTGGTCGGTGTCGCCCACACCGGGCCCGTGCAGAAGTAGTCGACGCCCTCTTCGATCGCGGCCAAGCTGGCTTGCGCGCGCGAGCTGGTGGAGCGGCCGATGATCACGTCGTCGCCGACCACCGTGCGCGCATAGGGAACGGGGATATCGTTCTGGCCGAGGTGCAAGACGTCGGCGCCGGAGGCCAAAGCCAGGTCAGCACGGTCGTTGACGGCCAGGAGTGCGCCGTGACGCTTCGCGGCAGCGGCAAGAATCCCCAGCGCTACCAGCTCGTCTTTGGCTTCGAGCGGACCGAATTCGCGCTCACCCGCGGAACCTTTGTCTCGAAGTTGGATGATGTCGACGCCACCCGACAATGCGGCCTCCGCGAACTGTGCGAGGTCGCCTTTGTCGCGGCGCGCATCGGTGCACAGGTACAGCCGTGCTGCTGCCAGGCGTTCGCGCCGGTCGGTGACGTTACTGGGATGTGTGGGGTGCACGGAGCAAACGGTAGCCTCTAGGGAGCAAGGTTCGACACGGGAGTCCCGAAACTGCGCTGTCGCATTTGATGCGAAGGGCGAAGTTCGTGGGGTTGAGAGGGGATCGCGGAAGATCCCGACCGTCAGACCTGACCCGGATCATGCCGGCGCAGGAAGCGGAGGTGGAGTTACATGAGTACTCAGACACGCTCGGTCGCGGTGGTCGGCGGCGGAGTCATCGGACTATCCATTGCCTGGCAAGCAGCGCGCGACGGATGGGCAGTGCAGCTGTACGACCCAGCAGTCGGAACCGGCGCCTCCTGGGTAGCTGGTGGAATGCTGGCACCGCTGTCCGAAGGGTGGCCTGGAGAAGAGACCGCGCTGACCATCGGGGCGGCTTCGCTGGCGCGGTGGCCGGAGTTCGCAGCGAGGCTCGAGACGTTCGGACCGTCGGTGTTCACGGGCGACACTTCACTCACTGTTGCATTGGACAGCGCCGACGCCCAGGACTTGAACACCATCGCCGAATGGGTCAGCGCACAAGGGCATGAACTCCAGGTCTTGAGTCGCAGCGAGGTCCGCGACCTCGAACCGATGCTCGGCCGGGGAATCAGATCGGGGCTCATGGCTGTCGGTGAATCCGCCGTCGACAACCGAGCGTTGCTGACGGCATTGCAGGCGGCCTGTATCGCATCCGGCGTCGAACTCATCGAGCGGACAGTGCACGACCTCGCCGAACTCGACACGGATCAGATCGTTCTGACGGCGGGGATCGCCTCGCCCAAGCTCTGGCCCGGACTGCCGGTTCGGCCGGTCAAAGGCGAAATTCTGCGTCTACGCGGCAGGCCCGGAGTGACGCCGGCGCCCAGCCGGACCATCCGCGGAAGTGTCCACGGGCGGCCCGCGTACCTGGTGCCCCGCGGCGACGGAATCGTGGTCGGCGCAACACAATACGAATCCGGTGACGACACGCAGGTCACGATGGCGGGCGTGCGCGATCTGATCAACGACGCCGAGGCGCTGATGCCGGCGATCGGCGAATACGAACTGTACGAATGCGCTGCAGGCCTGCGTCCTATGACGCCGGACAACCTGCCGTTGATCGGACGCGTATCCGAGCGCGTCGTTGTCTCCACCGGACACGGCCGCAACGGAATACTCCTGACGCCGGTCACGGCAGACGCAACACTCGCATTGCTGAACGGCACATCTTTGGTCGAGGTAAAAGGAACCGAACCGCAACGGTTCGGAACCGGTAAGGAAATTTCATGAGTGAGCAGATCCCGATCGGGATCACCGTCAACGGCGAAGATCTCGAGTTCGATCGAGCCGTCACGGTGACTGAACTTCTGGCGCATCGAGGGTTACCGAGTAAGGGAATTGCCGTCGCCGTCGACGGTGCACTGTTCCCGCGCGGACGCTGGGACGAATCCGTCGAGCGTGGTTGGGAAATCGAGATCCTCACGGCGGTGCAGGGTGGCTGAGCAGGAACTTCTCACAATTGCCGGCCGAACCTTCGGTTCGCGGCTCATCACCGGCACGGGTGGCGCGGCCAACCTCGCGGTTCTCGAAGAAGCCTTGGTTGCGTCCGGCACCGAACTGACGACCGTGGCGATGCGACGCGTCGACGCCGCCGGCGGTACCGGTGTGCTGGATCTTTTGCGCCGGCTCGGTATCGAACCGCTACCCAATACTGCCGGATGTCGCGGAGCGGCAGAAGCAGTGCTGACGGCGCAGTTGGCGCGTGAAGCGCTCGAGACTAACTGGGTGAAGCTCGAAGTCATCGCCGACGAGCGAACGCTGCTCCCCGATGCGATCGAACTGGTCTCTGCCGCAGAACAATTGGTGGACGACGGATTTATCGTCCTGCCGTACACCACGGATGATCCAGTGTTGGCTCGTCGGCTCGAAGACATCGGGTGCGCGGCCGTGATGCCACTAGGCTCACCCATCGGCACCGGGCTCGGTATCGCGAATCCCCACAACATCGAGATGATCGTCGAAGGTGCCGGCGTACCCGTCATTCTCGACGCCGGAATCGGAACGGCCAGCGACGCCACACTCGCGATGGAACTGGGTTGCGACGCCGTATTGCTGGCAACCGCCGTCACCCGCGCCAAGAATCCCGCGCTGATGGCGTCGGCGATGCGGCACGCGGTTGTTGCCGGGTTCGAGGCCCGTCACGCTGGGCGTATCCCGAAACGGTTCTGGGCGCAGGCATCTTCCTGAGGGTTTTGTCAGGGTGGTCCCCAGGGTCGGTGTCGTACCTGGGTACCACTGCGGACTAGACCTGTGGACGATGCGCGGGCGGCATCGGATCGGGCATAGTTCACCCCATGATTGAACTGAGGGGATTGACCAAGGTTTACGGTCCGACAAAAGCGGTGGACGATCTGACGTTCACCGTCCGTCCCGGCATCGTCACGGGGTTCCTCGGACCCAACGGCGCCGGCAAGTCCACCACGATGCGGATGATCCTGGGATTGGATCAGCCGACGTCGGGGCAGGCTCTGATCGACGGAAAGAAGTACCGCGATCTGAAGGCGCCGCTGCGTACCGTCGGAGCTTTGCTCGACGCGAAGTGGGTTCATCCCAATCGCAGTGCCCGTGCGCACCTGCAGTGGATGGCCGCATCGAACGGGATCCCGAAGTCCCGCGTCGACGAGGTTCTCGCCCTGGTGGGACTGTCCGAGGTAGCGGGAAAGAAGGCCGGCGGATTCTCGCTCGGTATGTCTCAGCGACTCGGCCTGGCCGGTGCGTTGTTGGGTGACCCGAAGGTGCTGTTGTTCGACGAGCCGGTCAATGGTCTCGATCCGGAGGGCATCGTCTGGATTCGTAAGTTCATGCAGAGTTTGGCTGCCGAGGGACGTACGGTTCTGGTGTCGAGCCACCTGCTGTCGGAAATGGCTTTGACCGCAGAACAATTGGTTGTCATCGGCCGTGGCCGGTTGATCTCGGATTCTACTGTCGCAGAGTTCGTGGATCGCTCGTCCGAGTCGACTGTGCGCGTGCGTAGTCCTCAGCTCGACGCGTTGCGCAGCGTGCTGACATCGCAGGGTTTGACTGTGCGCGAAGACGGTTCGAGCGTTGTTCCGGCGTTGGTCGTTGTCGATTCCACCACCGAAATCGTGGGCAGCTTGGCCGGTGCACAGGGAATTGTGCTGCACGAGTTGGCTGCTCAGCGCGGATCGTTGGAGGAAGCGTTCATGAAGTTGACCGGTGACGATGTCCAATATCATGCGACCGTTGCCGACGGCGCTCAGAAGGTTATGGGAGGTGCACTGTAATGGCTGTTCTCAGTGCTGAACGAATCAAGATCACCACGACCAAATCGCCGCTGTGGTGCACGATCATCATCATCATCCTCGGACTCGGATTCGCGGCCATCATGGGTACGGTCGCGAAGTCGGCCCTGAACTCGTCGGATATGCAGAGTCACCCCGACCTCGACGTATCTCTCGCAACCGCCGGTATCTCGGGTTTCGGCATGATGGTTCTGATGATCATGGCCGCTCTCGCGATCACCAGTGAGTATCGTTTCGGGACCATTCGCACCACATTCCAAGCGGTTCCGAACCGGGCTTCCGTTCTCATTGCCAAAGCCGGTTTGATCGGTGTCTTCGGTGCTCTCCTGACCTTCGTCCTGTCGTTCGGCGCTTACGCAATGGCCAAGGTCTTCGCGGGCCCGGATGCCAGCGTCGGACTGACCCTGTCGAGCGGTGACGACTGGCGTGCCATTTACGGTCTCGCAATCATCTCGTTCTTCAGCGTGATTCTGTCTGTGGCTGTCGGTGCGATCATTCGCCAGTCGGCGGGCGCCATCGCACTGCTGCTGCTGTGGCCGCTGCTCATCGAGAGCCTGTTCGGTCTGTTCGGCAGTTTCGGCGAAAAGATCACCCCGTTCCTGCCGTTCGTGAATGCGAACCACTTCATGAGTTCCGGATCGTCGAGTATCGACTTCCACTGGGGACCGTGGGGAAGCCTGCTCTACTTCGCGGCTTTCACTCTGGTGGTCTTCGGAGTCAGCGTTGTCTTGGTGAACAAGCGCGACGCCTGACATTTCTCTCAGGTTCCAACGGTCGTTGCAACACCCCGAACGTCAGGGAGTTGCAACGGCCGTTGTGCATTCGGCCATGATCATCATCATTGATCAGCCGAAGGTGCTCAGTTGGGATACGCCCGCTGAGCGTCTTGTCAGTTTGTCTCCACAAAATAGCTTCGTGAGACATCAGAATTGAGCATCCTTCTTGCTTACGCCTTTGTTGATGGTTGGCGGGCAGCAGTCGCAACTCTCCGGTGTAGTTGCCTTGTCACGACTTTCGGGTGCACAGCAGTCGTCATGAGTCGATGACGAACCGAGGGTTAGCAACGTCACTGACGGTCGATCCGGCGTAGATACGGGTAGTGGTGCGGGTGCGCAGCAAGCGTCACCGAGGTCGTGACGGGGCGGCGCGATACTCACGTTCAACGGGCCTGTTGTGCGCGGAATCTCGGGTTGACCGGGCAGTGGTGTGGTCCGGGCGGCGCGAATCGCGTTGGCGATGACCAGGACTTCGGCGAATTCGTGGACGAACACGACCGTGGCCAGGCCCAGGACACCCGTGGCGGCCAGTGGGATGAGGATGCCGATGATGGCCAAGGAGAGCCCGATGTTTTGGAGCATCACAGCCCGGGCATGGCGCGCGTGAGCGAGGACCTGCGGCAGGTGCCGCAGATCTTCACCCATAAG
Source organism: Rhodococcus sp. OK302 (assembly GCF_002245895.1). Lineage (NCBI taxonomy): Bacteria > Bacillati > Actinomycetota > Actinomycetes > Mycobacteriales > Nocardiaceae > Rhodococcus > Rhodococcus sp. OK302. The sequence goes on from NZ_NPJZ01000001.1 coordinate 2,267,634, forward strand.
TGCGATGTCGGCGGTTTCGATGGCGACGTCGGTACCCATCGCGCCCATGGCTATTCCGACATTCGCGGTGGCCAGGGCGGGGGCGTCGTTGACACCGTCGCCGACCATGGCGATGTGGCGCCCTCGCGCGATCTCCGGGAGGAGGCGAGCTTTGTCCTCGGGGAGCAGTTCGGCGTGGACGGTGCTGATCCCGGCTTGCTCTGCCAATGCCTGTGCGGTGCGGTGATTGTCACCGGTGAGCATGGCTGTTTCGATGCCGAGCGCGGTGAGCTGGCGGATCGCTTCCGGCGCCTCGGGTCGCAGTTGGTCACGCACGGCGATCGCCGCGATCACCGCACCGCCGGCTTCGACGAGGACGACGGTGGCGCCCTCTCGCTGTAGGCGGTCGACATCGGCTGCGAGGGCGCCGGGTTCGACCCAGCCCGGTTTGCCCAGCCGCAGTGCTACGCCGCGGTGGGTGCCATGTAGTCCGTGGCCGGCGACGGCAGTGACGTCGTCGGCCGGTTCGACGGTCGCGGCGGCGGCGAGGATCGCTCGGGCGAGGGGGTGTTCACTGCGCGCTTCGAGTGCTGCTGCGGCCGAAAGTGCTTGTTCGCGGGTGGTTCCGGGTGTGGTGACGACGGCGATGACTTCGGGTGCTCCGGCGGTGAGAGTGCCGGTCTTGTCGAGGGCGGCCACCGTGATGCGGCCGAGTTCTTCGAGTGCAGCTCCACCTTTGACGAGGGCGCCGTTTCGGCTTGCGGCACCGATTGCCGCCACCACCGACAGTGGCACGGAGATCGCGAGTGCGCAGGGCGATGCGGCGACGAGCACTACCAGGGCGCGTTCGATCCACAGCATCGGATCGCCGAGGAGTGCGCCGATTCCGGCGACCAGTGCGGCGAGGACCATGATCGCCGGTACCAGGGGGCGGGCGATGCGGTCGGCGAGCCGTTGGCCGGATCCCTTGCGGTCCTGGGCTTCTTCGACGATGTGCACGATCCGAGCGAGTGAGCTGTCGGAGGCGCGCGCGGTGACGTCGACTTCGATGGCTCCGCCGCCGTTGATCGCGCCCGCATGGAGTTGATCGCCCGGTCCGGCTTCGACCGGGACTGATTCGCCGGTGATCGAGGACAGGTCCAGGCTCGTGGTGCCGGCGGCGATGGTGCCGTCGGTGGCGGCGCGTTCACCGGGGCGCACGAGCATCCGGTCGCCGACGGCCAATTCGTCCGGTGTGATCGTGACTTCGCGGCCGCCGCGTAGGACGGAGACGGTCGGGGGCACCAGTGCGAGGAGTGCTCGCAGGCCGTGGCGGGTTTTGGTCACGGCATAGTGTTCGAGGCCTTCGGCGATCGAGAACAAGATCCCGAGCATCGCAGCTTCGGTGATCTGTCCGAGTGCGATCGCGCCGATGGCGGCGATCGTCATCAACGTTCCGACGCCGATGCGGCCGTGTCGTAGGTTCCTCGCGGTGTTCGGCACGAAGGTCGACGCCGCGACCACAGCGGCGACCAGGGCTACCGCTGTGCCGGCGGTATTGGCGTCGGTGAGTCCGATCAGCCAGGAGATCGCCAGTAAAAGCGCTGCTGCGGCGGCTACTTGCAGGTCGCGGACATGCCAGAGTCGTTGCTCACTCTCGTGGGCATCGGGCGCGGGAGGGGCGAGGTCTGGGCCGCAGCACGCGTCAGCCATGGGTGCTCTCCGGTTCGGCTGCAGAGTCGATGTCTTCGGTGCGGCTGCGGGCCAGCACTTTCTGCAGGTCCTCCGGGATCGGCATCGGTGTCATCAGCCCGACAGCAGTGCGTCCGGTGTTACCGACCGGATACCGCCCGGTCAGGGATCCGGGGGCGGCGACCACGATGCGCAGGACCTGTCCGAGAGCCTCGCGGCGATCGTGTTGCCGCAGCGCCAGGGTGAGCATCGAGAGGTGGTTACGGGTGTGCAGCCAGGGGTGTGGTTGCGAGAGGATATGGGCGCGTTCGAGGTGACTCCAGCGGATCGCGTCGTCGGAAGCGGTGTGCGCGGAGGACATTTCACGCTCGTACAGTGCGCGAACTGCGGTGGTCGGTGTCGACATGGGGGTTCTCGCTTTCGCGCTGCGGTCAGCAGCAGCCTTCGTCATCCGATTTCGGGCACAGGGTGGGGTCGACGGCGAGTACGAGGTCCATCAGTTGGCCGAGGGCGTCCCCGATCCGGGGATCGGCGAGTTCGTAACGGGTACGGCGTCCTTCCGGAATGGCGACGACCAGCCCGCACCCGCGCAGGCAGGCGAGGTGATTCGACAGGATCTGTCGCGAGACGCCGATCTGGTCGGCGAGGTCGGACGGATAGCCCGGAGCCTTCCGCAAGCTCAGCAGTACCTGTGTCCTCGTCGAGTCCGAAAGTGCGTAGCCGAACCTCGACAGTGCGTCGCGATGCATCAGAGTTTCCATGCTGGTAATAGTACAGATATTTCTGGATACAGAAAAGGGTGAATACATAAATGTCGAGACTGAGATGGGCGACGGATTGGTGCATTCTCGGAGTAGTCGCGCGGGCTTGTGGTGGTGCGACGACTGTGGCACATTTCCTGATGTAACCAGTGATACATTCTGAGCTGTGAAATCCGAGTCATCTGTGAGCTGGCGAATAGTCCTGATCAAGATTGCCGCCGAGCCCTCGCGTCACCGCGTGGCCGTATGGCGAGAACTGCGCAAAGTGGGCGCACTGTCGATCGGTCAGGGGACATGGGCAGTGCCGAACGTTCCAGCCTTCAACGCCGGAGTCGACCGTGCGAAAGAGCTCGTCGAACGTGCAAATGGGGAGATCGTCTTCCTTACCGCCACCGGTGCGAGCGAGGAGGACAACGTGCGATTCGCCGCAATGTTCACCGCGGCCCGCGAGGAGGACTGGACCGAATTCCTGTCGGACTGCGCGAAATACGAGGCCGAGCTCGACAAAGAAATCCGGATCGAGAAGTTCACCCTTGCCGAACTCGAGGAAGAAGAGCAGAGCCTGGACAGGCTTCGCCGCTGGCATCGAGACTTGAAGGCACGCGACGTATTCGGCGCGAGCAACGCCGAAAGCGCAACCGCGGCACTCCAGCACTGCGCCGAACGGTTCGAGGACTACTCGGAACGAGTGATCAACGCACTGCACTCACCCGAAGGCAATGACTACGGTGATCGGCCATGAGTGAGGACAAGGCGCAAGGTGAAGGCGCGCAATGGCAGATGTGGCCGCTGTATGCGGCCGGATTTACGACTGCTTTCGGAGCTCATGCCGTTGCGGCAAACCTCGTTTTCGATCTCGACGATCTGGCGAATTCGCTGCTCTACCTCGGTCTACTGCTGGCCCTGTACGACGGCGCCGAAGTCCTGCTCAAACCTGTGTTCGGCACGCTGGCAGACCGGATCGGAGCCAAGCCGGTTCTGCTCGGTGGGCTCGTCGCATTTGCCGCAGCATCGTTTCTGTTTGTTGTTGTCGCCGATACGGATTGGTTGTGGTTGGCGCGGCTCGGCCAAGGTGCGGCAGCATCGGCATTCTCGCCGGCAGCTAGTTCTTCGGTCGCCCGGCTGACCCGAAAAGGCAAGCATGGCAGTGCATTCGGAACCTATGGGTTTTACAAGAGTCTCGGCTATACGCTCGGCCCGTTGCTGGGCGGTGTGATCGTGTGGATCGGCGGTCTCCCACTCCTGTTTACAGTCATGGCCGTTCTCGCGCTGGTTGTCGCGATCTGGGCCAAGGTCGTCGTACCTGCACTTCCGCCGCTACCTCGGGCGCGGCAAACCGTCGTCGATCTGGCTCGGCGCCTGAGTGATCGTCAGTTCCTCGGCCCCACCGCAGCTCTTGCTGCCTCGACCGCCGCATTGTCGGTCGGTGTCGGGTTTCTCCCTGTCGCCGGAGTTGATGCCGGACTTGGACCGATAGCAACTGGCGCGGCCGTATCGGTACTGGCGCTGTGTGCGGCATTTGCACAACCGCGAGTAGGGCGAGCGCTTGATGCCGGGAAGATAACCGTCGAGCGAGGCGTGGCATGGGGATTGGTTATCACCGCTGCAGGTTTGGCGCTTGCCATGATTCCGGGACTGGTCGGGATTCTCGTCGCCGCCGTTGCTGTCGGCGTCGGCACCGGCATCATCACCCCGCTCGGTTTCGCCGCACTGGCTGCATCAACGCCCGAGGAGCGCATGGGTCAGACGATGGGCGCAGCCGAACTGGGCCGCGAACTCGGCGACGCGGGTGGACCGCTGATCGTGGCGGGCGTGGCAGCTGTCGCGACACTGACAGCCGGCTTCGGTGTCCTGGCAGTGATAACGCTGTTGATCGGTGCCGATTCCGCGCGCCAACGCACCCTCCGCGAATGACGGCGGAGACCGAATACCATCAGTGAATCGAAACTTGTTTCCGGTCGCTTCCTCCCGGCTATCCTCCGAGTATGAGACACCGCGCCGCGTTGACCATCGGTCTGACCGGGATCTTGATGCTCAGCGGATGCTCGTCCGGCGGCGCGCAGACTCCACTGATCGACCCAGCGGCGTTCTCGAACACCGTCACTATCGACGCCGTGACGGGCCATCTCGAACAACTCGAGAAGATCGCCGACGCCAACAACGGAAACCGGGCCGCCGGCACATCCGGCTACGACGCCAGTGTCGATTATGTGGTCAACCTGCTCGAAGGCAAGGGCTTCGAGGTTGAGACCCCGGAGTTCGAATACACCTCCTTCGACCCGGGGTTGGGATCACTGACCCTTCCTGGTGGGGGCAGTATCGATGTCCGAGCGCTGACGTATTCCGCCTCGACCGGGCCCACCGGCGTTGCCTCGCGGGTAGTGAGCATTCCGGCCGACGAGACCCCGGGTTGTGAACCCTCCGACTATGACGGACTCGATGTCGCCGGTGCTATCGTGCTTGTTTCTCGTGGCGTCTGCCAATTCGGAGAGAAGCAGAATGTGGCCGCGGATCGCGGTGCGGCGGCCCTGCTGATCGTCAACAACGAGGACGGCATGCTCGGCGGCGGCACCCTGGGGGATCCGAAAACGGTTCGCATCCCGACAGCCGGCATCAGCAAGTCTGCCGGCGACGCGCTGGCTGCGAGCGCCGGCGCCGTGAATCTGACTCTCGATACGTTCATGTCGACGGTCACCTCGCGCAACATCGTTGCGCAAACGTCCACCGGTTCCGCCGATAACGTCGTGGTGGTGGGAGCGCACCTCGACAGCGTTCCGGAAGGGCCCGGAATCAACGACAACGGCAGTGGCAGTGCCGCTGTCTTGGAAACTGCTCTGCAACTGGGTAGTTCGCCGAATATTGCCAACGCGGTGCGGTTCACGTTCTGGGGCGCCGAGGAACTCGGGCTCATCGGATCGACCGACTACGTCGAAGGGCTCAGTGATCAGGAACGCGCAGCCATCGCGCTGTACCTGAACTTCGACATGATCGGCTCACCCAACCCCGGATACCTGGTTTACGACGGTGACAACTCCGACAACGTGGGCGAAGGTCCCGGTCCCGAAGGCTCCGCCGGTATCGAACGCACCTTCGCCGAATTCTTTTCCAGCCGAGGAATTGCCGCCGAGGGAACCGATTTCGACGGCCGGTCCGACTACGGGGCCTTCATCGACGCCGGAATACCGGCCGGCGGCATCTTCAGTGGCGCCGAGGAGCGGAAAACCGTTGCGCAAGCACAGCAATGGGGAGGGGTGGCCGAGGCGATGTTCGACCCGAACTATCACACCACCCTCGATACGCTCGGCAATATCGATCGAGACGCCCTCGCCGTGAATTCCGCAGCAGTCGCGTTCGGAACAGCGACATATGCGCAGAACAGTCTGAACTAGCGTCGAGTGATGTTCATTCTGCTGCAACGCGCTGCCTGTAACTCTGGGTTACTCTCGAGTAATGAGTGACCGGAACCCGAGTGAGGCCCCAGGCGAAGTGGTGAATACCGCTTCTGCCGGCGTCAGTTCGGTGATCGGAACGATGCTGGCGACGGCGTCGGATCTGAACGGACATCAGCAGATCATCGAGGCATTACGACGGCTTCGGCGGGCGCTCCCGGGCGATCCGGGCTTCGGTGATCCGCTCTCGTTGTCCGGCCCCGGCGGTGCACGCGCGGTCGCCCGCGTCGCAGACCGATTTCTCGATCACAAACCGGCCGCGACCAGGGAAGTGAGCTTGGGCGCCCTGCAAGTCTGGCAGGCCGCCCTCGAAAAGATGGGCCGTGGACGTGGTGATCAGGAATTGACCATCGTCTTCACCGACCTCGTCGGCTTTTCCACCTGGTCGCTCGAGGCGGGTGACGAAGCGACCCTCGTCCTTCTGCGGGCCGTTGCGAAGGCCGTCGAAACCCCGATCGTCGAGAATTACGGTCAGGTCGTCAAACGAATGGGCGACGGGCTGATGGCAGTGTTCACCAGGCCCGATGCGGCTCTGGCTGCCGTGTTCGCAGCGCAGGACGCGCTTGCCGAGGTCAACCTCGACGGTTACCGTCCGCGGATGCGTGTCGGCCTGCACACCGGCACGCCGCGGCAGATGGGTGACGACTGGCTGGGCGTGGACGTGACCATCGCCGCCCGGATGATGGGTCTGGGAGGCGACGGCAACGTCATGATGTCCGCCGCCACCCTGGAAGAACTCGAACCGGGAACTCTCGACGAACTGGACCTGGCGATCCGGCCGTGGCGCCGCGGATTCTTTGCGACGACGCCCAACGGTGTTCCCCAGGATCTGGGGATCTGGCGAGTGTGGCGCGACTAGACCTGCAATCTCCACAGCGGTGACACGGGACCGTGTCCGGCGCCGAGATCGTAGGAAGCCTCGAGGCATTTGGTGACCCATTCCTTGCCGAAGGCAACGGCATCGGGAACCGAATAACCGTGTGCCAGTGCGCAAGTGATGGCTGCAGCGAGGGTGTCGCCGCCGCCGTGATCGTTGCCGGTCTTGATGCGTGCGCTGCTGAATTCGAGGAAGGTATCTCCGTCGAACAGCAAGTCGGTACTGGCTTCGGAAGTACGCAGATGTCCGCCCTTGACGATTGACCACTGGGCGCCCAAAGCATGGAGGGCTTCGGCAGCCCGGCGGGCTGTCGCGTCGTCGATCACTTCGATGCCCGTGATCAAGCGAATTTCGTCGAGGTTCGGTGTCACGACCGTTGCTGCCGGAATGAGGATGTTTCGGACGGCGTCCAGCGCTTCCTCGTGGAGGAGCGGATCGCCGTGCATCGAGGCGCAGACCGGATCGACAACCAGGGGAATGGCCCGATCTCGCCCGATTCCGACCTCGGCGGCGACGGCGGCGACGGCTTCGATGATTGCCGTGGACGCGAGCATGCCGGTTTTGGCGGCACCGATACCGATGTCGGAGACAACGGTCCGTACCTGGTCGGCGACGATTTGCGGGGGGATCTCGTGGAATCCGCTCACGCCCACCGAATTCTGCACGGTGACGGCCGCGACGGCGACGCAGGCGTGAACTCCGCACATTGCCATGGTCCGGGAGTCGGCTTGAATTCCTGCGCCTCCACCGGAATCGGTTCCGGCAATGGTGAGGGCACGAATCGGAGTCTGGCCGGAGGGTGTCAGAGGCAGCAGTTTCACAGTGCTGAGCCTACCGATCAGGTCTCGCTCCGATTGCGGTCGTGTCACTGTCGGTGCAAAAATTGGGTGAAGCCAGGACAGCGTCGTCGGTAACTGTTTCTATGAGTGGCATGGATCACAGTTTGAGTACCGTTTGTACAGCAGTGGAGGTTCCCGCCATGAACGACACCGTGCAGAACAACAGCACCGAGCAGGCGTCCGACTTCACGCTGGTCGACAACGATTCACACGAACGGTTCGAACTGCTCGTGGGCGACGAACTCGTCGGCATCCTCGGCTACCGCGACGAAGACGAGATCATGGGTTGCGGCGCTGCCGCCGGTGACGTGGTTGCGTACATGCACACCGTCGTCAAGGAAGAATACGGCGGCCAGGGCATGGCCGGGGTGCTGGTTCAGTTCGCGATGGACTGCGCCCGTGAGCGTGAATGGTCTGTACGTCCCGTCTGCACCTACGTGCAGCGGTACCTCGGCGAGCATCCCGAATATTTGGACCTGCTCGCCGAGGACTGAGCTGCTTAAGCTCCGAGGGTGACGATCACGGGAGCGTGATCGCTGGCACCCTTGCCTTTTCGCTCTTCTCGATCAATCTCAGCCGATTCGACTCGCGCCGCGAAGGCCGGCGAACCGAGAATGAAATCGATACGCATTCCCTGCTTCTTGGGGAAGCGGAGCTGCGTGTAGTCCCAGTACGTGTACACGCCGGGACCCGGTGTGTGGGGTCGGACGACGTCGGCAAAACCGGACGTGATGAATGCGTCGAACGCCGCGCGCTCGGCCGGCGAGGTGTGCGTCTTGCCTTCGAAGACGGCGGGATCCCAGATGTCCTCGTCGGTGGGCGCGACGTTCCAGTCGCCGACGAGAGCGATCTGCTGGTCCGGGTTCTCCTTCAGCCAGCCTTCGGCGTCGTCACGAAGTTTCGCGAGCCAATTCAACTTGTACTCGTAGTGCGGATCGTCGAGTTCACGTCCGTTGGGGACGTACAGGCTCCACACCCGAACTCCGCCGCACGTCGCGCCGATAGCGCGAGCCTCGCGTACCTGCTCCGCCTCGGGATCCTTGGTGAAGCCCGGCTGATCCTCGAAGCCGATCTGCACGTCTTCGAGGCCGACGCGTGACGCGATGGCCACGCCGTTCCACTGACTGAGTCCGACGTGGGCGACCTCGTAACCGATTTCCTGGAAACGCTCGAACGGAAACTGTGCGTCCTTGCACTTGGTTTCCTGCATTGCCAGGACATCGACGTCGGATCGTTCGAGCCAATCGATGATCCGGTCGGTACGGGCACGGACTGAGTTGACGTTCCAGGTAGCTATGCGCACGCGGGCAAGCCTAGCGTCAGCTACCGACAGACGCGCTGGCATACCGGTAGCGATGATGTTCGACGAAGCCGAGGGCCTGGGCCGTCGCAAGGCCGGCGACGTTGTTCTCCGGAACAGCGACATAGGCGTGGGTCGCGCCCAGCGTGCGTCCCCACGCGATCAGATCCGTGCAGATCAGAGCTCCGATTCCGTGGCGGCGGTGCTCGCCGGTTACGTCGATGTCAGTCAGTCCGACCCAGCGACGGTTGTCCGGCGCATCGGTGACCGACGCTCGCCCGGTTGCCAGAACCAACGTGTCGACGCTCCCGACAATCCCGTGGGCGACGGCAGCTACCGGATCGGATGTCACGTCGAGGGTGGTTGTCGGAGAACTCGGCGACGGTACGAGTGTGTCGAGGTCCGCGGCGAACATGATGCCTTCGCCGCCGGAAAGCCAAGTGGGGGGAGCAGTTCCGAGGCGGTCGGGTAGCAGCAGCGTTGTCGGACGTCCCCGATCAGCGAACCAGGTGCAGATACCGGCGAGTGTCTCGGCGGTTCTCGACGCGGTGCTACCGGGCTCGCCGAGAGGAATCGCCGAGTCCGTGGAACCGGGGGAGTGCCCCACCCGCAGCAACCAACCGTCGATCCGGGCCTGCTCGACGCCCCGCGAACCGGCGGCTGCCGCGACTTCGAGGTTGCGGATGTCGCCAATTCGAATGGGCCGCGCAGCAAGCACTTTGAGCGCAATCACCTGATCGGGTGAAACAGTGACGACGCGCCCGTCGCTGCGGCGCACCGTGATCGGTTCCGTGGATTCGAGGACGCCGATCACATCCGTCATCGGATGCGAATAGCCGGGTGGGAGCTTGTATCGCAGCACCACCCGGCTACCGATCGAGATGGTCAATCTCTAGTCTTCGTACTCGTCGTCATCGTCGTGACCGAACGGGTCGTCGACTGAGCCCGGGGTCCAGGTCTGACCGGGCTTGCCCCAGCCGGACTGCTTGATGGCCTTCTTGGCGGCGCGCGCATTTCGGCCGATCAGGACATCGGTATAGAGGAAGCCGTCGAGGTGGCCGACCTCGTGCTGAAGCATGCGGGCAAAGAACCCGGTGCCTTCGATTTCGACAGGATTGCCGTCGGCGTCAGTTCCGGTGACCTTGGCCCAGTCGGCGCGGCCCGTCGGGAACTGCTCACCCGGGACGGAAAGGCAGCCTTCGAAATCGTCTTCCGGATCCGGCATCGTCTGCGGAATTTCCGACGTTTCGAGCACCGGGTTGACAACAACGCCTTGTCGGCGGGTGTCGGTACGATCATCACCGGGGCAGTCGTAGACGAAGATGCGAAGCGAAACACCGACCTGATTCGCTGCCAGACCGACACCGTTAGCGACGTCCATCGTTTCGTACATGTCCGCAATCAGTTCGGCGATTTCCGCCGGAGATTGAGTGACAGGTTTAGTCGGCTCGTGCAGTACAGGGTCGCCGACGATTCGGATGGGGAGGATAGCCATGGGTACAAGGATAGTGCGGCGCGCCTTCGCGGTTTTCGCGGCCCGTCCTGTAGGTCGTGGTTCAATGGTCGGTGAAGAACAACGGTGTGATTCGTTGCTCGACGGGCCCGTGCGGCCCCGGGGAAAAGTGGATGTCGGGGGGACTCGTCGTCTCGACGTTGGGTTTGAATGCCAAGCGGGTGAACACCATGCGAGGACAGAAGTCGAGGAGTGACATGGACAGCGCAATTGCGCATAGTCAGGACCAGTCCGAAGGCGCTGGAGTCGACAGTGCGGACAATGCAGCGGGAATTCACGAGATCGGCGACGACGGTCTGACCCGCCGGGAACACGACATCCTCTCCTTCGAGCGCCAATGGTGGAAGTACGCCGGCGCAAAGGAAGAGGCCATCAAGGAGTTGTTCGACATGTCGGCAACTCGGTATTACCAGGTCCTGAATGCGCTCGTTGATCGCCCCGAATCATTGGCGGCCGATCCGATGCTGGTCAAGCGCCTGCGCAGGCTCAGGGCCAGCCGTCAGAAGGCCCGGGCGGCTCGTCGACTCGGTTTCGACGTCACCTGAAGACTTTATGCCTCTTCGCGGGTGGCAAAACCTGGCCGTAAAACTTGTCGGTGAGCCGCGCTGTCGCCCACTGGCGATAAGGTCGACATCGTGAGTACCCCGAAAGAGCAGCCGTCCGGACCACCACTACGCGCTATTGCCATGGTGCTGATCGCTCTGGCGATCGTGTTCGTCGGGCTCGGTGCTGCTTCACTCGGCGGATCCGATTCCGACGAGACCACCGCGACCGAGCAGACCGCGACGTCCACTGCCGCAGTGAAGACAACCGCAGCTGCCCCCGTGACCACGGCTCCGGCCGCAGCAACCGGCACGGACTCCGAGAAAACCACCACGACACGCCCGTCCGCTACCGCGACAAGTACGTCGGCAAGCGCGTCGACAAGCATCGATCCGTCGACGGTGAATGTTCGGGTACTCAACAACAGCACCGTGTCCGGTCTGGCCGCCGGGACTGCCGAAGAGCTGACTGCCGCTGGTTGGAACGTCCAGGAGACGGGTAACTACAGCGAAGGCACGGTGAGCACTACCACGGTGTTCTACGGGACTTCCGCAACGGAGAAGGCAGCTGCGCAGCAGATCGCCGCTGAGCTCGGTGTCACGGCTGAGCCTCGATTCGCGGGTATCGCCAATGCTTCCCCCGGCGTGATCGTCATCGTGACGACAAACTGACTCGTCGGAAGGCGCCGCCGGTGACACAAATGTCGCTGCGCGACCAGGCGACACAGGTGTCGCTGCGCGACCCATCGGATTCGTGTACTACTCACGCCGTTATAGTCAGATGCACTTCCTCGCCACCTCAAAGGAGCGGTTCGATGGCCCCCAGCAGCACCCGGCGTATGTCTTGGCGCGTCGTTGCCCCCGTAGTCGCACTCGCCGCTTTCGGCTTGACTGCCTGCAGCAACAACGAAGAGCCCAGCAGCGTCCCCGGCACGACTCCTCCTGTGTGGACGGGTGCCGCTGATCCCGGTGCGCACGAGAGCGCCGGTCACGGTACTCCGACGTCGACCGCCCACGCCGGTACTTCCGTCGAAACGGTCACCGCCAGCCTGAGCGGAACCGACGGTGCCAAGGTCGGCACGGTCACGTTCACTCAGGACGGTAGCGACGTCAAGGTTTCGCTGGATGCCAAGGGTCTGACCCCGGGCTTCCACGGCTTCCACGTTCACCAGATCGCCAAGTGCGAGACCAATTCGGTTGCTCCCAGTGGCGGCGAGCCGGGTAACTTCCTCTCGGCCGGCGGACACTTCCAGGCAGCCGGCCACACCGGCCATCCGGCCAGCGGCGACTTGACGTCGGTGCAGGTTCTCGAGGACGGCACCGCCACCCTCGTCACGACCACCGATGCGTTCACTGTCGATGAGCTGGTGGCCAATGGCGGTACGTCCGTCATGATCCACGCAGGCCCGGACAATTTCGGCAACATCCCGACGCGTTACGCGGCGGCGCCGGATCAGCAGACCCTCGACACCGGTGACGCCGGTGGACGCGTTGCCTGCGGTGTCATCAGCAAGAGCTGACGCCACTTCTGAGTTCTGCATCACTTCGGCCACTACCACGCAGTAGCCAGCACTGTGTTCTCACGGACACTGTGATTGGATTCTCTGCGTGGTAGTTCCATTTCCGGGTTCGCCGCGTCCGACACTGGGCGTGGAGTGGGAGATCGCTCTGGTCGATCGTGTGACCAGAGATCTCTCCAATACAGCAGCTGAGGTGTTCTCGGCTGTCGAGGAGCTTGCAGGCTCCGAGACGCCGCATATCACCAAGGAGCTACTGCGCAACACTGTCGAGTTGGTGACGGGTATTCACGACACTGTCGGAGAGGCGATGAGCGATCTCGACAGCTCGCTGCACCTACTTCGCCGGGCCGCCCATCCGTTGGGCGTCGAGCTGATCTGTGCCGGAACGCATCCCTTCGCTCAGTGGTCGACGCAGTTGGTCACCCGCACCCCCGATTACGACGAACTGATCGAGCGCACACAGTGGTGGGGCCGTCAGATGTTGATCTGGGGTGTCCACGTCCATGTCGGCGTGTCCTCGGCGGATCGTGTTTTCCCCATCATCAATGCCTTGTTGCAGCGGTATCCGCATTTGTTGGCACTGTCGGCGTCGTCGCCGATGTGGGCGGGCGTCGATACCGGCTATGCGTCCAATCGGGCCTTGATGTTCCAGCAGTTGCCGACGGCCGGGTTGCCGTACCAGTTCGAAACCTGGAGTGAGTACGAGTCGTTCATCGATGACCAGATGAAGACGGGTGTGATCACCAAGATCGGTGGGATGCACTGGGATATTCGTCCGGCACCCAAGTGGGGAACCATCGAAGTCCGTGTGTTCGACGGGGTTTCGACGCGTGCGGAACTGGGTGCGTTGGTGGCATTGGTGCATTGCCTGATCGTGGATCTCGATCGTCGTCTCAGTGCGGGTGAGACGTTGCCGAACATGCAGCCGTGGCATGTGAAGGAAAACAAGTGGCGGGCGGCCCGGTACGGTCTCGACGCCGAGATCATCCTCGACTCCGATGCAAACGAGTGCTTGGTCACCGACGATCTGGAACGGCTGCTCGAGGATCTCACGCCGGTGGCTGTGGCTCTGGGGTGCGCCGACGAGTTGGCGTCGGTCGCGGACATTCCTCGCCGTGGGGCGTCGTACCAGCGTCAACGCCGCGTTGCGGAGGCCACGGGCGGCGATCTGGTTGCCGTCGTCGATGCGTTGGTCGCAGAGCTCGGTACCTGATTTTCTTGTAGGACCGAGTCGGGCAATCCGACCATCTGTCCAGGTTCGGTTCACTCGCCGTTTACTATTGGTCGGTGTTGACAGAGCGCGGGTCCCAGGTGGGGGCTTCAGAGGGACCAGGTAATGCAGGGGGACCAGGTAATGCAGGGGGACCAGACAAGACGTGGGTCAATTCGCATAAGTTACTGATTCTCGGCAGTGCCGGGGTTGTTGCGCTGGTTCTGGGTGTGCAGGCGTTTGCGTCGTACAAGGGCTATCTCGGTCCGGTGGAAAGCCTGTTCGGTGATTACTTCCTGGTTCCGCGTTCGGCCACGATGCCGTGGGTGGGATTGGCTCTCGCCTTGGTCGGCCTCAATAACCGCGAACGTATCTACGCAGTCTCTGCTGCAGTCGCCATTGATGTGGTCGTCGGCGGCATCCGTTGGTTTTCGGGCGGACCGCTCACCATGGGTACGGGCGGCACCTGGGTGCTCACGGCAATTGCGGTCTATGCGTTCTGGAAGTTGAGCGGCGAGCGTCGTAGCGCCGTCCTGCACGGAGTTGCTCTGGGCGCGCTGTTGATCATTGCCGCGAAGGTCGCCGAAACGTGGCTTTCGATCACGATCCTGCTCGGTACCGACGTGTGGGACGAGTACGTGTTCCTCGCTGATCAGGCATTGGGCAACCCGTCGTGGGTGATGGGTCAGATCGTCGACGCGATGGGACCGGTCGGCGCGGCGGCTCTCGACTGGATCTATGTCGAGCTTCCGGTCGCCGTGATCGTGGTCGCGCTCTACCAGGCACGTAAAGGCTGGCCGTCACATCATCTGCTGCGCACTTTCCTGCTCATCGGATTGATAGGCCCGGTCTTCTACATACTGTTTCCCGTTGTAGGCCCGGTGTTCGCATTCGGCCCGCGAGGGCTCGGATTCCAGATCGGTGATTTCTGGCCGAATATCGTTCCGAACATTGATTTTTCAGCTCCCGCGTCGTTGCCGTTCGACGACCAGGCTCCCCGTAACTGCATGCCGAGTCTGCACACGGCGTGGGCAGTTGCCCTGTTCATCCATTCGCGGCGTGGTCCGTGGTGGTTGCGAAGCCTGGGTACGTTCTGGCTTCTCGCGACGCTGACGGCAACGCTGGGCTTCGGATTCCACTACGGCGTCGACCTCATTGCCGGAGCAATTCTGTGCCTGACACTCGATGCGGCGCTGCATGATCCGGAACGCGGCTGGGGCTGGTTCCGCGTCCGGTTGATCGTCGGCGGCAGTGCGATTCTCGTCGGACTTCTGCTGTCCTACCGCTTTGCGCCGGTCCAGATGGCAGCGTATCCAGAGTTGTTCGGGCCGTTGCTGATCGCTGTTCTGGTACTGATGTCGGTGGCGTACTACGCGACGTTCTTCGCCCGCCCGGGTACTGCGTTGGCGCAGTGGGGCGAGCGAGCAGACGACGTCCTGCCACCTACCGAAGCTCCGGCGGGTCTTCCAGTTCGTTGATTTTCATGACGGCGTCCTGCTCGCGCTGTTCGCGGTAGGCGACACGGCCCACGCTGTGGGCAATCACGGGTGCTGTCAGCAACGTGAAGACACCGACCAGGATCAGCATCCAGATGTCGACGCTTCCGCGAAGCAGGAACACTGCGCCCATCAGGACGAGGATGAGTCCGACGACCTGCGGTTTGGTCGCTGCGTGCATACGACGCAGGGTGTCGGGGAATCGTACGATTCCGATCGCTGCGGTGAGTGCGAGGAGCGCGCCGAGGAAGATCGAGACTGCCCCGATGACGTCGAGAATGTTGCCGATCATCGGTCACTCACCCGGAATCGTGCGACGGAGACGGAGCCGATGAATCCGACGAGGGCCAAGGCCACGATCGCGGGAATGATGGTGGTGTCGGCGCTGTAGGCAGCCCACACCGCGAGTCCACAGATCGCGACGGCGACGATGGTATCCAGCGCGACCAACCGGTCCAGTGAGCTGGGCCCATCGATCAGCCGAAATGTTGTCAGTAGCGCTGCAATCACGAGAATTACCCCGGAGACGATCAGGGTGGTGGTGATGAACCCGCTCATTACTGGTCCTCCGCTCGGGGTGCATCGAATTCGTAGTCGCGTTGGTGCCACGGGCTGGGTTGCCAGTCGGAATCACGCTCGAAGGATGCGATGAACAGGCGCTCGAGATCTTCGACGGACCGATAGAACGCGCTGACGGATTTCTGCGAGCCGACATCGAGTACGTGGACGTAGACGATCCGACGGTTCTGGTCGATCTCGAGAACCATGGTTCCGGGGATGAGATTCAGGACGTCGATGCAGAGGGTGAGCACCAGATCGGATTTGATGCCGAGCTGGTATCGCAGGACCCCGGTGACGGGAGGCGGTGACGGCCTGATCGCCAGCCACGCAACCTGGATGCTCGACAGCACTGCGTAGTAGACGATCACCCAGGCCAGACGCAGGATCGAGAGAATATGCACGCGGCCTTCGACGGGTACCCGGGGGAGCGGCAGCAGGACCATGATGACGATGCCCACGACGAGCCCGCCGAAGATGTTGCCGTAGCTGACGTTGCCCCACAACAGAACCCACACGAATGTCAGCCACACCAAGATTCCGACGCGGAGTACCAGTTCACGTTTCATCGCGGCGGCTCCTCTGCGGTGATATCCGAATGCGGTATCGGGCGGTGGTCCCCGAGGACGGCTTCGATGTAGATGGACCGATCCTGTAGATCCTTCGCGGCGCGGTCACTGATGTCGATGATCTGGCCTGCGAATACCGTCAGCGCGAGTCCGACCGCTACCAATCCGACCGTCGGGATCAGCATGAACGCGGGAATCTTGCCGACGTCTTCACGATCGACGAAGGCGATGTCTTCTTCGGATTCGTCGATCAGCGCCGACGGGCTGACATCCGCGAGGTCACCTTCGGGGGCGTCGGCGCGGGCGCGCCAGAACGCTTTGGTCCAGACTCGGGCGACGGCGTAGAGCGTCAGCAAGCTGGTGACGGTGCCGCCGGCAACAAGCACCCAGGCGAGTGCACTGGCGTCGGCGGTGCCCGCTTGCAGGAGCGCGACCTTGCCGATGAAGCCCGAGAACGGCGGAATACCACCGAGATTGAGGGCGGGAACCAGGAACACGATTGCCAGGATCGGGCTGGCCGCAGCCAAGCCGCCGAGGCGTCGTAGCGACGAACTGCCGGCTTGACGTTCGATCAGTCCGACAACGAGGAAGAGCGTCGTCTGCACGATGATGTGGTGCGCGACGTAGTAGATGGCTCCGGAGAGGCCGGCGGATGTCGACAGAGCGATGCCGAAGATCATGTAGCCGATGTGGCTGACCAGGGTGAACGACAGGAGTCGTTTGATATCGCTCTGGGCTATGGCACCCATGATGCCGACCACCATCGTCAACAAACCACAGATCATCAGGACGTTGTCGAGTTCACCTTGCGGGAACAGGAGAGTGTGCGCGCGAATGATCGCATACACACCGACTTTGGTGAGGAGGCCGGCGAAGACGGCGGTGATCGGTGCCGGTGCTGTCGGATAGGAGTCCGGGAGCCAGGCCGAGAGTGGGAAAACTGCGGCCTTGATGCCGAAGGCGACGAGCAGAACACCGAAGATCGCAGTCCGGGTGCCGGGCGGAATGTCGTCGAAACGCAGGGCCATGTCGGCCATGTTGAGAGTGCCCGTCGCGGCGTACGCAAAGGCGATGCCGGCCAGGAAGATCAGCGACGACACCATCGAGACCATGACGTACGAGACGCCCGCTCGAACGCGATCGGCACTCCCGCCCAAGGTGAGCAGCACGAAGCTTGCCGAGAGCAGAACTTCGAAACCGACGTACAGATTGAAGAGGTCGCCGGCGAGGAAGGCGTTGGAAATACCGGCGGTCAACGCCAGATATGTGGGTAGGAAGATCGAGACGGGCTGAGCTTCGCTGCCGTCGCGGATACCCTGACCGATCGCGTAGACCATGACGGCCAGCAGGACAATCGAGGACACCACCAGCATCATCGCCGAGAGGCGGTCCACGACGAGAGTGATGCCGATCGGGGAATCCCAGCCGCCCACCTGGATGGCGGTGGTGCCGTCACGATCCGCCAGGTAGAGCAGCATTCCGGAGACCGCGACTACGGCGACCAGCGCGATGAGGGTGATGACGCGCTGGAATCGTGGGCGTCGGCCGACGACGAGGGTGGCGGCGGCGGCCAGCATCGGAATCAAGACAGGCAAGGGTGCGAGCGTTCCCATGAGGTTGTGCGAAATGGTCATGAGCGAGCACCTCCCTTGCGCTTGTCGGATTCCTGTTTACGTGCAAGGTCGGTAGCCCAGTCGGGCACCGGTTCGTCCTCGAAGTCGCCGTCGTGAAGGTCGTCGTAGCACTCGATGTCCTCGAGGTTGACCAACTGTTCGAGGGGAATGGGGTTGCCGTCCTTGTCGAATGCGTCGCCGCCGATGCTGGGGGCGCCCGTGACGGGGTCGTCGGAACGGTCGTGGTCGGGGGCGTCGGCGGGGAGTCGACGCTTGATGACCTTGGTGTCCTCGGGATCGTCTTCGACGGCGTCGGCGGTGTTGATCTTGAAAGATCGGTACGCCAGTGCCAGAACGAAGGCGGCGATGCCCATCGTGATGACGATGGCCGTCAGGATCATGCCCTGAGCCAGGGGATCCGCGATTTTCTCGTGCACCGATTCACGGCCCACGATCGGCGGATTTCCGTCACCACCGCCGACGGTGAGGATCAGGAGATTGATGCCGTTGCCGAACAGGAGCAGGCCCAACAACATTCGGGTGATGCTGCGTTCGATCAGTAGGTAGACGCCCGTCGAGATCAGCACACCGACCAAGACCAGCATTATGAAATTGGCACTCACGATGCCTTCACCTCGATTTCTGCGTCGAGGCGGGCGCCGAGACTTCGGAGTACGTCCAGCACCAGGCCGACGACGATGAGGTAGACACCGAGGTCGAAGAACAGCGCGGTGACCAGTTTGACGTGGCCGATGAGTGGGAGGGTGAACTCGAAGACCGCCGACGAGAGAGCCGGGGCGCCGAGGAACAGCGAGATGATGGCGGTACCGGCCGAGAGCGCGAGGCCCAATCCGAGGATCTTTCCGGCGTCGATGGGCACGGCTTCACCGAGTTCGTAGCGGCCACCGGCGAGGTAGCGCAGAACGAGCGCGAGACCGGCCGTCAGGCCGCCGGCAAAACCGCCGCCGGGTGCATTGTGGCCGGAGAAGAAGAAGTAGATCGACAGCACCATGATCGCGGGGAAGACCAAACGGGTGGTGACTTCCAGGACGAGGGAGCGGTAGCGCGGGTCGATGAGATCGCCGCCGCGCAGCCACGTCGTATCGGAGTTGGCGGCAGCTTTGTCGACGATCACCGACGGTGCGTCGGCGACGCGGGGCGCGATACCGAAGCGGCGGTTGCGGAACACGAGGCTGGCAACGCCGGTCGCGGCAACGAGCAGCACCGAAATCTCGCCGAGGGTGTCCCACGCACGGATGTCCACGAGGAGAACGTTGACGACGTTCTTGCCGTTACCGATGGTGTACGCGGCGTCGGGCAGGAGTTCGTAGATCGGACGGGTGTTGCGTGCGTTGACGGCGTACGCGGCAATCGTGGTGACGGTGGCGCCGACGGCGACGGCCAGGATCGCGCGCGGCAGTTTGAACCCGATGGCCTTGCTCTCGTCGACTTCGGCCGGGAACTTTCGAAGTACCAGCACGAAGATCACGAGAGTCAGAGTCTCGACCAGGAATTGGGTGAGCGCCAGGTCCGGGGCACCGTGCAAGGCGAACAGGACACCGCAGCCGTAACCCGTGAGGCCGACGAGAATGACGGCGGCCAGACGGTTGCGCATGACGATGGCAGCAAGTGCCGCGGCGATCATCATCAGCGCGATCGTGAACTGGATGGGGGAATCCCACAACCGCATATCCACACCCGTGCGAGTGTCGATGATCAACAGGACCAGCGGAACGATGACAAGCGTCGCGAGGATGGTCGACTGCGTCCGGGGGAGCGAACCACGCTGCGTGGCGCCGGTCAGACGCATGGAGATGGTGTCCATGCCGCGCAGGGTGGCGTCGTAGATACGGTCGGCGTTGCCGAGTGGGGGATGCTCGAAGTGCAGGCGGCTGATCTGGCGTTGCGCGATGTAGAGCGCAAAACCGCCGGCGATGACGATGCAGGTTAGTAGCAGCGGAGTGTTGAATCCGTGCCACAGAGCCAGGTGGTAATCGGCGTGCGGGCCGGCTGCGAGGGTTTGTGTGTAGGGCGTCAGCAGCTTCTCGAACTGCGGCGACAGGATTCCGGCGGCCAAACCGAGGACTGCGAGCAAGCCCGGCGCGAACAGGAACAGCCAGCTCGGGGCATGCATCTTGCTGACGGCGGGGCTGGGATTCTTGAGTGTCTTGCGTCCGAAAGCGCCCCAGATGAAGCGGATGCTGTAGCCGACGGTGAGGATCGAGCCCATCACGATGACGGTGATGACGGCGATCGACGACCAGTGTCCGAGCACGTCGGTTTCGAGTACCGACTCGAGTGCGGCTTCCTTACCGACAAATCCGAGGAGTGGCGGTAGTCCGGCCATACTTGCGGCGGCCAGTCCGGCGATAATCGCCAGAGCCGGGGCCGTCTTGCCCAGATGGGCGAGTTTGCGCAGGTCGCGGGTGCCGGTGGTGTGGTCGATGATGCCGACGACCATGAAGAGTGCCGCCTTGAACATGGCATGCGCAACGACCATCGTCATACCGGCGAGGGCTGCGTCGCGCGTACCGATTCCGACCAGCACCATCATGAATCCGAGTTGGCTGACGGTTCCGAAGGCGAGTACGAGTTTGAGGTCGTAGGCCCGCATGGCTCGCCAACCGGCGAGGATCATCGACAGCAACCCGAGGCTGATGATGGTGACCCGCCACGGTGGTGAATCGGCATAGCCCGGAGCGAGGCGCGCGACCAGGTAGATACCGGCTTTGACCATGGCCGCAGCGTGGAGGTAACCGCTGACGGGGGTGGGCGCAGCCATAGCTCCGGGGAGCCAGAAGTGCAGGGGCACGATCGCGGATTTGGACAATGCACCGATCAGGATCAGCACGATCGCGACGGACGTCAGCCAACCGGTGGGCGGCGACGCGACGAGGTCGGAGAGGTTGTAGCTGCCGCCGGCCTGGCCGAGAATGATCATGCCGACCAACATGGCGAGACCACCCGCAGTGGTCACCAGCAAAGCCTGGGTGGCGGCGCGGCGACTGGTGGCACGCTCGGCGTAATGGCCGACCAACAGGAACGACAGCACTGTGGTCAGTTCCCAGAACATGTACAGCAGCAACATGTTGTCACTGGTCACGAGGCCGAACATCGCGCCGGCGAAGGCAACCATCTCGGCCGCGAAAATCCCCAGACGGGGTTCGTCGTCGTTGAAATATCGTGCGCAGTAAACCAGGATCAGGGTGCCGACGCCCAAGACCAGGACAGCCATGATCGCGGAGAGCGCGTCGAATCTGAAGTCGATGTCCATCGACAGGCCCGGAGCCCAGGTGATGTGCAGCGTTTGGACGCTGCCCCATTTGTCGATGACCCAGCCGAGGCTGGCCAGCGGTACCAGTGCGAGTGGAAAGAAACCGTTTCGCCCGAACCTGCGCACCACAAGCGGAGCCAAGAGGGCGGCAACGGCATGGGCAAGCAGAATAGCGAGCAAAAGGCACTCCGTCGTGTTGTCATTGGTGCGGCGGGGTGTCCGAACTAATCGAACCTATCGAGTATTTCGAGACGAAATTACTTCGTCCACGTGCACATATTACCGGGCGGAGCGGTTTCGTTGCGCAGCGAGTCGGTTCGAGCTACAACCACAGCGGCTGCTACACGTAAGTTGGGCGAGGTGAAAACGCAGATCATTCGGACCGCTGCACTCGCCCATATTCGGGACCGTCGACTGATCCAGACCCGGTCGGTCGGAAAGACTGCGTTCTACATGGCCGGCGGAAAAATCGATCCCGGTGAGACGCCGGAACAGGCCCTGCATCGTGAGATCCGCGAAGAACTGGATGTGGGACTGGTGCCAGGCACTGTTGCGTTCCTGGACGTCTTCGAAGCCCATGCGTTCGGGCATTCGATTGATACCGGACTGCATATGAGTTGCTACCGTGCCGAGATGGATGGTGAGCCGAGGCCCACGAGCGAGATCGCAGAATTCCGGTACTTCACTTTGGCCGAATACGAGGCCATGGACGACGTAGCGCCCGGTTCTCTCAAAGTGTTCCAGCGACTGGTGTCGATGGATCTGATCGACTGATCTTGCGGATGCGGTAGCTCGTGTACGCGCACACAGTCACGATCACCAGGGCGGCACATCCGAGAACGACAAGATCTCCCGAAGGCTCGAACCGGGAGACGACGGTGCCGCCCTCGATCGGTGTGAAGTCGGTCGAACCGTACGAGAATCGTGGATACACCAGTAGCGCGTAGGCAGTCGGACCGAAAATGACGCCCAGCCCCACCAGAAGGCGCGAGCCTCCGGTCCGGTGCGGTTCCGACTTCAGCGCACTCACTATCGAGTAGGCCACGGCCGCACCCGCGATGTCGACGATGAACTCACTCAACGCGGTGGTTCTTGCCGCGTAGTTGACGAAACCGGCCAGCGTCAGCGTGAACAGCAGTCCGTAGCTGACGATCATCGACGGGCGGAACGCAGCGATTGCGGCAGCCACCACGATGAGCGCGCTGAGTGTCGCCACCCGGGCGGCGGTGAGTTCCTGGGCCAATGTCACCGATTCCGGTGGACGATTCGCGACCACCACCGCAAGGGCTGCTGCCGAGGCAGTCGCGACGAGTAAGATGTGATTCCCGCTTCCCAACACCACAGCCGCAGTCACCGTGACGGCCAGCGCTCCCGCGAGAACCGGCAGTGCAGCCCACACCGTGGTGACGTTGAACGACCAGTTCACAATGAGTCCGGTGAGCGTCAGTACTCCCGCGATGGCTACCGGCCGCAGTGCCATCTGTTCTCGCCGCTGCTCCGGGTCTGCATCCGGGTCGTGGCGGCTGTCCGAGTTGTGGTTCCAGAAGGCCAGAATCGACAGTGCAATCAGGACCAGGGCCGTCAGCGTGGCCACCATGATCGGTGGTTGAAACTGTGAAACATCTTGCGCCAGGTAGTCGGCATACCGCCGGGGAACAGCGTTGGGGTCCAGGATTGCCGTCGAAACATAGACGGCAACAACAACTCCTGCGACACTGCTGGCCAGTAGAGGTCTCGGTAGCGTCGAGGTAATTGCGCCCAGCGTGATGCCAGCCGCGACGGGAGCAAACGCTTCGAATGATTGGTTGTGTAACCCGGGCAGTTCGAGGAGCATCCCGCCGAGAGCCACCAATGCAGCAGTCCGGGTCCGTGAGCGAACCAGCGCCGACGCTGCACCGACCGCGACTACTGCCAGAACTCCCGTGGCAATCGTGCCGATCGACCAGAATCTGTCCCCGGACGACATCGACGTGCGCGAACTGCTCACAAACGGTGCGAGTACGACGACGGTGACAATAAACGCCGTGACACCGCTGAGCGCGATGCGAAGCGTCCTCATGTCGGCGTGCACTGCTCCACGGTAGTCAATCGGGCACCGGTTACGCCGGATTTGAAGGTCTCAGTCGGGTGACGGGAATTGCGCACACCGTGACAATTGCAGTGAAAAGGAGTGCTGTGGCGATTGTCTGGGCGGTCAAGTAGTCGACGGGGATTGAGGTGAACGGTTCTGGGGTCATGCCCGTATCGCCCCCTACATAGATCGCCTCTGTATCGGATCGTAGGTAGCTCCCGCTGTAGATCGTGACCGAGGAAAGTTGGGAGGTGAGGATCGCGATCGAGGAGAAGGTCATCGCGGCAAAGGGAATCGTCAGGCCCAAGGTCGCGTCGACGAGGCTGCCGGGTGCGAGGGCGCCCAGCAACAAGGCTCCGCCAAATCCGAGGGCGGCGATTCTCACGGCTATTCCGATCGTGCCGTGTGCTGCGTCGAAGGGCAGGAGCTCTGACAGCGGTACTGCTGCAAGGATGACGAGAGAGACTAGGCGCGGAATGTGGGTGCTCAACCGCAGCCCCACGGCGACGGCCACACCGGCAACAAGCACGATCGACCACGGGGATTCCAACTGCACCGAATCGTCGGACCGGTAGGTGAATGTCACCAAGGTCGGAGCCGATGCGGCCGCGACTGCCGTTGCAGCCCAGAGGAATGTGCCGCCGGCACCAGACTGGTTTCCGAGTCTATTGGCCGCCACCGACGTGAGCCACAACGCTGCTGCGGGGCACAGGACCATGACGACCCATGCGGTGCCTTCGCTTGCGTATTGCTGGCGGTCGATGACGGATCCGAGTACGCGGTGTCCGATAGCCAGAGCAGTGATGACAACAAGTGCGATTCGGATCTCGCCGACGTCGGGACGCCTGATCCGGAACTCGGCTTGCGCCGTTGCGGCACAAGCGATTGCGGCAATGAGTGTTGCCCCGAGAAGCAGCCAGGCAGGCTCGCCGACGGCGGAGGTGCTCATCCGTCCGGTCGTGGAGGCAAAGGCTCTCGCGGACAGAAAGCCGGCGATCACACCCAGCAACAGGGCATTCTTCGACGCGATTCGGTCCCAGCTCGCAGCGGTGGCGCAACCTAGAATGACGCCTGCCGCAATGCTTTTGATCATGAGGAAGGCGATCAGCAGATCGAGTGACGCGACTTCGGGGACGGCCAACCGTATTAAGGCCATGATGCCGGTGGCGACTGCGACGGCGATCCACGCTGCTCCGCGAGACCCGCGTCGCTGAGCCAGTGCGCAAGCCAGGACTGCAACGACGGCGCCCAACGCGACGGAGGTCGGTCCGCTGCTGACCCACCGGTCGATTTCGGACTGAGAGGCTTCGATTGCCCACTCTTGTAGCGGCGGATTGGTCAGGGCTAGCGCGGCAAGGGTCCCGGACGCTAGTGCAGCAAGGGTGGTGAGTATCGCTCGTAGGTCGACTGGCATCGGACCAACCTATCTCGGGTTCTGGCTCAGGCTGGGGGTGTCAGTGCAGGGAACCAGATGTCGGTCAGGACGTCGGCGGCCGCGTCGGCGCCGGCCGTGATTGCGCCCTGCTCGGCCCAGCGGATGAAGAAGCGCTCGATCTGGGTGAGTAGCAGTTCAACTCGAAGTTTTGCTTCGTCGCGTCGTTCTTCCGGCCAGCGAGCGAGGTACGACGTCATCGCATTGGGCAGGGCGGAGATGCCGGCGCGGGCGAGGGCGCGGAATTCGGGTTCGAGAACCATGGCCTCGTCCCAGGCGCGCATCAGGTGGTGGTGATCGCGGCACCAGTCGAGCGCTCGGTTGATCCATCCGGCAAATTCGTCGCGTGAACCGGATTCGAGAACGCGGTCCAGGTCGGTGAAAATCGCGAGCGTGCTGGACATGACGGTATTCGATCCGAGGGCTTTGAGGATGTCGAGTTTGCCGGGGAAGTGCAGGTAGAAGGTGGCTCGGCTGCATCCGACACGGCCGACGATGTCCTCCACTGTGACGGCCGCGTAGCCGCGTTCGGTGAAGAGTGCGTCGGCAGCTTCTACGAGGTCTGCGCGTGTTTGCTGCTTCTGCTTTTCGCGCAGAGTCGGCTTGGCCGCAGTGTTGGTCATTAACGGAATCTTACGGCGATGAGGTGCCGGTTGGGGTAGTTGGGCGAGACTTACCGTCTTTTACTTGACAGGGCGTCAGTGAAAGCTACTCTGTGGTGCAGGGCACAAACCGACCGATCAGAGGACGCCATGACCATCTCGGACACAACTCGCACACCCAATCTGCCGGTCGGATTCGACGTCACCGATCCCGACATCCTGGCCGACCGCGTTCCGTTCGAAGAATTTGCGGAACTGCGTCGTAGCGCACCCATCTGGTGGTGTGAGCAGCCGCCCACCGTCGGCGGATTCCAGGACGAGGGCTACTGGGTTGTGTCGCGTCACGCCGATGTCAAAGAGGTCAGCCAGCGCAGTGACGTCTTCTCGAGCTGGGAGAACACTGCAATTCCGCGCTTCACCGATGACATGCCGCGTGAAGCTGTCGAGATGCAGCGCGCCAGCCTGATCAACAAGGATGCACCCGAGCACACCCAACAGCGCAAGCTGATCTCCAAGCTGTTCACGCCGCGCTCGATCAACGGCATGCGCGACGAATTGGACCGTCGGGCACGCAACATCGTCGAAACCGCCATCGCTGAAGGCCCCGGCGATTTTGTGAAGCAGGTGGCCAGTGAGCTGCCGCTGCAGGCGATTGCCGACTTGCTCGGCGTCCCGCAGGAGGATCGCGAGAAGCTCTTCAAGTGGTCCAACGAGATGATGGGCTACGACGACCCGGAGTATGTGGGTGATCCGGCCGCCTCGTCCATCGAGGTGCTCGGATACGCGTACCAAATGGCAGATGCGCGTCGTAACTGCCCGGCCGACGACATCGTCACCACTCTCGTTCAGGCTGACATCGACGGCGACGCTCTTCTCCCCGAAGACTTCGGATTCTTCGTACTGACCCTCGCCGTTGCCGGCAACGAGACGACGCGTAATGCCATCACACACGGCATGATCGCTTTCCTCGAAAACCCCGAGCAGTGGGAGCTGTACAAGAAGGAGCGTCCCAAGACGACGGCCGACGAGATCGTCCGTTGGGCAACTCCGGTCACCGCGTTCCAGCGCACCGCCCTCGAAGACACCGAACTGGCCGGCGTCTCGATCAAGAAGGGCCAGCGCGTTGTCATGCTTTACAGCTCGGCCAACTTCGACGAAGAGGTCTTCGAGAACCCGATGACCTTCGACATCACTCGTAACCCCAATCCGCACTTGGGTTTCGGTGGCACGGGCGCACACTTCTGCATCGGCGCCAACCTTGCGCGCATGGAAATCGACCTCATGTTCAACGCGATTGCCGACAACATGCCGGACATCACCAAGCTCGGTGACCCGCGCCGCCTGCGTTCCGGCTGGATCAACGGCATCAAGGAATTTCAGGTGGATTACAAGGGTGGTTCAGAGGGGACAGGTTGCCCGGTAGCTCACTAGGGTGGGTTGAGAGGTATTTCCTACGAACTCGAGGAGCCACCGCATGACGTCGATCAATGAGAAAGCAATTGCTCTGCTGGCATTGCATCAGCCTGGCAATCCAGTAATCCTCCCCACGGTGTGGGACGCGTGGTCGGCGAATCTTGCGGTGGCTGGCGGGTTTGCCGCCCTGACCGTCGGCAGCCACCCGGTTTCCGATTCCATTGGTAAGCCCGACAACGAGGGCATCACGTTCGGCGAGTTGGTGCGTCGAATCAAGCAGATCACCGGCGCCGTCGACGCTCCCGTCTCCGTGGACATCGAGAGTGGCTACGGGCTCGAGCCCGCTGTTCTGATCGAAGGCTTGCTCGACGCCGGTGCTGTCGGCCTCAATATCGAGGACACCGTGCACAGTGAGGGCGGACGGCTGCGTGAGGCGCAGGAGCATGCCGATTTTGTGGGTGGGCTTCGCCAGGCCGCCGACGCAGCGGGCGTCCACGTCGTGGTCAATGCGCGTACCGATCTGTTTGTGAAGCAAGTGGGCGACGAGTCCGATCGGGTGGACCGCGCAATTGCACGCCTCAAGCTGGCTGCCGATGCGGGCGCTGATGTTCTGTATCCCGTCGGACGGCACGACGACGCTACTCAAATTCGTCTGACGTCGGAACTTCCGTTGCCGGTCAACGCAATCGGTATCCCGGATCAGGATGACCCGGCCAGTTTCGGGCCGCTCGGAGTAGCACGTGTGAGTTTCGGCCCGTTCTTCCAGATGGCGCTGTCGAATCGCGCCACCGAGATTCTGGGACGCTGGGCTTGAGTAATCGGGTTCTGACGCCCGGCCCGCTTCTTGATGCTCACGGGCATCTCGTCGAAGCGGGCTGGTCGTCGTCGGAGGTTCGGACGTATCAGCGTTCCGCCGTGAAGGCGCCCAAGTTTCGCCTCAAGGAGTGGGACTACTACTGCGTGCTCACGCCGGATTACGGCATCGCGTTGACTGTCGCGGACAACGGTTACATGGGCTTGCTCGGTGTTTCGTGGCTGGACTTCACGACGCCGCACGAGGTCACGGAAAGCCTGATGCTGCCGTTTCCGATGGGCAGGCTCGGGCTGCCGGGAAGTGCTGATTCCGGCGATGTTGTGATATCGAAGGGCAAGGTGCGCTTCGAGTTTCGGCATGTGGATGGTGGGCGCCGGTTGGTCGTCGACTATCCGGCATTTGACGGCGGGAAGGGATTCTCGGCCGACCTGTTTCTGCAGAGTCCGGCTGACGATCGCATGGTGATCGCGACGCCGTTCCCGAAGGCTCCCCGGTCGTTTTACTACAACCAGAAGATCAACTGCCTACCCGCTGCCGGGACTGTTCGGATTGGTGAGCAGGAATTTGCATTTGCTCCGGAAGATGCTTTCGGAGTGCTGGATTGGGGCCGAGGCGTCTGGACGTATGACAACACTTGGTACTGGGGTTCGGCCTCGGGGTTGGTGAACGGCGAGCGGTTTGGCTTTAACATCGGTTACGGATTCGGTGATACCTCAGCGGCCAGTGAGAACATCGTTTTTGTGAATGGTGTTGCGCACAAACTCGATCGGCTCGAGTTCGAGCTTCCGCACGGAACCTACGACGGCGCACCGTGGAAGTTCACGAGTAACGACGGCCGCTTCGAGATGAAGTTCGAGCCGATCATCGACCGAGCTGCGACGTTCAATGTCGGCGTACTGCGCTCGATCCAGCACCAGGTCTTCGGAAAGTTCTCCGGCACTGTTGTTCTCGATGACGGAAGCACTGTCACGGTTCATGATCTCCTCGGGTTCGCGGAGGAAGTTCGGAACCGATGGTAAGGGTGCTTTGCTGAAGTTGGCACCGTTTCTGTGTAGTGGGCACCCTTTCCAGCACGCTGAAAGGGGTGCTCACTGTGCACAGGGGGTGCTCACTTCAGCGTCGTCGAATGGGCGCTGTGGTTTTCGGCGCTGTGTTGTTGGCGGTGGTGTGCTGCGCGGCTGTTCGGAAGCTGGCACCGTTTCTGTCTAGTGGGCACCCTTTCCCGCCTGCTAAAACCGGTGCTCACTGTGCATAAGCGGTGCTCACTTCAAGAGTTATCCACAGATCCGAATCGTGTCCGCTTTCCACTGCCGGGATGCGCGAGGATCACTGGTCATGGGGGAACAACCGCACATAATCCGCAGACCTGAGCACCTCGCTACCGGGGGCACCGACGCCGGGATCCGCAGGACCTGCTCAAACGGCGAGTGGACCCGAATCCATCGCGGCGCCTACGTATCGACGGCTCAACTGTCCGATCTGGCAGCGCATGAGCGGCATCGTGTACGTATTCGTGCCGTGGCGAATGCTGCCCACGTCGGCGCCGTCGTCAGCCACACGTCGGCTGCGGTGATTCACGGATTCGAGCTCTGGAACACGCCGCTCGATCGTGTGCATCTCAGCCGGAACCGCCGTGGGGGCAGCCGGCAGTCCACGGACAGGCACGTGCATTCGGCGCAGTTCACAGACTACGAAGTGACTACTGTCGACGGCCTTGCAGTCACGACGCCAGCGCGCACAGTGGTGGATCTTGCGCGTTCGCTGCCCTTCGAGCAGGCGCTGGTAGCGGGCAATTCTGCGCTGCACCGCACGCTGTTGGGGATCGACGAAATCAAGGGCACTTTGTCCCGCGTGCCGCAGCACCCATCGCACCGCCACGCATTCCAGGCGGTGAGCTCGATGGATGCACGTATCGAAAGCGTCGGCGAGTCTCGGAGCCTGGCGCTCTTTGTGCGCGAGCGACTTCCGATCCCGCAGCTGCAAGTACAACTCGGCAATGCTCGTGTGGACTTTCTGTGGCGCGAGCACCGCACCATCGGCGAGTTCGACGGTCGCGTCAAGTACGGCCGTCTGGTGCCTGCGGGCCGCTCCGCCGAGGATGTTCTGTGGGAGGAGAAGCTCCGCGAAGACCGTCTGCGCGAAGCGGGCTGGCAGGTTGCGCGGTGGACGTGGGCGGACTTGTCGACGCCGTCGTTGGTGGCGGGCCGGATCACGGCGGCGTTCGGGCGTGGCCGCGGCGCCTGACAGCCCCCGAAGCGGGCAACGGTTTTGTGCAGTGAGCACCGTTTCCAGCCTGCTGAAAGGGGTGCTCACTGTGCACAAACGGTGCCAGCTAGCCGATGGCGCTCAATTCTCCGTACACAGTCCGCCCTTCCAGCACCGTGGCAAGGATCTTCAGGTCGGACAACGAGGTGGGTTCCGTGTCGAGGGGATTTGCAGACAGGACAACCAGATCCGCGTAGGCGCCGGGGAAGATCGCGCCGATGTTCTCCTCGCTGAAGAGTTGCCAGGCAGCGTTGACGGTATGAGCGCGCAGCGCAGCATCCACCGGGATTCGTTCCTCCGGTGCTACGACGCGGCCGCTGGGCGCGAGTCTGGTGACGGCGTCCTGCATGTTCCGCAAGGGGTTGGCGGGAGTGACCGGACCGTCGTTGTGGAAGGTGAAGCGTTGACCGGCGGCAAGTGCGGAACCTGCTGCGGCCCAGACACTGCCGTGCTCGGGCCCGAAGAGGTCGTCGACCAGTACGTCACCCCAGTAGTGCAGGTGGTCGATGAAGATGCTGACGGTGACTCCCAGGTCTGCGGCCCGTTGGAACTGGTCCGCACGCATTGCTCCGACGTGTTCAAGTCGCAGGCGGTGGTCGTCGCGTGGGTACTCTCGCAGCAGTTGTTCCCACGCGTCGAGGACCATCGTGATTGCGTCGTCGCCATGAGCGTGGCAGGCGATCTGCCAGCCCTTGTCGAAGTAGGCGGCGCTGATGTCGTGGATTTGCTCACCGGTGTAGTTGGCATGGCCATGGGTGCAGGCGATTCCGAGGCCACGGGTTGCCTCGGTGTCCAGGTACGGGAAGCTGGTGGCGATGTTGCCTACCCATGGTGAACCGTCGGACCACACCTTGATTCCGATTTGCCGGACCAGATCGTTGCCGTCGCCGGGTGCGGCGTCGGTTGTGCGGGCGGGTGTCGACATTTCGTAGAGGCGAAACCGGGTGGTGAGTAGTCCGGCGTCGGCGATTGCGTTGAGCGCCGGTCGCATTCGCGGATCGAACGACATTTCCGCGATGGTGGTGATACCGGCAGCATTCAGACGCGCGCACTCAGCGGCCAACAGTGCCGGGAAGTCATCTCCGATGGTCATGGCGTGGCCGGCAACAGTGAACACTGCGGGAGTTTCGTAGGCTGCGCCGTCCAGAGCACCCGACGCGTCGTGGCCGTACGATCCGCCGAAGGGATCTGGTGTGTCCCGGGTAATTCCGGCCTGCTCTGCGGCAGCGGTATTGAAGTAGGCGACGTGGCCGGAGTTGTGCAGGATCACGAGCGGGTAATCAGGCGCGGTGGTGTCGAGCCACTTCAGTGTGGGCTCGGGTAGGCCCTTCTGTAGCAACGGATCCCAGCCGTTCAGAAAAGCGCCGGCAGCGCCACGATCAGAAATGGTCTCGGCAATGGTGGCAACAACAGTGTCGGCGTCGGCGATCGTGACCGGCCGGATGTCCACGACGGCTGGGCCCAGGACGATTGCTTCTTCCAATGGATGCCCGTGCGGTTCGATGAATCCTGGCAGGATGCAAGCACTTCCGACGTCCACTACCTGGGTTCCGGCCCCGATCAACACGTCGAGTTCGGCTCGTGATCCCACCGTCGTGATGCGCCCGCCCGTGACGGCCAGGCCTTCCGCGCGGGGGAGCGCGTCGTCCATCGTGACAACGTCGCCGAACAGCACCAGATCCGCATTCATATTTCAGTCCTTACCGGTTGTCCGCATATGCCTGGAGATGTGCCACCTGCTCGGGATCGAGTGAGGGCCTTACGGTTTTGCGTGCTGTCGCTACGTCCGCTGCGCTCACGTCGGCAGCTTCCATGTCCCGGCGCATGGCAGTGAGCGCGGCTTCGCGCAGCAGTGCCGAGCAGTCTGCCGCCGAGTAGCCCTCGAGGTCGACCGCCAATGCATCCAAATCGACGTCGTCAGCGAGCGGTACGGATTTACCGGATGCTCGCAGAATTGCCTTGCGGGCCTCGGCATCCGGCGGCGGCACGAACACGAGGCGTTCCAGTCTGCCCGGACGCAGGAGTGCGGGGTCGATCAGATCGGGGCGGTTGGTGGCGCCCAGCACCACAACATCACGCAGCGGTTCGACGCCGTCCATTTCGGTCAGCAACGCTGCGACGACGCGATCCGATACGCCGGAGTCGGAGCTCTGCCCGCGACGCGGGGCGAGGGCGTCGATTTCGTC
This sequence comes from Rhodococcus sp. OK302, assembly GCF_002245895.1. Classification (NCBI taxonomy): domain Bacteria; kingdom Bacillati; phylum Actinomycetota; class Actinomycetes; order Mycobacteriales; family Nocardiaceae; genus Rhodococcus; species Rhodococcus sp. OK302. The sequence continues at coordinate 2,299,588 of NZ_NPJZ01000001.1, forward strand.
GAGGAAGATGAGGGAGGGCGCGGAGTCGCGGGCGCGCTGGAACAATTCGCGCACCGCTTTTTCCGAAGCACCGACCCATTTGTCCATGAGCTCTGCGCCTTTGACGGCGTGGACGCTGAGGTGTCCCGAGCTGGCAAGGGCGCGAACAAGATACGTTTTTCCGCAGCCGGGCGGGCCGTAGAGGAGGACGCCGCGGGGCGGGTCGACGCCCAGGCGGGCAAAGGAATCGGGGTGCTGCAGCGGCCACAGCACGGCCTCGGTGAGTGCCTGTTTGGTTTCGACCATGTCGCCGACGTCGTCGAGGGTGACACTGCCGATGGAGAGTTCTTCGGTACTCGAACGGGACAGTGGCCGAATCACTTCGAGTGCACCTACAAGATCGTCTTGCGTGATTTCGGGGGCCTCACCCGACTTGGATGCGCGGGTTGCGGCGCGCAGTGCGGCTTCTCGGCACAATGCCGCGAGGTCTGCGACCACAAATCCGGGGGCACGGGAGGCGATTGCGTCCAGTTCGAGTGTGCCGGTGGGGACTCTGCGAAGGAGCAGTTCGAGGAGGGCCCGGCGTGTTGCGCCGTCGGGCAGTGTCAGGGACAGTTCGCGGTCGCACAGATCTTGGCCGCGCAGGCGTGCGTCGACGCTCTCGGGATGTGCGGACGTGGCGACAAATGCCACTCCCGGGGTGGATACGGCGCTACGCAGTTGTTCGAGGATCAACGCGGACACAGGTTCTGGCGTCGAGGGCAGTAGTGCGTCGATGTCGCTGATCAACAAGACTCCGCCGCCGCGCACTGCGGCTACGGCGTCGACGATGCGCGCAAGGCGTGTATTCGGTTCGGTGGCACCAACTCCGGGGCCGTCGAGTTCGACGACGTTGCGGGACGACAGCACCGATCGGGCGAGTGTCGCTTTGCCGACTCCGGCCGGGCCGGTGATCAGAACGCCGAGGTGTGGGGAGGCTCCGAGAGTGCGCAGCAGTTCAGGTTCGTCGAGCGCGAGGCCGAGCCATTCGGTGAGCTTGGCGGCCTGAGCCTGTGCGCCCACAAGATGGTCGAGGGGAACAGCAGCAACATCAGCGACCACCACAGCCGGAGCGGGAACTGGAGCGGCAGATGATCTTCCCCAGTCCACCGCCGAATTGGGCTGCACACTCACCGGGCCGCCGGCCGGGTCAACGCCCGTGACAGTGAGCAGTTCCGATGTCCAGGCAACGCCGAAGGTACGGGAAAGAGCTTGAGTGGCTTCGGAAGTGCTGGTGCCCGGGCCCAGGTCGCGGGGGAGCAGCGAGACGGTGTCGCCGACGCTCACAACCTTGCCGAGGAGGGCTTGGCGCAGAACGGTGGGGCTGATCGATTGTGTCGCCATGGTGGATCCGGTAACGGAGACGGAGCGTGCCCCGTACACCGTTACCGGGCCCACCACGACGGAAGAGTTTTCGGTGAGCCCGACGTTGGACATCGTGACGTCGTCAAGCAGAATCGTGCCGGCCGGAGTGCCTGTGGGTGCCCGCCCCGCCACAGCAGCGCTTCCGCGGGCACCCATCAAGGCAATGGCATCCCATTCACGGATGCCCAACGCCGCCAACGCTTCGGGATGCAAGCGCACAACCCCGCGTCGTAAATCAGCGGCGGAGGTGTTGAGGCGGACGGTCAGGGCGAGTTCCGGCGAAGTCACTCCCCGAGACTACGTCGTCAATTAACGAGGGCGTCGTAACCCGAGGCGCACCATCGATCGTCGTCCGCCGGCGGTGGGCTGACGCCGTATTGCGCGACGCTCCGACGGCTTGATGTCCCAGGTTTCCGGACGTGCCGCAACCCAGCGCTTGGAGTGAACCGCAAACGGGATGTGGATGAGGTAGATCGCGACGAGAACGATCAGCAGCACGTACGGGAAGGTGATCAATGCGGCCGCGATCAATGCAACCAGCACCAGCAGTGCGGCTGCCATATGCGGAGGTACCGATACCGATTTCATGGCCAGCGTCGGGATGCGACTGACGATCAGTGCAGCGGAGAAGAGCATCCACACAACAACAACAACCGGCGACGACCACCATCCATCTCCCCACTGCGCGGTCGCAGCCAGGGGAGTGAGGGCGATCAATGCGCCGGCCGGCGCCGGAACACCCACGAAGTACTCGCGGGCGTAAGCGGGAACGTCGTCGTCGTCGAGCAAAGTATTGAACCGCGCCAGGCGCAGAACGATGCTGACGGCAAATACCAGGGCGATGATCCAGCCGAAACCGGTGCCGTCCAACAAGGTCACGTACAGAACCAACGCGGGGGCGACGCCGAAGGAGATGGAGTCGGACAGCGAGTCGAGTTCGGCACCGATCTTGCTGGTGGCGTCGAGAAGTCGTGCGATCCGGCCGTCGAGTGAATCGAGGACAGCGGCAGCACCGATCATCGCGAGTGAGATGCCGGGCTCACCGTCAAGCGCGAACTTGACGGCAGACAGCCCGGCACACAGCGCGAGGATGGTGATGACAGACGGCAGCAACCGCACGGCTTGGGTGCGTTTGGGCACCTTGATGCCGGGTTGTTTTGCGGCTACCGCCGGTTTCTTCACGGCTGGCTTCATCCTCGGTGTCTTCACTGCAGTTGCGCGATGACGGTTTCAGCACCGATTGTGCGCTGACCGGGCTCGACCAGCAAGGTCGTTCCGGCCGGGAAGTACGTGTCGACGCGGGAGCCGAATCGGATCAATCCGTAGGTGTCGCCGATGGGGAGGACGTCGCCGACGCCCGCGTAGCAGACGATACGACGAGCCAGCAGGCCCGCGATCTGGACGACGGCAATGTCGTGGCCGGATGCGGTTTCGATGAGCATGCTGTTGCGCTCGTTGACCTCGCTGGCGTCCGCGAGATCTGCGGAGAGGAACTTGCCGGGCTGGTGAACAACTGTTTTGACGGTTCCGCCGACGGGGGCGCGCTGGACGTGGACGTCCAGAACCGACAGGAAGATGCTCACGCGGGGGCGGGGTTCGCTGCCCAAGTTGAGCTCGGCCGGCGGAACTGCGTTGTCGACCAATGCGACCTCGCCGTCAGCCGGTGCTACGACGACGCCGATGCGATTGGGCGGCACCCGGTGCGGGTGACGGAAGAATGTGGCACAGGCGGCAGCGGAGAACAGGCCCGCGCGGCGCACCCATTTGCGGTTGCGGCCCAAGGCTGCAACCCCCAACGGTGCCAGCACAAATGGCAGGCCGGCGGGATGTAGCGGCGGAATCGCATGGCGAACCAGATCGACAAGATGTCCGATCCCGGTGGGTTGCGGGGTTCCGGGGGGTGTGGGTCGGCGTGCCACAGGCTCCTCTAACTACTCGGTGGTCCGCACTGACAGTGCGGGGTAGTGCACCCCTAGATTACGTGAGCGTGGTCTCGCTCACGGGTTGCAGCGGTATTAGCACCGAGTAGTACCCGACACAGTCGTCGTTATGCAGGCTCTCTCATCACACCGATATGGCGAACCGTCCCGGAAAGGTCGGGAAGCACTTCCAACGGAGACCACGTACTCAGCCCATCCGTACTGTCGGAATAGAGATACTTTCCTTCGGTATAGGCGTCGAGATATATCCGCCAGGTATCGTTCGGCAGCTGAACCAGAGCGGGGCCTTCCAGCATCGAGCCCCAATCCCCGGACGGGACGAATGAATAGGGTCCCGTCAGCGATGGCGCGACGGCATGTTCGATGATCTTCTTCGTTTCGTTCTTGGTGAACGCATGGTAGGTCGATCCGACCTTGACCACGGTGGTGTCGATGTGGTCCGCGCCGATTCCGGCGAGCGGAACTGGCAGGCTCCACAATCGCATCGATGGCTCCAGCGCCGTCATCAGGTACGGCACAAATCCTCCACCGGTCGACATCGACAGGATGACGTTGACGCGGCCGCCGTCCACGAACCATTCGGGCGCCCACGCTTTGGTGGTGAAGGGTGACAGAGACGGTCCGTCGCTGAACCCGGCCGAGCCCGAGGAGCCTGGCGGGCTCGCAGAACCTGTGCCGTCGCCGGTGCCGGGCAGGAAGGCGCAGCAGAACGGGACCGGATAGTTTCCCAGGGGAGTCCAGTTGATGCGGTCACTGCTGCGTGCAAAGCCGATATTCGCCCCGCCGCCCGTTGTGTAGGTGACGTAGTACATCCCGTCGGTGTTCCGGAAGATGCTCGGGTCACGCACAAGCCCCGACGGGGGCCGATACGCGGCGAGTCGGGCCGGTTGGAAGTTGGTGGCGTCCTCTGACTCGTAGACATCCATGTCGAGGCTGCTGGTGTTGCTGAATGCCACCATTGTGTATTGCCAGGCCGGTGGTGCGGCGCCGCTGGTTCCCGGGGCCGCGACCAGCATGCCCGCGACAGCGAGCATCACCATTGATATTGCTGAAAAGCATGTTCGTTTTGTCAGCATCACCGGTGAAGTATCTACGGCCGCAGGCGCACCAGGAGTCACTTTGGCCGCAGCCAAGCGGATCGTTACCGACAGTTCAGCGGATCGTTATTGAACCGAACGGGCCGCAGCTGTTGCAGTCGCCCGCGATGAGTGCTGTTCCTGTGCCTCCAAGACAGCGTTTTCGTTTTCCACTCCCCATTGGGTGAGGGCGGCCAGTGGGCCGTTGACGAAGGAGGTTCCGAGGTCTGTGAGTTGGTACGTGGCAGCGCGTACACGGTCCTCAACTCGACTGATCAGACCACTTCTCACTAGTCGCGCTACGGCTTGGCTGAGCGCCTTGTCGTTAATGCCCCCGATGACTGCGAGTAGTTCTTGGCGTCGTTTCGGACCTCGCCGTAGCGCAGCGAGCACACCCGGATCCCAGGAATGTGCGACTAGGTCCGTCGCGAGTCGAAGCCGGGTGTCGGCAGCAAGGCGTTCGGAGTATGTGTCCACGGTCTCATTGTCCCCTGATTTTTTCGTACCTTTTGGTATGCATCAGGTTTCTACCGTAGTTGGTCAATGAAACATGACGAAGGCACTACGCTGGTCATTTTCGGGCGGTCGACGCCACGAGCCGTTCACCCGACGCAGCTGCTCGCGATGAATAGTGCTCCTGAGCCGTTCGGACTGCGTTTCCGTTTTCCGCTGCCCATTGGGCGAGTGCGGCCAGTGGGCCGTTCGCGAGGGAGGCTCCGAGGTCAGTGAGTTGGTAGATGACACCGCGTGCGTTGTCGTCCGCTCGATCGATCAGGCCGCTTGCGCGCAGTCGCGTGAGAGCTTGGCTGAATACCTTGTCGCTGATGCCGCCGATACCGGCCAGCAGTTCTCGACGCCGTCTCGGACCTGCCCGTAGAGCTGACAGCACTACAGGATCCCAGGCATGAGCGACTAGATCTGTCGCGAGTCGAAGCTGGCAGTCGGCAACAAAGGGTTCGCAGTGCGAGTTCACGGTTCCACCGTCCTCTGATTCTTCCTACCTTTTGGTAGGCGCCACGTTTCTACCGTAATTGCTGCACGTCATTTACTCAGGCGATCGAAGGAGACAACCACCATGCGTATCGGAATCTTGGGCACAGGCAACATGGCGACGGTGCTCGGTCAGGCGTGGGCACGCGCGGGGCACGAACTGGTCATTGCCGGGCGGTCGACGCCCCGAGCTGGGTTGGTGGCCAAGGAGATTGGCGGTTCCGCGCGGGCGGTGGCTGCCGACAGACTTGCTGCAGAATCGGATGTTGTCGTGATCGCTGTGCTGTGGGAGGGCCTCGACGACGCTCTTACTCTGGCGAATGCGCCGACGGGTGCGTTTGCGGGCAAGACGGTTATCGACTGCACCAATGCGGTTGATTTCAGTACCGGAATGTTGAAGCCGGCTACCTCGGCTGCCCAGCACATTGCCGACGTCGCGACAGGCGCACACGTCGTCAAGGCACTTCATCTATTCGCGGGGCAGAGTTGGCTTGCGGCGGACGAGGGCGAGTCGAAGACGGTGGCGATCTGCGGCGATGACAACGATTCGTTGGACATCACTGCCGGGTTGATTCGTGATTTGGGTGCGTCGACGGCTGTGATCGGTGGACTCGACCACGCACGTCAGCTGGAAGACGTGGCCGGTTTTGTCATGGCGGTTGTCGCGTCGGGCAATAATCCGGCATCAGCGGTGCCGTCGATGACGTAAAGCTGACAAAGGCGAGCTCCGACGGTCTTCGTCGGAGCTCGCTGCCGTTGGTTAAGCGAGAACGCTGGCGGCTTCTGCTTCGTTCTTCACGCGCTTGAGGGTGGCATTCATGCCCTTGACGAGGTCGACCTCAAATTTGTCGTTGCCACCGAAGACGGTTTTGACCAGGAACTGCGAGACTTTGGATGTTCCGTGGGGAGCTTCGCGACGCTCGGTCACCTTGGTGCCTGTTGCGGTGGGCTCGAGTTCGTAGGACCAGATGGTGCCGTTCTCGGCAATGCGGAATGCGATCGACTTGTTGGGCTCGAAACGCACAACCTTGGCGGAGGTGGGCCAGATCAGGAATCCGCTGCGGTTGATGTTGAAGGTTTTGGCGCCTTCACGGACGGTTCCGCCGATGACCTTCATCTTCTTGCACTGGGGGCTCCATTCACCCATGCGCTGGAGGTCGGCGACGATTGCCCACACATCCTGCGGGGATGCGTTGATGTCGATGCTGGCTTCGAGGGTGTTGGACAACAGTTTCTCCAGTCAATTTGGTGATACGAAGAGTTACAAACACTTTTGCCGACGGTACGCGATCCGTCAAGAGTTGATGTGCCTCGCGTCACCTTACGTCCCGGGTTGATCTGGTAGCCGCCTCGACAAAAGTCGGCTGGAAGTCCGGGTATTTCCGTCCACATATCGATGTGAGGTGCGGGATCCCGTCGAAATAGCGAACTAATGTGCACTCAGGCACGGCTCACCAGGGGGGATTTGTGGCGACAGTTGAAGGGGTGGTCGGGAGTCTGCCGACTGGTAGCGGACAATAGACGGCGCACGTATGCCTGACAGCCGACTGGAGTACCGAGTGAACACCGAAGCCAAGACCGCCAACCAGGACGGTCTCAAGAGGGGGCTGACGGCGCGGCATATTCGTTTCATCGCTCTGGGATCGGCAATCGGAACGGGGCTCTTCTACGGCAGTGCCGAGGCGATCAAGCGCGCCGGGCCGTCCGTGTTGCTGGCCTACCTGATCGGTGGCATCGCGGTGTACCTGGTGCTGCGCGCACTCGGTGAGATGGCCGTACGCAACCCCGTCTCCGGTTCGTTCAGTGAATACGCCAACCAGCATCTGGGTCCGCTTGCCGGATTCATGACGGGTTGGACGTACACCTTCGAGATGGTGATCGTGTGCCTTGCCGACGTCACTGCATTCGGTCTGTACATGCAGTTCTGGTTCCCGGACGTGCCGCGCTGGATTTGGGTTCTGGCTGTCGTCTTCTTCATCGGTGCATTGAACTTGTTGAGCGTCAAGGTCTTCGGTGAGCTCGAGTTCTGGTTCACCCTGGTCAAGATCACCGCGATTATTGCCATGATCGCGGGTGGTATCGCTATCATCGTGTTCGGCTTCGGTGTCCACGAGACCGATACGGGCCTCAGCAACCTGTGGTCTGACGGCGGATTCTTTGCCACCGGCTTCGGCGGCTTCCTCGCGTGCTTCGCCATCGTGATGTTTGCATTCGGCGGTACCGAGATCATCGGAATCACTGCCGGTGAGGCCGAAGATCCGGCGCGCACCATCCGGAAAGCGGTCAATACCGTTCCGGTACGCATCATTCTCTTCTACATCTGCACGCTGGCCGTCATCATGATCATCATTCCGTGGCAGAGCATCAACAGTGACAACAGTCCGTTCGTTCAGATCTTCGAGAACCTCGGATTGGGTACAGCGGCGTCGATTCTCAACATTGTGGTCATCACTGCGGCGCTCTCGGCTATCAACAGCGACGTGTTCGGTGCCGGCCGCATGATGTTCGGAATGGCGCATGCCGGTCAGGCGCCGCATGTGATGAAGAAGGTCTCGCGCAACGGTGTTCCGTGGATGACCGTTGTCATCATGTCTATCGCTCTACTTGTCGGCGTTGTGCTCAACTACCTGATCCCGGACCAGGTGTTCCTCGTGATCGCGTCGCTCGCCACCTTCGCAACGATCTTCGTGTGGGTCATGATCCTGCTGTCGCAGTACCGCTCGCGCAGCCAGTTGAGCGCCGACGAAACAGCGGCACTGAAGTTTCCAGTGCCGCTGTGGCCGTACGGTCAGATCTTCGCGATCGTGTTCCTGACCTTCGTCGTCATTTTGCTGGGCGTCATGTCCGAGACCCGCGTTGCGCTGGCGGCCGGGGCCGTGTGGCTGGTTCTGCTTACCGGCGCCTACTACCTGTGGGTCAAGCCGGCGCTTAGTGCCGCGGATCGTAGTGGCGCATAACCGTCGGTCACGGAACCGCCCCAGAAAACTGTCGACGACCAGATAGAATGAACTGTGTTGCGGGTGTGTCCGCACAATCGATGTTCTCGACTCGACGGAGGAGCCACGGAGATGACCGCAGCACGCGACGCACAGTCACACATGGCAGAACCCCAAATCGACCGAGCAATTGCTGCCGCCACAGCGGGTCATCGTATGGCAGGTATGGAACCTAGCGAGTACGGCATCGAGATCGGTCGTAGGCAACTACGCGGCGAAATCACCGGCGACCAAGCCGTGGCATTGGTGCTCGCGGAGAACCGGCGCCGCCGAGCTGCCCGCAGTTGAAAGACCCGTACAGCAACCCCGATACCGGGGTCCTGATCAACAAACTCGGGCACACCGATCCGCAAGCTCTCCATGAGGACGAATCCGAAGCGGCATACCAGCGCATACTGCAGCTCGAATTGCTGCCGATATCAGGGAAATTCGACTTCGCGCATCTTCGAAAGATCCACCAATTTATCCTGCAAGACGTCTATGCCTGGGCCGGTGCCCTGCGCCGTACTGACACCGGCGCAGTCGGGATGAACCTCCCACATTGTCGCCCCGAACATATCGAAGACCAGGCAACATTCATCTTTCGCAACATCGCGAAAGACAGGTTCTCGGAAGGGCTCCCGAAGGATCAAGCGGTCGACCGCCTTGCCTATCACTGGGGAAAAGCCACGGTTCTGCATCCATTCAGGGACGGGAACTCGAGGTCTCAGCGCGTCTTCTTTGACCAATTGCTCAAATCTTCCGGCTGGACGATCGACTGGCGGAAAGTCGATGCCTCTGCAGTCCAAGCGGCGCGCTATGTCGCGATGGAAGCTACCCACACGCCCCTGCGTGACGTACTTATGCCCGGCGTACACCGTAACAACGCGGAGTTGCCCACGCTCGCAGCTTCTCAAGGGGCCGTTGTGCACCTCGAGGTCGCCGACTACCACAAAGCGATGCTCGAACAACTCCGCAGCGAAACCAGTGACAGGTCAGGAGATTAAGCGTCGACGACTGCTTTTCGGTCGATATGGTGGTCCGGCTGTTGATGTGGCTGGTTCTGCTTACCGGCGCCTACTACCTGTGGGTCAAGCCGGCGCTTAACGCAGCGGATCGAAGTGGCGCATAACCGTCGGCATCGTGCCTTCAGTCATCGACTGGGCCATCATCTTTCCGGTGAGCGGGCCGAGCGCGATTCCCCACATTCCGTGACCACCGGCGACGTGGACGCGCGGTGATTTGGTAGCGCCGATCAGCGGCAAACCGTCAGTGGTGCAGGGGCGTGAACCGACCCATTCCTCTTCGCGGGCAGTCCAATCAATACCGCTGAGCATGGGCTTGGCAGCATCGATGATTGCCTGCACTCGACGCGGATCCAACGGTGCGTCGGGGCTGCGGAATTCCATCATGCCGGCCACTCGGAAGCGGTCGTGCAACGGCGTGCAGGCGACGCGCTGGGTGGGGAAGTACACCGGGTTCTTGGGCAGGTGATCGGGTTTGACGCTGAAGCTGTAGCCGCGGCCGGCCTGCACCAGTTTGCGAACGCCGAACGGTGCTGCCAGCTTGTTCAAGCGAGCGCCACTGGAAATGACGACGGCATCTGCTGTGCGTGAATCACCATTGGCGGAGCGAACAGTCACGCTGTCGGCGCGATCATCGATTGATGCGACGTCGAAGCCGGTGACGATCTCGGCGCCACGTTCACGGACGGCGTCGGCCAACGAATTCACGAACTGCGGGGGATCGATGAAACGCTGACCCCGCAGCCGGATTCCAGCTTTCACACCTTGCCCGAGGGAGGGTTCGAGTGAGTGAATCGTGTCGTAGTCGAGGAGATCGAAATCGACCTCGCCGCCCGATGCTTCGACGTGGTGGAACTCGTCCACCAAAGTTTGGCGGTCCTTTTCCGACGCGAATGCCGCGAGGAACGGATCAGCCAGGCGAGTGTGTTCCTTGACCCCGCCGTCGGCGAGTTCGTCGAATGCGCCCAGCGCAGTCCGGTTCACCTCGGTGTAGACGGACATCGCTTCCTGCCACTTCGAGGGCGTGCAGTGGCGAGCGAATCCGACGAGGAAGCGGATCAGTTTCAGATCCGTCGTCAGCGGGACATACACGGGTGACGACGGGCTGAGCATCGCGCGCAGGCCGTACTGCAGCACAGCAGGCTCGGGGAGTGGAAGCGTGAGGGCGGGCGCCAACCAGCCGGCATTTCCCCAGCTGGCGTCGGCTGCGACGCCGTCTCGATCGACGACGGTGACGTCGACTCCGCGTTCCTGGAGGAACCAGGCCGTCGACAATCCGACCATGCCTGCGCCGACCACGACTACACGATCGGGGCTCTGACGAGTTCCCATGACTACTCCTTTAGCTCTGCTGAAATCCGAGACGCCGGTCACACCGGCTCGCTTTCAATCATGGGCTGGGGAGATGGGAAAAGGAGTGGCCGTTCGGCCACTGTCCGCACGTCGTTGTTGTGCATTCGCACAGGCGGTCCGAGTTCGACATATTCGTGGATGCACGCAACAGTGGGTGACGAGGCGCATCCCGCCGCGCGGAGGTGAGTTGCGTGCAGACATGCGTGCGTTCGTCGGAGAAGCGACGGGTTGAGACGGGCGAACGACCGAGGTCTCAGCGGCGCGGGGTTGAGGCTCGTGCCCAGCCTCTGAGTGCGCCATTGCGTCCGATGTAGAACCGGTCTCATGTTGGGGCTCGAAATTGCTGACTTCCGCTCGCAGGAGGCTGAAATTTGACGCGATTTCGTTCGTTCAACTAAGGAAATGAAGGAATTTTCCATGTGTGACTGATCTTACGGTAGGTACTTTAGGGTTAGTACTAAAGTATTAAGCGCGCTCGGAAAGTTGCCCGTTTCTACTACTTTAGTACCCATAATTTCCCGAAAATAGGTGGCCGGCCTACAACTTTAGGATGAGATAGAGAAATCTCTTGGGTGAAGGTAAATGATCCCTTCAAATCGCCTGAAAAAAACTTTCTTCAAAAAACTGTTACAAGTTCCAATGAAACGGGCTATGGTGACAACCATCACATAGCGACAGTGAGTTCTGATCTAGTTCTTGAGCATCGGGTTTGAGCGAGACGTCTCGAACGAATGAAGCGAGATGTTGAGAGGAGCAGCAGCAATGAATCGCAGGGAGTGGCATCACTGGACTGATTTGTCCGCTCGCTATCGATACGACAGTTTAGATTGCCGAATCGCAGTGAGTGAGTTGGTTTAGTAGTTTAGCTATGCTCGTATAAATCTCTGATCCCATCTTATATCGTGTTCCGGAAGGTTTGATTGAATTGACGTATTTAGCTGTCCGGCGCTTGAGGATGCTCAATTAGCGACGAGGCTGAATTTAGTCAGTGCAAAGAAATTGAAGAGATGTAAATCTTGGATTGGCGGATGGAAGTATTGCTACGTTCATCTGTTGGGTTACAGGATCGATAATCGTGGACTCCCTCATTATAGTTCCGAGAATCACCCCATCCTGAGACTTCCCGCAGTCTGCGCAAGCGCTGACTCTGGGGGACTGACGGCACGGATCGCTTCAAGCGTAACCGCGTCGGGCAGGAAGTTCGATCAACTACCTTAACTAGAAAGTAGGATTGAAGAACATGACTGTATCACTGGCGCGACGCACGACGATTGGAATCGCGGCTGTAGCTGCATCCGCTGGCTTGGTTTTTGCAGCTGTAGCTCCGGTATCGGCCACTGCGGGATCGACGACTACCAGCTATAAGAATTCATGTTGGGCCGGCTCACCTGGAAATATCGGACAGCTGGAGAACATGTCGGTTACTGTTAACCATACAGGCGTGGCTCCAGCGGGTTCGCCTAACACCTACACGATTCAGTTCGGGCCTCAGGTGACACCAAGTGTTTCAGGTGTTTCGGGCTGGACATTCGACAATCTGAGCGAAATTCAGTACAAGCTCTCGTACGATGCTGCAACATTTACGAGCGCGTCCAAGACGAGTCTTGGCAGTGGCCTTTCTTCGAGTAGTCCGGTCCCGACGGTGACCGCGTCGGGTGGAATCATCACACTCGGCAAGTTCAAGGTTGATCCGAGTACTACCTTCAATGCGCCACAGATTACAGTTGTGACGTCGTCTCCGGTCTTCGACGTCAAACTTTCTACTGCGGGAACTGCGGCGGAGTTCGGTAATTTCGCGAACAACTACTTCAGCTTCAAGTCGAATGGACGGATTATCGGCGGACTCTTCCCCGCTACCGCGAATACCTCGTGCATTCCGGCGGATGCTATCGGCACGGTACCGAGCTACCCGACCCTGAACACCGGTGCGGGCACGCTCCACTAGGTTCGGTTTCTAGGTCATCCTGACCCCTTCCCACTGGGGGAGGGCGAGGGGATGGTTCTCAAACACAATGCAGCCTGTGCGATACCCGCACAGGCTGCATTGTTGCGAGTCTCCGGGATCTGATGTGTGGCACCGTGCGGAGGCGGGTACGGCGGACCCGCGTCGTTGGTTGTGCGGATGCCTCTTTGCCAGAGTTCGACGGCGGTGTCGCAGTACGAATATTGACGCTGACCAGCAGTAATGCGCGTAGGTAAGAGTAGAAACAGCTCAGCTTGCAAATGTTTTTGCTTGACGGGCAGCATCGCCCGACAAGTCAGGAAACCTCGACTGCGACTATTTCGGTGGGCACCGTCGTCAGGGCTGTTTGCTTCGACGGTTGGCCAAGCTCGAGGCGTTAGCGGCACTGACCTAATTCATGGCGAATCTCGTTGGCACGAGCAGAAAGAGCACGGCTTCGGAATGTGGAATCAGATAGGAGACCGGCTGCATACGGGTCGATCTGCCACGACTGGATATTGATTCGGGTGCTGCCTACCTGATCGATGAACCGATCAGGTAGGCAGCAGTCCCTCATACAAGATCGAGGTTAGGGATCCCTCGTACGGCACTTGACGGCTGGCATCTGGCTGATTGCGTACACGAGAAATCCCTAGCCGGGTAGAGCGGTGACGCCGAGTCCGTTACGTGCAAAATGCCGATAGCAACTTTGCTGCAGTCAGTGCTGTGCTCGCTCATTTTTCTCAGAAGTTCTTCAAATCTGTCTGCATTCTCAGGAACTTGAAAGCTGGGGAAGAGCCGACGTTAGTGGCACCAAATGGTGAGTGCTCGACTGATGTATTCATTGGCACGGCATCTTATCAGCGATCAGTCGAATGGATGCAGACGAGGGCATGATCAATCTGTAGGACTCCGGACAACGGATTCAGATGCTCCGTTTGCTTGTCGGCTGCTGCCCGAAGGAAAGCACTGTTCATTGGACCCCGCACAAGTAATTTCGGAAATTCTTGATTTCTGGAGTTTCTCAACTGCCGTAACTCGAATTACCTACTGGAAGAAATATTTTTATTTGTAACGCGTGTTTATGGCGAATTGTCGAGAAGGCGACAGGCGGAAATATCCTCAGGATCCGATTCGGCGGATCCGCTATGCAGTGGTCTAGCGTTCGCTGCTTCCTTGAGTTCCTCGAAACTTGCGCGAAGTAGCCCAATGTAGTGATGGAGGTCCGGCATTGACGCCGTGTCGGCACAAACATTCAGTGGCAACCCGCCGCCCGCTGCGACACCCATGAAGTGCCGCAGACCATCTCCGTCGACTGGCGGTTGGGCACCGATCACGGCTGCTCCCGGTGCTCCGTTCAGGGCCAGCCTGTCAACGGAGAGCGGAAAATTGCTCACCATTGTGTGCTGGGCGCGCGGGCGATTCATGTCGTAGGTGCTCTTCCCACGCATATGGGCGATCAACCGCAGAAGCGGTGCCGGCGCGGTCTCAGCCACAGCGTTCACACGGCGGACTGCGATGTGGGAGGTGCGGGTCTTTTCCGAGCGTGCGGATTCTGCAATGAGCGCCAGCCGTTCCAGCGGATCCTCGATATCGGTGTGCATATCGATGGCCAACGTCACCAACTGATTCGCTGACTCCCATTCCTCTACCTTGCGCATGGACCGTGGCACCATCGCGACTAGGGAGCCCTCGGGCTTTTCGCCCTTCTCGCTGAGATACCGCGTCAGGGCGCCACCGACGACAGCCAACAGGACATCGTTGATCGTCGCCCTGGACACCGCATCTTTGACCTGTCGAACACCGGCCACGGGGAGAATGATCTTCTCCAGAGTCCCGGACCCACTTACCTTGCCGTTGAAGCGAGTAGCCGGACGCTCATTGAAACTCTCCATCCATTCGCCGGCCAACTTTGCTTCGGCTACCGCTTGTTGGGCGGCCCGATTACCGGGGATATGTCTAGCGAACAGCAGAACCTGCCGCGGAAATCCCAGCACCGATTTGAGGAGCAGGCGCCCCTTCACGAGCGGCACCGAGGGCTCGATCTCAGCTGGCCGCAACCTATCCGAGAAGATGGCTTCACCCAACAATTGGATGGCAATTCCATCAGCGCCGCTGTGATGTGTCTTGAGCACTACCGCCGTTAAACGACCGGGCAGGTCATCGAGCCCTTCTACCCCGTTGAAGAAGTGCAGTTCCCAGGGCGGACGCGTTAGATCCATCCGCGAGGTCATCAGCTTGCTGACAGGCTTTTGTAGCGCGGCCCATCCGAGTTCGGTGATATTGGTGACTTGCACGTGGTCGCGGACATCGAATTCAGGGGCGGGGACCCAATGCGGATGCTCAAGCCCTAGTGATGTTCGCTGAATGCGTTGCGTAAACATGCGGTTGTGTCCGAGGCGCGCGGTGACCCACTCGACGGCCTGTTCCTGTGAGAACTCCGACTCCGGGTGCTGCGAGGTTTCGAAGAAGTACACGCCGATGAGGTGGCTTAGGTGACCGTCGGATTCGTTGTAGATGAAGTCGGCGTCGCGTGGGGCTAATTGATCCACTCCCAGAGTCAACGGGTTGGTAAATCTCATGGGTGCTCCTCGTGTGAGCAGTGTAGGAATCGTGTACGGGCATGTAAGACCGCAAATCCCCGAGGCCGAAATCGGCCTCGGGGATGCGAGTTCAGTGGTGTAGGGATACAGCTTCGGCGGAAGCGGACTACTTGTTCTGCATCATCGTACTTCCCATGGCAGTCAACCCTGCAGTTCCTGCGATTATGTTCAGCATTGCGGCCAGATACCTCTGGAACATCAGGAATTTCCTTTCTTTAGACTGGGTAGGATGACAGTGTATTTAGGTAATTACCAAACGTACCCACCAGATCAACTGAGCCGAAATCGACCAATGCAGATAGGTAGGTCAGAAGTGTATTGAGCATTGTTTCCTCTCTCGACTACGAGCCGGCGATGGAGCCGAGGCCCGCTTGGATGAGTCCGGCTGAAGCCGCGGATCCTGTAACGACCAGATTGATAAAGCCAGAGATCGTGTCGAACACGCCATCGATGATGGCAAGCATAGCTGTCACTGGGAGTTGGACCGAGTTGGCGTCAATGCTTGCGAGCGAGTCCATCAAACTTGCTGTATCCACTATCTTTCACATCCTTACGATTGTTGTATTATGCAAGAGGCATGGGGGCGGTCCAGTCGAACTCGATAGAATAAACTATCGGAGAGTACACTATAGCGGTAATTACCCCCTTTATGAGTCCGCCCATATCGCCATTAAGAGCAGTAGCTACCGACCCCAAACTACCCATCATTCACTCCTACTGTAAAAAATACTCGGAAATAAGTCTTTCTAGTCATCAGCTGAGTTCAATCGATGAAACCAATGAACCTGCTAGGCTTTCCGTTCCGGGCATCATTGACCCGGACCATACCTGATTCAGTAGCGTGCTGAACAGCGCCGCCGTCGTCTCCAGTAACATAATGCTCATACAGTTTTCCGCCCTTTCGGCAGATCTTGGAAGAACCCATTTTTACATCTGCACATGCTTGGCAGGTGCATTCCACAAGAGCGGTTCTAGTCGGAACATGGAGTCCCTGCAATCGTGCCGCTGAGATTTTCCATTGTCCCTTAGGGGGCCTTATGTGGCGTGACGAGATGAGGTTAGCTCGAGCAAGTCTACTTTGACTAGGGAATTGTAAAAGAAACTGAAACTGGTTCTATTTCCGCAGGTCAGGCGTTCAAAAGTGCATTTCCTGGCCACTTTAAGAAGATCTTGCGGAAGGCTAACTAGATTGAAACATTTGCATTGCTGAATTGCTGGTTTCGGCTGGACAAATGTCCAAGTATTAGTACTTTAGGTGGAAGTGTTCTAGTACTTTTGGGGGAACTATGATGGAAAAGCGACCAAAACTATGCGGAGTCGGAAGCGGTCCGATATCGTCCCGGGCCTTCCGGGGTTGTTCAGGAGTTTCGCAGCTTTAACTGAAGCATCAGGATCAGCCGAGTGTCGGCGTCCGTCAGGTCGACTCCGCACATGTCTTTGCACCGGCGCAGACGGTTGCGCAGGGTATTCGGGTGGACGTGCAGCGCCGCAGACGAGTTTGCGACGTCGCCGCCCTTGTCGAGGAATGTGCGGGCGGTGGCAACCAGTTCGCTCCCGTGCTGCCGGTCGTGTCTTTCCAGGGCACCCAGGGGAGTTGATTCGCCCAGTCCGTCGAAGATATCCGCCACATGCAATGCGAGCACCGACGCCAAAGTGTCCTTCATGCCGGCAACAACGCCACCGGACTTGCCGTGGCGCAGCGCCCCCAGAACGTGATCGGCATCGGAGCGGGACAGGTGCGATTCACTCGCCGATTTCACCGTACGGCCCACGGCGACTGCCAGAATTCCGCGCTCGCGGGCACGGCCCAGAAAGTCCTCGAGTAGTCGGCGCGTGTTTGCTTCATCGGCAGCAACAACGAGGTAAGTCGAGTCGATCAACTGCGCAATTACGGCGTCGACGGACAGGGTGTCCAGATACAGTCCCAGCGACGCAACCACACCGCCCGGCATCGAACCTGAGACAGTGCCGACGGCAACGACAGTCAGAGGCCCCATCAGGCGCAAATCCTCAGCGGCTCGAAATGCTTGCTCGCCGCCGCTGATCAGTGCCTTTACTCGTTCGGTTTGGCGACGCCGGGTGCTGTTGATTCGGTCGCGTTCGGATGCAATGTGCTCGGCGACCACAGGCACCGCTGCCCGCAATGTCGATTCCTGCGTCGGCGTCGGTGGGCCGCCAAGTGCTACCCAGATGGAACCGACGGCAATGTTGTTGTCCCGCACGGCGATAACGAGTCGGGGAGTGATCGCCGGGTCGGCGAGGTCGACGTAAATGGTATCCGTTTCGCGATGCAACCGGTCGAAAACTCCGGCATTGGAGAGTAATTCACGAATTCTGCTTGGAACTTGCCGGCCGAGGATGGTTCCGATCCGGGCTTCGTCCACAGCCTGCTCGCCACCCGAGTACGCAAGAACCGTCGAGTTCTCGTCTTCGATCGTGACGGGAGCTCCGAGCAATTCCGCCAGTGAACCCGCAACGGAGAAGAGGTCGTCGTCGCGCAGTTCCATGACGGTGAGCCTACTGAGCCGTTACTGCCAGTGTCTTCCGATGCTCGGCGACTCTGCGATTGCGACTATAGGCTGGTGCGATGGCCGACATCGAAGGGGTTCTATTCGACATCGACGGGGTCCTGCTCACATCCTGGCAACCGATCGAGGGAGCAGGTGCTGCAGTTCGCGATGTCCGCGAGCGGGGGTTGGCCTGCGGTTTTCTCACCAACACCACGTCGCGCAGCTCGGAGTTGATCGCGCAAGGCCTGTGCGACGCCGGAATTGCCGTCGAGGCCGATCAGATCGTCACTGCCGCCAGGCTCACAGCGGAGTACGTGCGCACGACGTATCCGGGGGCAAAGGCGTGGCTGCTCAGCAACGGCGACGTATCGAGTGATCTCGAGGGAATCGAACTCGTCGACAAGAACCCGGATGTTGTCATCCTCGGTGGCGCCGGCCCCGAATTCACCCACGAGGCGCTGAGTCGCGTCCTCGAATATCTGCTCGACGGTGTGCCCGTCGTCGCGATGCACCGCGGGATGATGTGGGAGACCGCCACGGGCCTGCGCGTCGATACCGGAACCTACTTGCCAGGATTGGAAGAAGTGGCGGGCGTCAATATCGCCGCCGTCGGCAAACCGTCGCTGACGGGGTTTCTCGCGGCAACCGAATTGATGGACGTGGACCCCGAGACAACAGTCATGGTGGGCGACGATCTGATCGGCGACATCCTCTCGTCGCAGCGCGTCGGTTTGATCGGAGTTCTGGTGCGTACCGGCAAGTTTCGGCAGGCGGTGCTCGAATTGGCGACGCAACAGCCGGACTACGTCATCGACTCCGTAGCGGATCTTCCAGCGTTGTTGGAAACCTTGCTCAAGTCGTGACCTTCAAAGCGTGACGGGGTTCAGCAGAGCGGGTACTGTCGCGCCCGAATCCATGAACGTGTTCCACGAAGGAGTTTTCTATGCCCTTGATCTCGTCAGTCTGGTCCCGTCGCTCGTTTTCGCGAGGTAACGGAAGTGCCAGTAATCGGTTGGGGGGCCGCCTGGCGCGAACAGGGGCTGTATTGACTGTAGGAATGGGCTTGGCTGCCGGGCTGGCACTGACCGGAGCCGGAGCCGCATCCGCCGCTCCCGTCACGTGTGCTTCGCCGCCGGCAACAAATGACATTCAGGTATCCGAGACCGCGAGCTGCGGCGCGCAGTCCGTCGGCGCCGGACGTTCGCAGGCTGGTGCCATGGAAAGCGGAACGGCTGTCAGTGTCTCGGCTGACAACGGTTACTCCAATTCCTACGCCAACGGCTTCGGTACGGCACTCGGTGCTTCGCGCGGCAACGGTCAGGCGCACGCCTACGCACTCGGCGGCGGCATCGCCCGCTCCGGTGCAGCAGACGGAAACGTCACGCTCGCCATCGCCGGCTGGGGCGCCGGGGCAACGTCCGATGCCAACGGAGTCAACTGCATGGGCGCCCTTTCCTTTGCAGTGAACTTCACCAACGGACAGTTCTGCATCGCAGGCTGAGTTCCTTTACCTTGCACTCGGCACGCTCGAGTGCTAAAAATGCAGTTGGCACTCACGAGGTGTGAGTGCCAGGTCGAGGCAGTGAGATCGGGAACCATCGACACCCCCGGTCGTCCGTCGCGGGCACTGACTCAGACCACAGGCTAGATGGGTGACCAGGCAAAATTCGGTCGCCCTGTGCCGATGAGGTGACCCGACGAGCGGTCACCTTGTGTGTCACCCCCTATCCGGAGGATCACTTCGCAATGGCAAAGATCATCGCGTTCGACGAAGAGGCACGTCGCGGCCTCGAGCGAGGCCTCAATGCCCTCGCCGACGCTGTCAAGGTGACGTTGGGCCCCAAGGGTCGCAACGTTGTTCTCGAAAAGAAGTGGGGCGCCCCCACGATCACCAACGATGGTGTTTCCATCGCCAAGGAGATCGAGCTCGACGACCCGTACGAGAAGATCGGTGCCGAGCTCGTCAAGGAGGTCGCCAAGAAGACTGACGACGTCGCTGGCGACGGCACCACCACCGCTACCGTTCTCGCTCAGGCACTGGTCCGCGAAGGCCTGCGTAACGTCGCAGCCGGCGCGAACCCGCTCGGCCTCAAGCGCGGCATCGAGAAGGCTGTCGAGGCTGTCACAGCTCGCCTGCTCGAGACCGCCAAGGAGATCGACACCAAGGAGCAGATCGCTGCTACCGCTGGCATCTCCGCTGGCGACCCGTCCATCGGCGAGCTCATCGCCGAGGCAATGGACAAGGTCGGCAAGGAAGGCGTCATCACGGTCGAGGAGTCCAACACCTTCGGCCTGCAGCTCGAGCTCACCGAGGGCATGCGCTTCGACAAGGGCTACATCTCGGCGTACTTCGCCACCGATGCAGAGCGCCAGGAAGCCGTCCTCGAAGACGTCTACATCCTGCTCGTCAGCTCCAAGATCTCCACGGTCAAGGACCTGCTGCCCCTGCTGGAGAAGGTCATCCAGTCCGGCAAGCCGCTCCTGATCATCGCCGAGGACGTTGAGGGCGAAGCTCTCTCCACCCTCGTCGTCAACAAGATCCGTGGCACCTTCAAGTCTGTTGCCGTCAAGGCTCCCGGCTTCGGTGACCGTCGTAAGGCTCAGCTCGCCGACATCGCCATCCTCACGGGTGGAGAGGTCATCAGCGAAGAGGTCGGACTCTCCTTGGAGACCGCAGGCCTCGAGCTCCTCGGCCAGGCACGCAAGGTTGTCATCACCAAGGACGAGACCACCATCGTCGAAGGTGCCGGCGACGCCGACGCCATCGCAGGTCGCGTCAACCAGATCCGCGCTGAGATCGAGAACAGCGACTCGGATTATGACCGCGAGAAGCTGCAGGAACGTCTGGCCAAGCTGGCCGGCGGCGTTGCAGTCATCAAGGCCGGAGCAGCTACCGAGGTTGAGCTCAAGGAGCGCAAGCACCGCATCGAAGATGCAGTGCGTAACGCTAAGGCAGCTGTTGAAGAGGGCATCGTCGCCGGTGGCGGCGTAGCACTCATCCAGGCAGCTCCCGCCCTGGACGCTCTCAAGCTCGAAGGTGACGAGGCAACCGGCGCGAACATCGTTCGCGTTGCACTGTCCGCACCGCTCAAGCAGATCGCATTCAACGCTGGCCTCGAGCCCGGCGTTGTTGCAGACAAGGTCGCTAACCTGCCCGCAGGTCACGGCCTCAACGCTGCGACCAACGAGTACGAAGACCTGCTCGCTGCAGGCATCAACGACCCGGTCAAGGTCACCCGCTCGGCACTGCAGAACGCAGCGTCCATCGCGGCTCTGTTCCTGACGACCGAAGCTGTTGTCGCTGACAAGCCGGAGAAGTCTGCTCCCGCAGGCGATCCCACCGGCGGCATGGGCGGCATGGACTTCTGAGTCCATCCCCTTAGCTCCACTGAGCCGGCCCACTCCTTCGGGAGTGGGCCGGCTTTCTTTATGGGCGCGGTGTGTGTGGTTGCGCGCAACTTGTTGTGAGATGGCTGGATGTGCTTGTGTGGGCGCGGTGTTCGTGGTTGCACGCAACTCGTGGTCAGATGGCTGGATGTGCCTGCGCGGGCGCGGTTGTGTGCACTGGTGCGTGGTTGTGGTGGGCGCGGTGTTCGTGGTTGCACGCAACTCGTGGTCAGATGGCTGGATGTGCTTGTGTGGGCGTGGTTATGTGCACTCAGGTGCGCCGGCTCCGCCGACGTTTGCGCACCACCGTGATGATTTCGTCCACCACCTCGTCCAGGTGCGCCATCGCGGTTGCGGCTGAGTAGCGCAGCACGAGCCAGTCGTCGAGTATCAGTACGTTCTGTCGGCGCCGATCGTTGTTGAATACCTCAGGCTCGGTGTGGAATTCGCGACCGTCGATCTCCACGATCACCCGACCTCGCCGGCACATGAGATCGCCGTAGTACTTGCCGACGCGGCCGTTGAGCTCGAGAGGAAAGTCGCGTGCGGATAGTGCTCGGGCGACAACACGTTCCGGTTCGGATAGCGTCCCCGGACAGCACGTTCGAAGTTGTTTCCGCACAGCAGGTATTCCGTGCATGCGTTTCATATTCTCGCACTGCAATGCGATCGACTTCCAGGGCACTTTAGTTGAAACCGCGGCGTCGAAGAACGCTTCCAATTGGGGGAGAGGCAGTGCCGTTGCGACATCGATGAAGCACTGCTCGATCGACACTACTGGTAGGCCCTCGCATAGGTCCGTGGACGCTAGAGCTCGACGGTGCAGGCGTATCCACGACGGGCTGCGCGCCTGTGTGGACGCCGGCACGGTGGCTTCTACGAGGTGCGGTTCCTCGTCGAGCAGGCCCCAGAGCCAGGCGGCCGTCGTGTGGCTGAGAACCGCGTCGGGTTTCCACAGGGTGACTGCGATGCAGCGCTCGAGGTACTCGGGTTCTTCGGTGGAATATACCGACGGCAGGATGCGGTGAAGCTTTCCTGAACGTATGGCACGAGTAATCGCACTGCTGTCGAGCCCGCGATCGAGCAGTTGCTTTCGGGTGATCACGTCCATGTGAACACTGTGGCGGCACCGGGGTCGGCGTGCTTGCTCCGAAACTTTCCTGTGGATAAATGACGTACCTGTGAATGGTTGTGGGCTCGAGAAGTGTTGTCTGAACCATTATTTTTCGGGCGTCTGGGTGCATGACCAGCAAAAATAGAACAGGTTACAAACTAGTCCTAAAGTAGTAAGCCGAAAGCTCACCAACGCGAGCAAAATTGCGTTAGCGTGATGCCGGACATCGCCACGGAGGCGGTTGGTTCGGCGGAAATCTGAATGTCAGAAACTCTGGATTCCTTTATGTACTACCAGATTTCACTCCTTGTGAGATGTCACAGGCAGGCTTGTGCGGATGTGTGATGAATTGACTCATGATCTACCGAAGGGGAAAAAATCAGCGTGATTAATTCGGTTCTGGTTACAGCGGCAGCAGTTTTATCCGGGATGTTCGACAACTTCTGGACAGGGTCAGATCTACCCTGGGGTCAATAGAAGTACTTGGGTTTCCCGAAATTCTTTGACAGCAGGGCGGTTCGACTGATCGATGCAACGGCTATCTCGTCAAACACGTGCGCTGGAGTCATCCAGCCTGGTGTTTGGCGAGTTTGGTCGTTGAGCTGAGTCGCTGGTACTGACGTCCCACACCTTCGCAGTGAATGTGACTGCGGCACTTCATGGTTGCCCGCAACGATCTGCGCCGGCTGTGGCGGTGCTGCGGTGCGGCACGAGCAAAAGTAATGTGCTCGTTGAGTACCCGAGCTGAAGGTAGGAATGCAATGGCTGTCCGAAGTCTGAACCATGCGGTGTTGTTCGTTTCCGACGTCGAGGGGAGTGCAGCGTTCTACTGCGATGTACTGGGGTTCGAGCGGCTGCCGGTCAACTTTCCCGGCGGAGCATTCCTACGGGGAGCGAATTCGGCGAATGACCACGACTTGGGGCTTTTTCAGGCGAGAGCGCCACGTGCACGCGACGGTGCCGTAGGCCTCTATCACCTGGCGTGGGAGGTGGAGACTCTGGGCGAGCTCGCGCTCTGTCATGATCGGATGCTGGCATCGAACGCTCTCACCGGAGCGTCCAATCATGCTGCTACAAAGGCCCTTTACGGCCGGGACCCCGACGGAATCGAATTCGAAGTCACGTGGCTCGTGCCGGATGGTCAGCTCGACGGTGAACTCACCCCGGGCGTCGCGTACACACGGCCACTGGACATCGCGGCCGAGATCGAGCACTACGGCGCTTCGACCCCGGGCGGGCCACGTACTGATCGTGCAATTTACGCGCAGCTCATGGCACGCGTTGCCGAGCAGAACGAATAGGCCGTCACGAAGCTTCGGAACGATCCTGTGATCGCAGATCGTTGGCGACGCAGGTGTCCCAGATATCGCGGGCTGCGATTCTGACCGTCGAGACGAGTTTGTTCATCTTCATGTCGTCGATCGGCCCGCAGACCGAGATCGCAGACCGGTTTCCGTAGAGATGATCTCGTGGTCCGATAGATGTTGCTATGCAAGCGATTCCGAGGACAGATTCTTCGCGGTCCGTCGCGAAGCCGCGGTCGCGGATGCGTTCGAACTCCTGGTGAAGGTGGTCCTGCGAGTCGATGCTGTACTGAGTCGATTTGCGGAGCGGCGTGGGTATGGAACCGCGAACCTTGTCTTCGTCGAGGTTGGCAAGAATTACCTTGCCGACGGCGGTGAGGTGCGCGGGCATTCGGGAACCGACTCGGCTGGGCAGTGTCAGCGGTATGCGCCCCGGGACGCGGCCTAAATAGAGTGTGTCCCCACTATTCACCGCGGCGAGATGCACCGTCAGGCCGGTCGAGCGAGCTAGTTGGTTCAGGACAGGTACGGCGCCGAGGCGCAGTCGGTTCTGGTTGAGCGCCCACTGGCCGAGTTCATACGACTTGCTGCCAAGTTCGTATCGATGATCAAGCCGGGTGAGCCAGCGTTTTGCGAGGAGTTGTTCGAGTAGGCGGTGCGCTGTTGAACGAGGGATGCCTGTTCGTTGCGTTACCTGCGACAGCGTGAGGGGCCCGGTGCCTTCGAATGTTTCGAGGATGGCCGAAATTCGATCCACTACCGATACCGGATCGTCCACCTTGCGAGTGGTTCTCACCATGAACTCCTGACCTAGCCGCAATTCCGTGATCACGGTCACCATAGTTGCGCTGGAATGGGGTTAGCAAACGGATAGCCCGCCCAGGCGGACGTATTGCCGACGGCATAGATAGCCTCAGCATTGCTGTTGGTTGGATTCATGTCCAGTATAGGGCAATTTCTGTCGAAAAGTCACGATAAGTGAAACAGTTCACGCATGTCTGGAAGTTTGCCAAGATTGCTCAGTTAGTTGTTGGCGGCCGCGTTTGCGAATGCGCGCAACTCGACTCCAGATGGCTGGATGGGCCTCCGTGCACGTAGTTGCGTGCACTGGCACGCAAGGTGGCAGGGAATCGTCGGCGCCAATTCGGTTCGAGATCGGGGAGTGAACGAGTCGCCCTGAATCTCCTCAGAACCCGAAATCTCGGACTTCGGGTCGCTAGAATCCGGACCAACTTTCCATAGTCGAATTTGAGGGGCGCATATGATCTTTCGAAGTTCGTTGGCAGCAGGGGTATCTCAACTAGGTCCCCGCGACGCGGAATTCATCTACAACGAGTCCGAAGGCCACCTCAGTCACATGGTCTGCGCGTACTTCTTCGACACCACGGGTCATCCGCTCGCGGACATGACGCACGCCGACGCAGTTCGGTGGATTACGGAACGATTCGGCTACTGGCCATTGTTTACGAGTCGAGTACAGCGAGTTCCCCTCGATCTGGACTATCCGTATTGGGTACCGGCAACGGAGTTCAACGTCGACGATCATGTTCGGGTGCACAAGGCGTCGGGATCCGGGTGGGCGCCGGTTCAGGCGCTCTTGGGCAAGTCGCTGAGCGCGCCGATGGAATTGACGCGGCCTCCCTGGGAGCTGGAGGTCATGACCGGGATTCACGGCATCGACGACCTACCGGGCGACCTGACGTTGATTATGTTGAAGACGCATCACAGTGCCGGCGATGGTCTGGAGATCCGGAATCTCACCAATCGGTTGTTCTCCGGGCCGGCGAAGCCCAAGGAATCCACCCGAGAGTCGGGGCTGCCGCTCGTAGAGATGGTGGGGCGCACAGCCTTCGGTATGCCCGGGCAACTGATCCGATTCGGGAAGGGGCTCTCGGCCACGAAGGTTGCGGCCGAGGAGATTGCTCAGGCTGAGGAATCCGGCGAGTTGGCGAAGTATGTCGCAGATCGTCCGCCGACGCGGTTTAACCATGTGTTGGAAGGAGATCTCGCCCTCGATTTTGTCACGCTCGACGGCGCAGACATCAAGGCGATCAGAGCGGCAGTGCCGGGTGTCACGGTAAACGATATCTTCCTGACTGTGGTGGCCGGAGCGCTAAACAAGTATCTCGACGAAAAGGGTGAGCGACCGGAACGTCCACTGGCAGCGATGGTTCCGCGCTCGATGCGGCAGATTGCCGAGTGGGAATCCGCGAACCAGCTCGCACTCTTGACGGTGGATCTGCATTCCGACGTAGCCGATCCGGTGGAGAAGCTCACGCGCATCCGGGATTCCGCGCTGGTGGCGAAGGCGCGTAGTTCCAACCTGGCAGTGCGGAAATTTAGCACCCGGATCGAATCGTCACCCGCGGCATTGCTTCGCTTGACCGGGTTGGCAAGGCGCCTCAACAAGATGAATACGGAACGCGACGTCACGCAACACACCACGATAAGCAATGTTCCGGTGACCATCGACGGCAATGTCTTCGAAGGCGCTCCGGCGGTTGCCGTTCTCGGTGGACAAGCACCTGTCGACGGAGATGTATTACGCCACTTTCTGATTGCCGCAGCAGGAGGTGCCTTGACGCTCAATGTCATCGTGGCTCGTGGGGCGATGCCAGACCCGGAGCATTACGTGGTGCTACTGCGCGAGAGCTTCGACGCGTTATTGGCTGCAGTCGAAGGCGATGTTCGCATCCCTGCGCAATAGCATCGTGCGCAAGTTCGGTAGGCGGCCGCCAAGACGGGCCTGCCGGGTTGGGCGCGTCAGTGGAAAGTCTGTGCTGCGTAAGGGTCAATGTTTATCTGGACAATTGTTCAATTTGTTTATATGGACCATTGTCCAGTTATGTCGGTCGAATATTGAACCGGCAGCGCAATTCGGCATTAGGGATTGATGCGAATTACTAATTCGACTTTTTTGTCCGTTTCGCTGACGAATGGCAATGGAACGGCTTACAGTGGCGGACAACACATCACGTGTTGACCGCAGGAGGCGTCGCGACAGACGCCTTTCCCGGCGGGGGAATCTTCTATGTAGGGAGTTCAGACATGGGTTCAATGATGGATATCCTGGCCGTAAACAATGGCCAGGGCGTGATGGATCTCATTGCAATGCTGTTGGGGGTGGACAACTTGGGAGCGAACCTCTTCGGTTCGTTGAGTGATGCCGCCGGTGGGATCTTCGGATCGTTCGATTCCATCAGTTTCAGTCCCGAAGTTATTACTCCCGCTCCCTGATTCTTCGGCTCTGAACTGCTTTGAGAGAACCTGGACAACAAACCAACTTCGAAGGAGAGTGTCATGATTGAAGGTTCCATTATGGATGCTGCAGGATCTGTCGGCACGATCGTCGGTACCGGTATGGGTAGCGTGACCGCGCTCGGAGTCAAGGGCCTCACCGCCCTCGCTGCACTGAGCGGCGGAACGCTCAAGGCCGCTAAGTAAGGGCTAAATACTTTCCGTTTCGGGGCCATGCGTATGCCGCATGGCCCCGAAATGCTGTTATCGATCGAATTGATTGTTCTATTTGATAGCCGAATTGTCACTGAAATAGACAATATTTAGTACTAAAGTACTAGTCCAATGGCATCAACATCCAAGCCGCAAGATAAATTAATGCCGCAGTTCCACCAGTGCATATAGCTGCAATAACAGTGAGAACGCGAACAAAATTGACGTCGACACTGAAGTATGTGGCTATTCCTCCGCAAACTCCGGCAAGGATTTTGTTTTCAGCGGACCGGGTGAATGGTCTCGGTGTGTGGTTTTCGAATGTCATATCCCAATTCTCGATCCCGCTGGTCATGCACACCATCGGGAATCTCCCTGATATTTCCCTGATCTTCGAGTCGCTCGGACTCGCCTGTTCACCGCCGTGTCACCGAATGGTTGCTGTCGGCGGCTAACCTGTCACGAGTGACCGACATAGCAGAACGACGTCCCTTCCTGAGTGCCTTCGCGGATCTCTCAACCGCTGTGGATCTGACCGATACGACGGGCTTCACCGTCGACGACAGTGACGACGACGATCCCGTATTGCTCACTGCGCCGGAAGGTTTCGAGGTCGACACCTGGCGTGAGGGATATCCGTACGACTCACGGATGCCTCGCGACGAGTACGAGCAGGTCAAGCGGCTACTGCAGATCGAACTGTTGAAGCTGCAGAATTGGTCGAAAGAGACCGGTGCCCGTCACGCGATAGTGTTCGAGGGTCGCGACGCTGCCGGTAAGGGCGGCACCATCAAGCGGTTCATGGAACACCTCAATCCGCGTGGTGCTCGCGTCGTCGCGCTGGAAAAGCCGTCGACGCGAGAGTCGACGCAGTGGTATTTCCAACGCTATGTGCAGCATCTTCCGGCGGCCGGCGAGCTCGTGATGTTTGATCGCTCCTGGTACAACCGGGCGGGGGTGGAGCGCGTGATGGGCTTCTGTTCCGACGAAGAGCACGATCGTTTTCTGCGGCAAGTTCCGCTGTTTGAGCAGATGCTTGTCGACGACGGCATCAGCCTCATCAAGTTCTGGTTCTCCGTGTCATCTCTGGAGCAGCGGACGCGTTTCGCGATTCGCCAGGTGGATCCGGTGCGGCAGTGGAAGCTCTCGCCGATGGATATTGCCTCCCTGGACAAGTGGGATGCGTACACCGCGGCGAAGGAAGAGATGATTGGGTTCACTGATACGGCAGCCGCGCCGTGGACCGTCATCAAGAGCAATGACAAGAAGCGTGCCCGCATCAACGCGATGCGACATGTCCTGAGCCAGTTCGACTACGACAACAAGGACCACGAGATCGTGGGCACTCCCGACCCGCTGATCGTCGGCAGCCTCGAATAACCGGATGTGCTGACCTGCGCCGCCGGTGTGGATAGTGTGAGAGGCATGGAGACCGTGCCGATCCAGCTGCCCGACGGAACCCTGACTCCGATCCGGCTGTTTCCCGGGCCGAAGGACGACGCCCCCGTTGTTGTGATGTTTCCCGGTCTCGGTGTACCGGCGGGGTTTTACGATCCGGTGGCGGAAGCTCTGGTGGCAGCAGGCTTCAATGTCGCTATCGGGGAGCTGCGCGGCCAAGGCGACAGCCGGCCACGTCCCAGCGCGTCGAGCACCTTCGGGTATCAGGACGTGGTGTCGGTCGATTTCCCGGCGACGTTCGAGGTTGTGCGCGAAAGATTCCCGGCCAGCACACCGTTCCTGCTCGGCCACAGCATGGGCGGACAGTTGGGCGTGATGTACGCGTCGCGGATTCGCGGCCACCTCGGCGGGGTGATCCTGGTGGCTTCCGGTTCGCCGTACCACCGAGGCTTTCCGGGGATCCGGGCTCCGGGGCTGTATCTGGGTTCGTCGGCGATGTCGATGACGGCCAACATTGCGGGCTTCTGGCCCGGTGATCGCCTGAATGTGGGCGGCTTCGGACGGCAATCGAAGGTGCTGATCACGGATTGGGCCAGGTTTGCCCGCACCGGCAAGATTGAACCCGTGGGCGCAGATATCGACTACGAGGAGCGGATCGCCCGGCTGAGCTTGCCGGTCTTATCCCTGACAATCGGCGACGACGATCTTGCTCCGCGCCGATCCGCAAAGAACCTGGTGGACAAGCTAGCCGGCTCGCAAGTGACGATGGCGCACATCGACGAACCACTCGGTCACAACGGTTGGATCCGGAAACCCGAGGCTGTGACCGAGCGCGTCGTCACGTGGCTGCGTGACCGCTGAGCTTCTGCCACAAGAATTCGTAGGTCAGCGCACTCTTGTAGGCCAGCTGCGCATTGTCGGCGGCGCCGCCGTGCCCACCCTCGATGTTCTCGAAGTACAGAACCGGTTTGCCGAGTTCCTCCAACCGCGCTGCCATCTTGCGAGCATGCGCGGGATGCACGCGGTCGTCGCGAGTTGACGTTGCAATCAGAATCGGCGGGTACGACGCGTCCGCGCTGATGTTCTGGTACGGCGAGTACTCCGAGATGAAGGACCACTCGTCCGCGTTGTCGGGGTCGCCGTACTCCGCCATCCAGGATGCGCCGGCCAGGAGGAGATGGAACCGTCGCATATCCAGCAGGGGAACCTGACAGACGATGGCGCCGAACAACTCTGGGTACTTCGTGAGCATGATGCCCATCAACAATCCGCCGTTGCTGCCGCCCTGAGCGGACAACAACTCCGGCGTGGCGATTTTGCGGTCGACCAGATCACGCGCGACAGCCGCGAAGTCTTCGTGGACCTTGTGACGGCCGGCCTTCACAACCTGGGTGTGCCACCCTGGCCCGTACTCGCCACCGCCGCGAATATTGGCGACGACGTACGTACCACCGCGCGTGAGCCACGCCCGTCCGATGGAACCGCTGTACGACGGCGTCATCGAAACTTCGAATCCGCCGTAGCCGTACAGAAGCGTCGGGCCGGGTTGGGTGCCTTCGGTTCGGACCACGAAGTAGGGGATCTGGGTTCCGTCGACGGAAGTGGCAAAAAACTGTTGCGTCACAATATTTTCGGCGTCGAAGAATGCCGGGGCAGATTTGACGACGCTGGGCTCGGATTCGCCGATGACTCCGTGCAGAAGTGTTGCGGGAGAGGTATATCCGCTGGAATTGAGGAAGTACTCGTTGCTTACATCGGGATCGGTATCAAGGATCTCGATGGTGGTCAGTTCGGGTAGACCCTCGAAAGGCTGGTTTTCCCAACCATTTTCAACCGGCGTCAGAAGTCGCAGAGTGGTGCGGACATCGGTCAGGATGACCAGAATCAGATGGTCCCGGGTCCAACTGTATTGGTCGAGTGAAGAATGCTCGTCGGGTTCGAAGACGACTGTCAGGTCGCGGGAGCCTGCGAGGTAATCGTCGTATCGAGCGGCCAGCAGGGTGCCCGTCGCGTACTCGGTGCCCTCAACGGTCCAGGGTGACTTGGTGCGAATCAGCAACCACTCGCGATGAATCGAGATTCCCGCGTCCTCGGGCGTATCGATCAGAACCAACTCGCCGTCCGTCGTGAATTGGAACCGTCGCGAATTGTAGAAATCGACTGAGCGAGTGACGAAGTCGCGCTCGAAGCCGGGCGTCGGATCATGGGAAGCTGAGATTGCGACGTCGGTGCTCTCGCCCGCGTAGATCGTCTCGGCGCTGGAAAGGGGAGTGCCGCGCTTCCACCGCATCGCCAGGCGCGGGTAACCCGAATCGGTGAGAGAACCTTCGCCGGTATCCGTTCCGACATAGACGGTATCGATGTCGATCCAGTCGATATCGGTCTTGGCTTCAGGAAGGTAGAAGCCTGATTGTGGGCCGTCGGCATCGAGGAATTGTCTTGTCTCGATGTCGAATTCGCGAACCACTGCAGCATCCGCTCCGCCGCGGGACAGGCTGATCAGTGCGCGATTCCGAAGGGGGCGAAGCAACTGCGTGCCCTTCCAGACCCAGTTTTCGCCCTCGGCTTCGGCCAACGCATCGAGATCGACGAGCACGTCCCACTCGGGATTCTCGCTTTGATACTGCTCGAGGGTGGTGCGTCGCCACAGGCCACGAATATTGACGCCGTCTCGCCAGAAGTTGTACAGGTACTCGCCGCGTCGTCGGACGTACGGTATGCGCGCGTCGGTATCGAGGACCTCGCGGATATCCGACTGCATTTCCTCGAACCGCTCACCGGAGGCGAGTTGTGCTTCGGTGACGGCATTGTGCGCCCGCACCCAATCGAGAGCGGCCTCGCCCGTGACATCTTCGAGCCAGAGGTACGGATCATTGTCGGAAGTCATGGGTTCATTCTTACTGCTACCCGATGACAGTATTCGACCCCGCTCCCGAGAAGCTGTGGGAGCGGGGTCGAATTGTTGAACTCAGATGTCGAGCGAACGCGCGATCATCGGCCAGGAGTTGTGGAGATCGTCCTGCCAGTAACCCCACGAGTGGGTACCGACGGGCTTGAAGTCGAACGTGGCCGGGATGTTCAGGTCGTGGAGGCGGTAGGCGAGGTTGTGTGTGCAGTGGTTGACTGCTGCCTCGATGACGCCGCCGACGATGATCTGGTTGGCCAGGGCTACGGCCTGACCGTTGACTGCTTCGTTGGCGAGGTTGTCATGCGGGCCGGGCAGACCGGATCCGGTGGAGACGTACAGCTCGGTGCCGCGCAGCTTCTCGGCGTTGACAACCGGGTCGTTGGCAACCCAGCCCGGGCCGTCGAGCGGGCCCCACATGTTGGTGATGTCTGCGCCGCCTCTGCCGCCGGTGACCAGCTGAATCGAGTTCTGGCCGATGGGAGTGCTGGTCTCGGCGCAACCGCTGTACGCACCGACGCTCTTGTAGAAGCCGGGCTTCGCGATGGCGAGGTTCAGGACCGACGTGGCGGTCATCGAGATCGCGGAGATCGACTGGACGCCGTTGGTGTTGAATTCCTTGTCGATGACGGGCGGGAGTTCCTCGGTGAGGAACGTCTGCCACTTCTGACGTCCGAGAGCCGGATCGTCGTTCACCCAGTCGGTGTAGTAGCTGAATGCGCCTTCGAGTGGGGTGACGACGTTGACGTTCTTTTCCTGGAAAAAGTTCATGATGTCGGTCTTGACCTGCCAGGTCGCAGTGTCCTCGCCGCCGCCCGCTCCGTTGAGGAGGTAGAGCGTCGGGCGCTGCTCGCTGGTATCTGCGGGGGTGATGACCTCGAGTGGGATATCGCGGCCCATGGACGGGGAGAACACCTTGATGGTGGTCTTGCGTCCGTTGTCGGCGCGGCTCGAGAGCTTGGAACCCGTTGCGTTGACCTTGGCCACTGCCGCGGTGGCAGTTGTATTTCCGCTGGCTGCTGTATCTCCACCCGCGGAGGACACGGCCGGACTGATCAGCATCGGCAATACGGAAACGGCTGCTATCGCGGCGACCATACGGCCACGCTTGAATGTACGAGCGCCCATACTCTCTGAAACCTCCACTACTTTTGCCCCGAAAGACGTTCGGGATCAATGTCTTCGGTCAGTAAACCAGAAACATCATGGTCAGGTGGTCTTTTTGACCGTTTCGGTGCCCGGTAATACAGCATTCGGCCCCGCTCCCGAGAAGCTGTGGGAGCGGGGCCGAATGGTTAAACCGGTTTCTCTAGTTCTTGACGTCCATGGAGTTGGCAATCATGTTCCAGGAGTTGTGGAGATCGTCCTGCCAGTAGCCCCACGAGTGGGTGCCGGTGGGCTTGAAGTCGAACGTCGCCGGGATGTTCAGGTCCTTGAGGCGGTACGCGAGGTTGTGCGTGCAGTAGTTGACTGCAGCCTCGATGATGCCGCCGACGATGACCTGGTTGGCCAAGGTGCCGACCTGACCGTTGATTGCCGGGTTGGCGAGGGTGTCATGCGGGCCGGGCAGGCCGGATCCGGTAGAGACGTACAGCTCGGTGCCGCGCAGCTTCTCGGCGTTGACAACCGGGTCGTTGGCAACCCAACCCGGGCCGCCGACGGGGCCCCACATGTTGGTGACGTCTGCGTCGCCGCGCATGCCGACAACCAGTTCGATCGAAGCCTGGCCGACGGGAGTGCTGGTCTCGGCGCAACCGCTGTACGCGCCAACGCTCTTGTAGAAGCCGGGCTTTGCGATGGCGAGGTTCAGAACCGACGTGGCGGTCATGGAGATCGCGGAGATCGACTGGACGCCGTTGGTGTTGAACGTGTCATTGATGACGGGCGGAAGTTCCTCATTGAGGAACGTCTGCCACTTCTGAACACCGAGAGCCGGATCGGCCTTTTCCCAGTCGGTGTAGTAGCTGAAGGCGCCTTCGATCGGGGTGACGACGTTGACGTTCTTGTCCTGGAAGAAGTTCATGATGTCGGTGTTGCGCTGCCAGGTCGCGCGATCTTCGCCGCCGCCGGCACCGTTGAGAAGGTAGAGCGTGGGGTACTGCTGGGTGGTGTCCGTGGGCGTGAGGACCTCGACCGGGATATCGCGGCCCATGGACGGGGAGAACACCTTGATGGTGGTCTTGCCGCCGGCGGTGGTCTTGCTCGTGAGCTTGGAACCCGTGGTGTTGACCTTGGCTGCCGCTGCCGTGGCTGTCGCCGCGTCAGTTGCTCCGCTGTCAGCAGAGGACATAGCCGGGCTGATCAGCATCGGCAGTACGGACACTGCTGCTATAGCGGCGACCAAACGGCCACGCTTGAATGTACGAGCACGCATACGCTCAGAACCCTCCACCTAAATTGCCCCTACAGATCCGCCCCGGGTGGAACGGTCCTTCTTCGACACTGCATCCTTCGACACTGCTCTGTACGAGTTGCAAATTCCGGCGCATAGAGAGCGTGTAAGTCTTGATCTTTCTACAGGATCAGCGCGCTATTTGCTAGTGAACCAAGGATTTGCTGAACGAATGACCAGTATCGGTGGAATATTGATGTTTACCGATATGATTATTGGGTGAACCGGACATATCCAATCTGGGAACAGCACTGCTGCCTGCCGTTGCAGTCCAATGCCTCCATAGCGGACCTATTGCGGTACAAGCGGCCCGAAGGCAGTTACGTTTCGGTCAACGTTGGTTACGCGCCGCAGTCTCGGGCTGATTCGACAGCGTTAGTCAAGAGCTTCGCCTGGCAGGCCCGTGTCGAATATCCGGAAATCACCCCGGTTCAGACAATCGGCGACGTTGTCGAGATTCAACAGTCGGGTGGAATCGCTTTGGGGTTCGACCTCGAAGATTCCAATCCGCTGGACGGCGATCCCGACAACATCGCGTACTTCTACGATCTCGGCGTGCGGTCCATGTTGCCGACGTATAACCACGTCAACGCTGCGGGTTGTGGGTGCCTCGACGCCGACGACACGGGCTTGACCGCCTACGGACGCGACCTCGTGGCCGAGATGAATCGCGTCGGAATGATGGTGGACGGATCACACTGCTCGGTGCAAACCGGACTGGATCTGGCGACAGCTACCGCGCAGCCGATGATCTACAGCCATTCCAACCTCCGCAGATTGTGGGACCACCCTCGCAACATCACCGACGACCAAGCCAAGGCCTGCGCCGGCACCGGTGGAGTTATCGGGATCAACGGAGTCGGAATCTTCCTGGGTGTCAACGGACCGACCGACACACAGGCTCGTCTCGAGGCGATGGCAGACCACATCGAGGAAGCCGTCAACCTCGTCGGCGTCGATCACGTCGGAATCGGCTCGGACTATTCCTTCGACGCCGAAGATTTTCTCGAGGAGATCGACCACCACGCGTCGTCGTTCTCGGACATGTACACAAAGTGGGGTCCGCTGCAGTGGGTGCCGCCGGAAGACACTCTCACCTTGGACGTCGTACTGCGTCGGCGCGGCTTCGACGAACCAGCCATCGAGGCCGTATACGGCGGAAACTTCGCCCGAGTTGCCGCGCAAGTCTGGTCTACCGACGAGTAATGCGACCATCCGGGGACAAGGAAACAACGCAGGACTACCCTGATTAACCGTGACCTCACACTATGACGTCGTTGTCCTTGGAGCCGGCCCCGGTGGGTACGTCGCTGCTATCCGCGCGGCACAACTGGGCCTGAGCACCGCCATCATCGAGCAGAAGTACTGGGGCGGTGTATGCCTGAATGTCGGCTGCATCCCGTCCAAGGCACTTCTCCGTAACGCCGAACTCGCGCACATCTTCACAAAGAAGCGAAGACGTTCGGCATGTCCGGAGACGTGTCCTTCGATTTCGGCTCCGCCTTCGACCGCAGCCGCAAGGTCGCGGACGGGCGAGTCAAGGGCATTCACTTCCTGATGAAGAAGAACAAGATCCCTGAGCACGACGGTAAGGGAACCTTCGTCAACGCCAACACCATCAACGTGGAACTCAGCAAGGGAGGCACCGAGACGATCACATTCGACAATGCGATCATCGCCACCGGTTCCTACACCAAGCTGCTGCCAGGCACCTCGCTGAGCGAGAACGTCGTGACCTACGAAGAGCAGATCATGACGCGGGAACTGCCCGGGTCCATCCTCATCGTCGGCGCCGGCGCCATCGGCATGGAGTTCGGCTACGTCCTCAAGAACTACGGCGTCGACGTGACGATCGTGGAATTCCTCGACCGTGCGCTGCCCAACGAAGACGCAGACATCTCCAAGGAAATCGCCAAGCAGTACAAGAAGCTCGGCGTCACCGTCAAGACCGGTGCCGGCGTCCAGTCCATCAGTGACGACGGCAGCAAGGTCACCGTCACGATCAAGGACAACAAGTCCGGCAACATCGAAACCATGGTCGTGGACAAGGTTCTGCAGTCCGTCGGCTTCGCCCCTCGCGTCGAGGGCTTCGGTCTCGAGAACACCGGTGTTGCACTCACTGACCGCGGCGCGATCGCGATCGACGATTACATGCGCACCAACGTTCCCAACATCTTCGCCATCGGTGACGTCACCGCCAAGCTGCAGCTGGCACACGTCGCCGAAGCACAGGCAGTGGTTGCAGCCGAGACCATCGGCGGCGCCGAGACCCAGACGCTCGGCGATTACCGCATGATGCCGCGCGCCACCTTCTGCCAGCCGCAGGTCGCATCCTTCGGTCTGACCGAAGAGCAGGCCATCGCCGAGGGTTACGACATCAAGGTCGCGAACTTCCCGTTCGCTGCCAACGGCAAGGCCCACGGCCTGGGCGACCCGACGGGCTTCGTCAAGCTGATCGCCGACAAGACACACGGCGAACTGCTCGGCGGCCACCTCATCGGACCCGATGTTTCGGAACTGCTGCCCGAGCTGACCTTGGCCCAGAAGTGGGACCTCACGGTCAACGAGTTGGCACGCAATGTCCACACGCACCCCACGCTCAGTGAGGCGCTGCAGGAAGCGATCCATGGCCTCGCGGGCCACATGATCAACTTCTGATCTTTTCCGGGCAAGCCCCGTTCGTCTTTCCGATCAGGAACGACGAACGGGGCTTTTTCCGTTCCTGCCCAGTTTTCGGTCGGGGCTCACTGACCTCGGGCGTCGTACTCTGTCTGGGACGCAACGATTTTCGGTACCTGGGATTCGAGTAATTCGATCAGTGCTGTGATCTTCTCGGCGACGTCGGCGCCGAGTTCGGTCAAGCTGTATTCCACTTTGGGCGGGATGGTTTCAAGCACCTCGCGGTGCACGAGGCCGTCCCGCTCGAGTGTTTGCAGGGTCTGCGAGAGCATGCGTTCGCTGACGCCGTCGACGCGGCGACGCAGTGCGCTGAACCGGTACGGGCCTTCGTTCAATGCTGCGAGCGCAAGTGCTCCCCAGCGTCCGGTGGCGTTCTGCAGGGCCATCCGAGAGTGGCAACCACGAGCGAAGACGTCGGCTTCGAGGGTGGGATCAGCTGTTTCGGCAGCACTGTGCGGGGTATCGGTGCTGGTCATGGATTCAGGCTACTACTGCACCAAGCGATAGTGCTATCTGTTCATGTTGCACTTACGAAAAATTAGTGCATGATGGTTGTAGGAACTTTACGCTTCAACCTAAATTGGGAGATCGCATGAGCATCGCAGTCACCGGCGCAACGGGAAACCTCGGACAACTTGTTGTCGAGGCACTGATCGGGCGGGGGACACCCGCGTCGGACATCATCGCAGTGGTTCGCAATCCGGAGAAGGCCGCAGATCTGTCCGCGAGTGGCGTCGTGGTTCGGAAGGCGGACTACTCCGACGCCGCGGCATTGGAAGCAGCTCTGATCGGCGTCGACAAGTTGATTCTGATCTCGGGCAGCGAAGTGGGTTCACGGCTTCCTCAGCACACCAACATCATTGACGCAGCCAAGGCTGCAGGCGTCGGATTCATTGCTTACACCAGCATCCTGGGTGCCCAGGACACTCCGATGAAGTTGGCCGCCGAGCACAAGGCAACGGAGGATGTTCTTGCCAAGAGCGGCGTTCCCTTCGCGCTCCTACGCAACGGTTGGTACTGGGAAAACTTCACCAATGACCTGGCCGGCGTCGTCGAACGCGGCGCACTGGTCGGCGCGGGAGCAGACGGAAAGATCGCCGCTGCTGCGCGTGCGGACTACGCCGACGCTGCCGCAGTAGTAGTCACCACCGACGGACATGACGGCGCGGTCTACGAACTGGGCGGCGACGAAAGGCTCACATACACCGAATTGGCTGCGAAGATCAGTGAATTCGCGGGCAAGCCCGTCGAGTACCAGTTTGTGCCGGAGGATGCTTACCGGGGAATTCTGGAGAGCGTCGGCCTGCCTGCCCCGGTGGCGCAGATTCTCGCAGACTCCGATGCGGCAATTGCCAAGGGCGCGTTGGATACCGAATCCGGTGACCTACAGAAGTTGATCGGCCGCAGCAGCACGCCGGTGATCGAGGTCTTGCGTCAGGCATAAATTCGACCGCTCAGGCGGTAGCGTGTCGCTATGTCCCATGACGATCGCGAAGATGTCAGTTTGGCGGGACGCCGCGAGTGGGCGGCGTTGTCGGTTCTTGTTCTCGCGGTGGTGATGCTCGCGGTAGACGGCACCGTCCTGTCGCTGGCTGTTCCCGCGTTGAGTGCAGATCTGGCGCCCACGTCGAATCAGCTTCTCTGGATCGGCGATATCTATTCTCTCGCCCTGGCCGGACTGTTGGTCACGATGGGTACGCTCGCCGATCGCGTCGGTCGGAAACGTCTACTGCTCATCGGTGCAGCAGGATTCGGCTTGGCCTCTCTACTGGCGGCATTCGCACCCACCGCCGGGTGGTTGATCGCCGCACGTTTCCTTCTCGGCGTTGCCGGCGCGACATTGATGCCGTCGACGTTGTCCATCATCCGAAACATGTTCGAGAACGCACGTCAGCGGACTACCGCGATCGCGATCTGGGCGGCGGCGGCATCTGGCGGTGCCGCCATCGGTCCGCTCGTGGGTGGCGCTCTGCTGGAACACTTCTGGTGGGGCTCGGTATTCATCATCAACGTTCCCGTGATCATCATCTTGATCGTCTTCGGGTACGTACTGATACCAGAATCGCGTGATCCCAACCCGGGAAAATTCGACCTGTTCAGTGCAGCTCTGTCCATGATCGCGATCGTTGCCCTGGTGTACGCCGTCAAGGCAGCAGTCAGTGGCGGGAACCTGTGGGTGCCGATGGGGGCACTCGTCGTGGGGGTCGCGGCGGGGTGGATCTTTATTCGGAGACAGCAGTATTCGTCGTCCCCGCTGATCGACGTATCGCTGTTCCGTCATCCGGCATTCGCGGGTGCTGTCACCGCAACATTTGTTTCTGTGCTGGCTTTCAGTGGATTGTTGTTCTTCTTCTCGCAGTACCTGCAACTCGTGCGAGGGAATGGACCACTGCAAGCGGGCATTCGGGAACTTCCGGTGACTCTCGCGTCGGTCGCCGTCGTGGGAATTGCGGGCAGCCTGGTCCTACGGTTCGGGCGAGGCTACGTCATCGGCGGTGGGCTGGCACTTGCCGCGCTCGGAATGGGCGGCATCGCGATTGCCAGTGACGCTGCGCAGTACTTCTGGCTGGCACTTGCCCTGGTCCTGGTGGGACTGGGTGTGGGGCTTGCCTTTACATTGACCACAGATGCCGTCATGACGGCAGTTCCGCCGGACAAAGCTGGGTCGGCATCGGCAGTATCCGAGACGGCCTACGAACTCGGCGTTGCACTGGGAATTCGCACTGTTGGGCAGTTTGCTTGCGACGCTCTACCGGGCTGGGCTGAACACAGACTCGTTACCGCCGGCAGTGGCCGACAAGGTCACGGATTCACTTGCATCTGCGGTGAACGTACTACCGCCGGAATCCGAGTTACTTCACGAAGCAAAAGTTGCGTTTGTGCACGCCATGCAATGGACATCCGTGACGTCAGCAGTACTGCTGGCAGTAGCGGCTGCCATTGCATGGCGAGTGATTCCGTCGTCGAAGTAGGGGGTTAGCCCATGTGGACTGCGCCCTCGGCGGGCAAGTCACCCTTCTTGGCGCGGACGAGCACAAACACCACCGGAGTGATGACGGCGATAAGGAGTGCCGCCCAGCCGAATACGGCGGAGTAGCCCGCAACCTCGGCGCCGAAGAAGTAGTCGGTGAGCGAAGAAATGAAGTCCTGAACCGGCTGCGGGAGAAGCGACAGTTGGTCGGCGCTCGGCAAGGCTGCGTTAGCCATATCGGTGGGAATCATCTCTGCGGGAAGGCCTTCGGGAGGCGCCGGCATCGCGTTGTCTGCGCTGAAGGCGGACTTGGCGGACGCGTAGATCGTCG
The DNA here is from genome assembly GCF_002245895.1 of Rhodococcus sp. OK302. Lineage (NCBI taxonomy): Bacteria > Bacillati > Actinomycetota > Actinomycetes > Mycobacteriales > Nocardiaceae > Rhodococcus > Rhodococcus sp. OK302. The sequence continues at coordinate 2,339,316 of NZ_NPJZ01000001.1, forward strand.
TGAACAGCGCGGTTCCCAGTGCGCCACCGATCTGTAGGGTGGCGTTGACGAGGGCGCTGGCTGCGCCGGCGTCATGGTCGGGGACGCCGATCAGTGCGAGGTTCTGCATCGGGACCAACAGAAGGCCCAAACCAAAGCCGAAGAATGCAAGACCGGGGAACACATGGGTCCAGTACGAGCTGTCAACCTCGATCTGGGTGAGCAGCAACAGGCCTACGGCCGCAAACAGTGGCCCGGCAAGCATCAGTGGCTTGGGCCCGATCTGGGTGGACAGTTGTGCTGCGATGGCGGTCGCGATCACGATGAAGAAGGTCATGGCCAGAGATCCGACGCCGGCCATGACGGGGCTGAATCCGAGCACGATCTGCAGGTAGAACGTCAGGTACAGGGTGCCGCCGAGGAGTGCTGCGCCCACGAGCATGGAGCCGATCAGTGCGGCGCCGCGGTCACGATGCCACGGAACGCTCAGTGGCAGAAGCGGATTCTTGGTGCGGCTCTCGACAAAGACGAAGAGTGCGAGGAAGACGAGGCCCAAGCCGATGAACAGAAGTGTGTCGGTCTGACCCCAACCATGCTCGGCGCGCGTGAATCCGTAGACCAGGGATCCGAGGCCCAGTGCGATGAGGACGGCGCCGGGGAGGTCGTAGCTGGTATCGCCGTGAGCCTTGGTCTCCTTGATGACGGGGACGGCTGCGGCGATGGCGATGAGTGCGATGGGGATGTTCACGAGCAGGCACCAGCGCCAGTCGACGTACTGCGTCAGAACGCCGCCGAGCAGCAGGCCGATGGCAGCGCCACCGCCGGAGATTGCGCCGTAGACGGCAAAAGCCTTGGCGCGCTCCTTCTCTCCGATGAAGGTGGTGGTGAGCATCGCGAGTGCGGCGGGTGCGAGGAGGGCGGCAAAGACGCCCTGGCCGGCGCGGGCGATGAAAAGTTCCATGCCGGTCTGTGCGATTCCGCCGATGCCGGAGGCGATGGCGAAGCCGGCCATACCGACGATGAAGGAACGTTTGCGGCCCCAGTAATCGGCGATGCGACCACCGAGTAGAAGGAGTGCGCCGAATGCCAAGGCATACGAGGTGACCACCCAGGCGCGATCAAGGTCGCTGATGCCGAGTTCTTCCTGCGCGGCGGGAAGGGCGATGGAGACGATGGTGCCGTCGAGCACCACCATGAGTTGCGCAAACGCGACGATGCAGAGCACCAGCCAACGGCGTTGATGGTTCGGGTTCTCGGAGGTGACCGGGGACGGCGGCTGGGCGCCGCTTCCCACGTCGGAGGTGGTGGTGGTCATAAGTGTAAAAGCTAGTGGAGCCTTCGATGCAGAGTCAAACGAAATAGTTCGTTCGGTTACGATAATCACTATGGCTCCCACTGATGTCACTGCGACGAAGCAGCGAATCCTCGATGCTGCGCAAGAAGAGTTCGGCACTTACGGACTTGCCGGCGCGCGCATCGACCGCATCGCCAAGAACGGCAAGGCGAGCAAGGAGCGGCTCTACGCGTACTTTGGGGACAAGGTCGCGCTCTTTCATGCGGTTCTCGACGCAAACTTTCATGCGGCGATGGAAGACATACCGTTTGACGGCGCAGACCTGCCCGGATATGCGGTGGCTCTCTTCGATGACATGGTCGCTAAACCAGACATTGAACGAATGATGATCTGGGGTCAGATGCAGGGGGAGTCGACGCGTATGCGGGAACTGGCGGAGGTGGACCCGATTTGCACGCAGCGAAACGTATCAATCCGTGAGGCGCAGGAAGCCGGAATTCTCAACGACGGTTGGGAGCCTCAAGACCTGATCACGATGCTCTTCGGACTGGTCTTCGCCTGGGCGGTTGCGCCGGGTTCTGCCGACAATCAGTCGGTCGACGCAGCAGAGCTCGCGCGCCGTCGGGAAGTGGTGCGCGGGGCTGTCACTCGCATCTGCAAACCGTAGTGTCTGAATTATCGAATATTGGTGCATGTCAACAATTTTCGAGCAAGATTCTTTCGAAAACCTGTCCGAAATGTCTCTAGGAATCGAAATCCTGTTCGATTAGAATTAGTGCATGGACAGTCGGGAAACGTGGCAGTTGGACGGTGAAGGACTCAAAACGGAGGTCCTCGACCTCGTTCGCGCCCGCCACGGCCTGCAATCGCGCCTGGTGCACCTCGTTGTCGAGATGTTCACTCGTGATGCTCTCCCGGATACGGGCTTTCGGGCTATCACCCAGTGGTTGCACCGGTCCACCAATCTCGAGATCGGTGAATGCAGTCAACTGGTCTCGCTTGCACGGTTATTCATGCTCGAACCTGTAGTCGCACAGTCCTTTCACGATGGTGACATCGATATGCAGAAGGCCCGTCAGGTGGCACAGTTCTGCCAGCACCCACCCAAGAACATGCATATCGCGGACGTCGAGAAGGCGCGGGAAATCCTGCTGGACCTGGCCTCGAAGAAGGTTTCCGACTGCGACGCCGTCCGGGCGGCGATCCGGCGCATCGAAAAGCAGTACGGTAACCGTGACGACGGCGTCCCTGTCGGGGAGGATTCCGAGCGCAACGAGTTCTATGCCTCGAAAGGTTTGTACGGCCGTGTCAGCGTCAAGGGTGACCTCGATGCCGTCAACGGCGCCCGGTTGATCGCCCTGCTGTCCGGACTTTCCAAGCCGACACCCGAAATTGACGGTGTGAAAGATCTTCGTACTCCGGCACTTCGACGTGCCGACGGTTTCTGCGAGATGTTGCGCCGCTTTGAGATGGCCGGCCTCGGGCCCGTCGAAGGTGGCGTCAAACCGCACCTGACGATCACCGCTACCGCGAAAGACCTCACGGACCTGAAGGCATTGAAAGACCTGTTGCCGTCCACTGAGGAACTCGGTCATGCGAGCAGCAACTGGGCCGGGCCTATCAGCCTCGACAGTGCCCGCATGCTTGCCTGCGATTGTATGGTCACCCGAATCCTGCTCGACCAGAACGGTGTTCCGATCAATCACGGGCTCGACGAGCGAACCGCGACGGTCCCGCAGCGGCGAGCCTTGGCGGTCAGGGATGGGGGATGCGCGTTTCCTGGCTGCGGAACCCCGCCCGGATGGTGCGATGCCCACCATATTTTTCATTGGATGGACAGTGGTCCAACGGATTTCGACAACCTCATACTTTTGTGCGGTCATCATCATCGGTTGCTGCACGATACCGAGTGGAGTGTCGAGATCGGGGGCGATCGGAGAACCCGGTTCTATCCACCGATGTCGGTGGATCCGTATCAGGTTCCGATACCGGGGAACAGTCCACCGACAGCAGCTTGAACAACCGAATACGCGACGTGCACACCGGGGCAGAAACATGCCCCGGTGTTTCTATGGCCCGGTGTTTCTATGGCCCAGTGTTTCTATGGCCCGGTGTGCACAGGTATTTACATCGGACTACGAAAAGTCTCTCTGAACCCGCAAGGTTCCAATGGTGGTCGCCAGTCCGTCGTATTGTGTTACCAGCAAGGTGAATTCGATGAGTCGACGGTCGTCGAAATGCTGGGACAACGCATTCCACGTTGTGTCGGTAATGTCCTTGGAGGCGACCAACTCGTCTACCGCAGTCAAGATTGCACGGTGACGAGAACTCAACTCGGAAGCGTTCGGTCCCTCCAAGATTCGGGCAAGTTCCGGGGCGTCGATTCCAGCCTTGCGGCCGAGCCTGATGTGATGATCCATCTCGTACTGGCACTCGCGTAGATGGGCGACGCGCAGGATGATCAATTCGGTGTCGTGGCGTGAGATCTTGCCGCCGGGCATCAGTGATCCGGAATAGTGCAGCCAGCCACGGAACAGTCCGCCTGCGAGACCGAGTGTGCTGAACAAATGAGCGTCGGGTGCGCCGGCCGCTTTGGAGAGGACCCGCCAGATTCCCCAGTTGATCGGGCCCAGTTGTTTGAATCGGCCAGGCTGGATACGGGGATTCATGGTGCAACTCCTTGATGTCGACGGGCAGCTACGACGCTAACACCGTGCCGCGGCTTCGGTGGGAGACTCCACCGAGAGTGCGCGAAATCGGACCACGGCAACGGCTGCTGCCACTGCCGCGAGGATCAGCATGGGCAGTGACGGACCCATCGTGGGGTCTAGGACGACCAGCAATACCGGTAGGCCGAAGCCGAGGTAGGTGCCGACGTAGAAGATGCCCGTCAATGCTCCCCGGGCAGCGGGAGGCGCCAAAGTTTCGAGGTCCAGGAGTCCGGAACGCAGGCACAGTCCGTAGGCGGTTCCGAGAGTTATTGCGCAGACGATGAACAGGAGCAGCGACGGGTGGGCGCCGCCGACTGCGACAAGGCAATACCCGGTAGCGGCGAGTGCGGCGCCGACGGTTCCGGCTTGCCGGCCCCAATTGCGATGACGCGCAACAGTTTGAACGACGATGCCGGCACCCAGGGTGAGTGCTGCGGCAAATCCGGGAAGCAGGGGGCCGGAGTAGCGGTCACCGAGGCGAGCGGACATCGTCACAAATGACACGGTTGCGCTCGCAAAAACCCAGGGCGCCAAGGGTAATGCCCAGATCAACGCTGATCGCGCCGAGCGTTCACCATCGGGCGGTGGGGGAAGGGCTACGGCGGAAGTTGTGGTTCGGCTCCACGTCGCAGCGGCGGCAACTGAGCAGACCGACAGGACTGCCGATACGACAAACGGCGTCGCCAACGGGAAGGAGAAGTACTGCGCCATCAGACCGGAGAACAAGGGACCCAAGGCAAATCCCGAGGTGAGAACCACTCCGGCCATGACGGTTCCGGCTTTACCTCGCAGATCGGCGGCCCACGCGGTACCGGCACCGATCGCCAATCCGGCGCCGATGCCGACGACCAATCGACCGGCCATCAGCCCGGAAGCGTTGTGCCACAGCAGAAGAATGACGGTGCCCAGAGATGCAACCAGAGCTCCGGGTAATACGACAGCGGCTCGGCCGACACAGTCGGAGAGTGCCCCGCCGGTCAACAAACCGGGGAGCAGACCAAGCGCGTAGATACCGAATACGCCGTCGAGTACTGCGTGTGAAAGTCCCTCGTGTGCCCGTAGTACGGGAATGAGGGAGGCAAAGTGGTTGGCGGCCCAACCCGTCGCGAGAAGTACGGACAGTACCGAGATGAACCCGCGACGGGATGGATCGCCCATGCCCCGCAGCTTAGGCGGGCACCAGATTGCTGACGTCGGCGAGTAGTTCGAAGGTGCGCAGCCAGGCTTCGCGGTTGGTGCCGGTGGATACGGTGATCAGTTCGTCGGCCTGGGCGTGCTCGGTGAATTCGTCGAGGTAGGCCCGAACTTCGGATGGCGTTCCGACGGCGCTGTACCGGGCCATCTGCAGAACCTGCTGGCCGGCGGGAGAGTCCAGCAGCATGTCGGCTTCGTCGTCGGTGAAGGTGCGGCCGCGCCCGAGGAGCAGGCTGACGCGGGTGCGCTTCGAGGCGAGGAAATCCTGTTGCGCCTGCTCGGTGGTGTCGGCGGCAATGACATTGACGCCGGCGATCACATACGGCTCGGCCAATTGCGCCGACGGTTTGAACTCGCGGCGGTAGATCGATACCGCGTCGCGAAGCGCATTGGGCGCGAAGTGCGAAGCGAAGGCGTAGGGGAGGCCCAGCATTGCCGCGAGCTTGGCGCCGAACAGGGACGAACCCAGGATGTAGAGGGGAACGTGGGTGCCCTTGCCGGGGATGGCGTTGATGCCGGGGACTCGTGATGTGTCGCCCAGGTAGCCCTGAAGTTCGAGGACGTCCTGCGGGAAGCTGTCCGAGGAACTCGGATCGCGGCGCAAGGCTTGCATCGTCTTCTGGTCGCTGCCCGGTGCGCGGCCCAGTCCGAGGTCGATGCGTCCGGGATGCAGGGTTTCGAGGGTGCCGAACTGTTCGGCGATGGTGAGCGGTGCGTGGTTGGGGAGCATGATGCCGCCCGCACCGAGGCGAATCTTGGACGTGTGAGCAGCAACGTGGCTGATCAGGACGCTCGTGGCCGACGACGCGATGGAGCCCATGTTGTGGTGCTCGGCGTACCAAATACGCTTGTAACCCCACTCCTCGGCTCGCTGGGCCAACGTCACACTGGCGTCGAAGCTGTCTTTGGCGGTCTCGTTCGCGCCGATGTGCGCGAGATCGAGGATGGAGAGGGGGACTGACATGGAGATGGTGCCTTTCTGAAGCGGGCAAAAGCAGTTGTTGTGAAGTGCAACCACGGGTGGTGCATTCCTATTTCCTCCCGGCTTCACACTGGGTCGCCCCGCTCGGTAGAAGCGCTTCTTTTTACCGAGATGTCGCAGGTTCAGCCCTCTGCTATGCACCGCGTCACAGTGCGGGGGATATGTGCCTGATACTTACCGCCCAACGTGATGATGCGCACTGTTCCTGCCGCGAACAAGATGGCAGAAGGCTCGGTGCTTGCACGTCACTGATTCTCGGAATCAGTTTCTGACCGCGCTCGCCAGGCCCGCCATTGCCAGGGCCTGATGAGCGCGTTCGACTACGAGCACCTTCGATTCGTCGATATGCGCACGCAGTTTGTCGCACGCCGCCGTCAGTTGGTTGTCGAGAATCAACTCGGCAATCAGAATGTGTTCCTCGACAGAGATTTCCAGCCGGCCCGGTGTCAGGTGGTCGAACATCCGCACGGGCCGTATCTTTGCGTTGACGGTCACCAAAGCGTCGACCAGAGCCGGATTTCCGGCCGACGCGAGCACTGCGATATGAAATCCCTCGTCGAGCGTGACGAAGTCGGAGTGTGGCTCGAAGATGTGCGCCCGCAACGCGTACCACCGGTCGAGTTCGGGTTCGAGAATATCCCGGTCATGGCGCAACGTGTCGTCTTCGAGTATCCGCCGAAGGCCCTGTAATTCGAGCAGTATTCGCAGTTCGTACAGTCCGCCGAGTTCGTCGACGCGTGGCCGGTACGGATACAAACCGTGATCTCCGCGTTGGACCAGCCCGTCGGACTGCAATCGTGCGAGGGCTTCTCGTACCGGGGTTCTCGATACGCCGTACGCGTGAGCCAGACGCTCTTCGCCGAGTCGTTGGTTGGGCGCGATCTTCCCGGACAGCAGGTCCGCCCGGATCGATACGTACACCTGGTCTCGTAGGGATTCCCCGGACGGATCGCCGATTCCGGTGGCGGACATGTCAGATGGCCATTGCTCGTCGGACGGCGTCGGTGGACTCGGTGCCGCCGGTTCCGGTGGAAGTGACGTGTCCGGCAGCGAGGACGCTGTAGTGCTGCGCAGACTGGAGCGCAAATCCGATGTGTTGTTCGACGAGGAGAACACCGAGATCGCCCCGACGCGTCAGATCCATGATGGTGCGTTCGATCTCGGCGACGACGTTGGGCTGAATGCCTTCGGTGGGTTCGTCGAGGATGAGGATCTTCGGTTCGGTGATGAGGGCGCGGGCGATGGCTAGTTGTTGGCGTTGTCCGCCGGAGAGGAGTCCGGCGCGGCGCTCGAGCAATGTGGTCAGCGCAGGAAACATGTCCAATGCTTCTGCGATGAGTGCCTTTCCGCGTTTGCGGCCATCGGCCACCACTTGAAGATTCTCAGCGGTGGTCAGCTGCCCGAATGACTGTTGTCCCTGCGGGACGTAGGCAAGGCCGCGGGCCACGCGAGCGCTGGGGCGCATTGCGGTGATGTCCTCGCCGCCCAGGAGGATGGTTCCGCTGGTCGGCTTGATCAGCCCGACAACAGATCGCAGGAGCGTCGTCTTGCCGGCTCCGTTGTGGCCCATAACCGCGGCGACCCCGTCACGTGGGACGGTCAGTGAGATCCCGTGAATGACTTCGGTCCGACCGTATCCGGCTCGGATATCCCTTATTTCCAGCATGATTCACTCCTGACCTGCCGGCGCAGCTGCTGCCGTGCCGAGGTAGACCGCTTGGACATTGGGATCTGCTTGTACCTGCGCGACAGTTCCTTCGGCGAGGACCTTGCCGGCGGCGAGAACGGTGACCGAGGTGGCAAATGCTCGCATGAAATCCATATCGTGCTCGACCACGACGACGGTGCGAGCGCCGCCGATACGACGCAGGAGGTTCCCGGTCTCCTCGCGTTCTTCGAGGCTCATTCCGGCAACGGGTTCGTCGAGCAGCAGCACCGAACAGTTTTGCACCAGAAGCATTCCGATCTCGAGCCACTGCTTTTGTCCGTGAGCCAAGATGCCGGCCGGCGTGTCACGCAGCGCTTCGAGGCCGATCGTCTCGAGGGCTTCTTCGATTTCGGGGAGTACGGACTTGCGGGTGCGCAACAGTTCCCAGGCCGAGCGGCCGGCGCCCGCCGCGATGTCGAGGTTTTGCAGGACGGTGAGTTCTTCGAACACGCTGGCAGTCTGGAACGTGCGTCCGACACCGAGCCGGGCGATCTTGTGAACCTTCTTGCCCAGCAACTGTTCACCGGATTTGGTGATAGAACCGGTGGCGGGTACCAGCCCGGTGATGGCGTCGACGAGTGTGGTCTTGCCGGCGCCGTTGGGACCGATCAGGAATCGGAGGTCGCCCTGCATCAGCGTCAGGTCGACGCCGTCGACGGCTTTGAATCCGTCGAAGCTGACCGAGAGGTTGCGTACCTCGAGGTATTCGGAGGACATTCCGGCGTTGCCGCCGAGGACGGGGGCGGGTTGACTGGTGACGGTTGTGTTGGTCATACGGACACCTCCACGGCTTCCGGTTCGGTGACCTTCGTGATTGTCGGGGGAACAGACTTGTTTCGCTTCTTGCGGTGTCGTAGTAGGGCAAAGAGTCCGGCGACTCCGGCGGGGAAGAAGCCGACCACGATGATGAACATGAGGCCTTGGGCGTAGATCCAGCCGGACGGAAGCTTCTCGGAGAAGGCCGACTGCGCCCAGGCGACACCGATGGCTCCGAGTACGGGTCCGAGTAGGGTTGCGCGGCCACCGATTGCGACGCCGATGAGGAAGGCGATGGACGGAACGATCCCGACGTCGGCGGGGGAGATGATGCCCACGATCGGAACGAACAGTGCCCCGGCGATGCCGGCGAGGAAGGCGGCCGTCACGTAGGCCACCAGCTTGATGTTGGCGGGATCGTATCCGAGGAATCGGACCCGCTCTTCCTGATCTCGTACGGCGACAAGCAGTTCGCCGTACCGGGAGTTCATCAGCTGCCGGATCAGCGCCACCGATGCGAGAAGGATTGCGGCGGCGATGAAGAACAGCATCTGCTTGTTTGCCGGGTCGTTGAGGTTGAAGCCGAAGAACGTGCGGAAGCGGTTCAGTCCGTTGCTGCCGCCGATGGATTGCTGACCGATCAGCAGGATCGCGAAGGCCGCGGCCAGCGCCTGGGAGAGGATAGCGAAGTACGCGCCCTTGACGCGCCTTTTGAAGACGCCCAGTCCGAGAAGAAAAGCCACGGCAGCGGGTAGGAACAGTACCGCGAAGATCGCGACGAACGGAGAGGCGAAAGGTTGCCAGTAGCCGGGTAGCTCGGTCTTGCCGGCGATTGTCATGAAGTCGGGGACCGCGTCGCCTTTGAGTTCGGCGTCGGCGATCTTGAGATGCATTGCCATCACATAGGCGCCGATTCCGAAGAAGACACCCTGCCCGAGGGTGAGCATTCCTCCTCGGCCCCAGGCTAATCCGATTCCGACTGCGACGATTGCGAAGCACAGGAACTTGGCCAGCAACGACAGCCGGAAGTCGGAGAGCACTGCCGGGGCGACCGCGAACAAGATGACCGCGGCAACTGCGAATCCGCCCCAGACCCGGATACGTGAATTGCTGAGGATGCTCATACGAGACTCCTTGTCTTGACTGCAAACAGTCCCTGCGGACGCAGTTGGAGGAACACGACGATGATGACGAAGACGATCACCTTCGCGATCGATGCGGTAGTCGAATATTCGATGAACGAGTTCAGGATGCCCAGGGCGAAGGCGGCAATGACCGCGCCCTTCATCTGCCCGAGCCCGCCGACGACAACTACCAAGAATGCGTCGATCAGATAGGACTGCCCGATAGTCGGACTGGTCGAGCCGATCAGCGTCAATGCCACACCCGCCACGCCGGCCAAGCCGGACCCGATGAAGAACGTGGTGATATCGGTACGGCGGGAAGAGATTCCGCTTGTTTCCGCCAGGTCGCGGTTCTGTACCACGGCACGGATCCGGCGGCCCATGGATGACTGCTTGAGTGCCAGCGACACCGCGATGACGGCGGCGATGGAGAGTACAAGAATGAAGATTCGGGTACGGGGAACTATGGCGCCGAAGATTTCGACTCCGCCTGAAAGCCAGGTCGGCGCTATGACATTGACAGCGGGTGCGCCGAAGATGTCGCGTGCCAGTTGTTGAAGGATCAGGCCGACGCCGAACGTCACCAGCAGCGTATCGAGTGGTCGGTGGTACATCCGCGACACCAGAACCACTTCCAGGAGGACTCCCATCAGCCCGCCGACGACAAAACCGACCAGCAGAGAGACGATCAAAGATCCGGTGGCGTTGGAAATAACCTGCTGCACTACGTAAGCGGTGTACGAACCGGCCATGATGAACTCGCCGTGCGCCATGTTGATGACGCCCATCTGCCCGAACGTCAGTGACAGTCCCAGTGCGGCCAACAACAGGATCGATCCGATACTCAAACCCGTGAACAGCTGTCCGATCATTACATCCATGACAGACGTTCCGCCTCTCTACCAGTCGGTTTCATTGCAGTCGGACCCTCTACTTGCTGCTGCTACCCAGACCTGCGGCCCAGGGGTAGTTCTTCAGGTACGGATCGGGTTCGATCGGCTGTCCGGAATCCCAGACGGTGTAAATCAGTCCGTCGCTGCGGATCTCGCCGATACGTGCGGTTTTGGTGATGTGGTGGTTGTCGCCGTCGATGGTGACCAGGCCTTCGGGGGCGTCGAAGGTGACTCCGTCGGCGTTGTCCTGAATATCCTTGACGGCAAAGGATTTAGCCTTCTCGACTGTGTTCTTCCACAGGTAGACCGAGGTGTAGGCGGCCTCCATCGGGTCCGACGTGGGCTTGTCCTGGCCGTACTTGGCCTTGTAGGCCGCGACGAACTTGTTGTTCTCCGGGCTGTCGATGGTCTGGTAGTAATTCCATGCTGTCAGTTGACCTTCGACGTTCTGCACGCCGATGCCGCCCACTTCTTCTTCCGCGATGGAGACGGAGACTACGGGCATATCGGCCGGCTTCAATCCGACGTTGGTGTACTCGCGGAAGAACGCGACGTTGGAATCGCCGTTGAGAGTGTTGAATACGGCGTCGGCGTCAGCCGTGCGTACCTTGTTGACGATGGTCGAGAAGTCTGTTGATCCAAGAGGGGTGTAGTCCTCACCCTTGATCTCCATGCCGTTGGCTGCTGCGTATGCTTTGATGATGCGGTTGGCTGTCTGGGGGAAGACGTAGTCGCTACCAACGAGATACAGCGACTTGGCGCCCTTCTCCTTGAGATAGTCCAGTGCCGGAATGATCTGCTGATTTGTGGTGGCGCCGGTGTAGAAGATGTTCTTGGAATCTTCCAGACCTTCGTACTGCACGGGGTAGTAGAGGAGTGAGTTGTTGTCCTCGAATACGGGAAGCATCGCCTTGCGGCTCGACGACGTCCAACCGCCGAAAACTGCTGCGACGCAGTCACTGCTGATGAGCTTCTCGGCCTTCTCGGCAAATACGGTCGGCTCGGATGCACCGTCTTCGGCGACGATCTGAACCTTCTTGCCCAGCACACCGCCGGAGTTGTTGATCTCTTGAACTGCCAAGGCGATCGAATCACGCACTGTCACTTCACTGATGGCCATCGTGCCGGACAATGAATTGAGGGAACCAACTTTGATCGTGTCACCCGCGGTGTCGACACACGACGTTGTTGTTGTCTCACCAGTCGCGGTGTCGCTCGCTTTGCTTCCACAACCGGTGAGTACCAATCCGAGTGCGGCAAGTGCGGCCGGTGCGGCAAGGGTGCGCTTCGAGAAAGTTCGCATATACGTGGCCTTTCGTAGTCGAGGGCTCGGTGTTTCAAAGACACTGTGTGACGTGCTGTGTATCCAGATGTCGTATACGCCGTTGTATTCGTCGATTGCAGAGCGTAAGTAGAACTTGTTTCGGAAAGAATGACCGTCAGTCACCATCGTGTGTCCGATATGTCGATTTGATTTCGGGATTCTCACCGTGCAGGTCAGAGGTGCCGCGGTGTTAGCATCCTCGGTATTCGATCAAGCATTCGCTTGAAGATCTACATGTTGGAGGGGACTAGTCAGTGCGATCGACCCGACGAGAAGAGATACTCGCTCACGCGGCCAAGTTGTTCAGTGAGCGAGGGATTTCGGCAACCACGGTCCGAGATATCGCGGACGAGGTCGGAATCTTGTCGGGCAGCCTCTATCACTACTTCGACTCGAAGGACGCCATCGCGAACGAGATAGTCGTCCGCTTTCTCGACGACCTCAATATTCGCTACGAATCGTCCATCGAATCCGGGGGATCGGCGCGCGAGCGGTTGGCGTCGATGGTTTCCGTCTCGTTTGCAACAGCGGTGGATCATCCGTATGCGACGGAGGTTTACCAGGGTGAGGCCATTCTCTCGTCTCAACCGGACGACGCTCCCATCACGATTGCTGTGCGGAAGGCTCACGACTACTGGCGCACGGCTATTGCTCGTGGACTGGCGGACGGGGAGTTTCGCGCCGACATCGATCCGGAACAGTTTCACAGGCTCTTGCGAGAGTCGGTGTGGTCGACCGTTGCGCAGTACCGTCCACAGTTGGCGGAACGTTCCGACGAGCTCGAGCGCAATCTGATCACCGTGTTCTTGGACGGCTTTGCAGCACGAGGTGACGGCAGTGCGCCGGCGCCTCGGGTGCCGGTGGTGTCTGCCCAGGTGGACGTGCCGTCGGAGGTCAGCGAGGTGGCCGAACTTCGTTCGGACGTGGACGAACTGAAGTCGGCGATCCGCGACCTCGGCTCCGTTATTCGCGAACTTCAAGCCCAGCGACCTAGCTGATCACTGCCGTTTTCCGGCGGTTTTGACTATTTTTGTGACCCAGTGCATACTTCTGCCCAGAGCCGTAAATCAAGCGCTTGTTTGATTTACCAAATGCTGTTTGGACAGGAGCGGGATGTGAGACTCGGGAAGGCAATAGCCGTACTTGCGGTGGTCGTCCTCGGAACGGGTGCGTGCGCGTCTGCCGGGGTCATTCCGGAAGACGAGATCGTGATCGGCCTGGACGAGGATTCAACAGGTCCGGGAGCGTCGTACAGCACCATTGCAGGTCAGACGGTTCGAATGACGGTCGATCTGATCAACGACGCCGGCGGGATCAACGGCAAGCCCGTGCGCCTCGTCGTCGAGAATGACGAGAGCAGTCCCACCAAGACTCCGTCGATCATTCGGAAACTGGTGGATCAGGGTGCCAGCGCGGTCATCCTCGCGACCGGTAGTGGTTCGGTTCTGCAGGCGAAGTCGATTCTCGAGCAGTCGGAGATTCCGGCTATCGCACCGGTTGTGCTCAGTGATGCATTTGCGTCTCCGCCGGGCAACGACTATTCGTTCATGATCCCGAATTCGCTGAAGCAGTATGCGCAGGTGTACTGCGGAGCATTCGAGAAGCTGGGCTACAAGTCGCTCGGAATCCTCGGTGATGCAAGCGCATCTATCGACGGAATCATCAAGACGCTGCGCCCGGATCTGGAGAAGTGTGCGAAGGTGACGGCCGTCGAAAAGGCCCCCGTCGACGCCGCTGACCTCACGGCGCAGGTATCCCGTCTCGTCGAAACCAAGCCTGACGCAATCCTTGTCGCCAGTATCGGTGGGCACTTCGAGATTCTCGCGCACAACACACTCTCGAAGATCGCACCCGAAACGCAGCGTTTCTCGCTCGCTTCGATCGGAAACCAGCCGGCTTCATGGGCTTTGGCTGATCCGAAGGCGCTCTCCGGCATGGTGTACATGGGATCTCTCAGTGCCGGTAACAAGCGAACTGCGGAACTCGCCGACAAGGTCAAGGCCTTCAAGGGGGCCAACTACCAACTCACGGCGTACGACGCTCAGGCCTACGACGCAATGATGATGCTGGCGCAGGCAATCGGGATCGCCGGTGATCACAAGGATCGAACCGCGGTTCGTGATGCACTCCAACAGGTCTCAGGACTTCCGGCCACCTTCGGACAGGAAGATTTGACGCTGTCCTTCAGCCCCGGCGATCATCTCGCGCCGGACAGCCTGTGCGGATTGGTGCTCATCGAGTTCGGCGACGACAACAAACCTGCCGGGCCGTGGGCTTCCTATCAGCCCCCGTGCGGATAATCGAGGAGCCTAGACATGACAGACGCACAACTCTGGCTCGCAGCCATCGAGATCGGTGCCTTCTTCTCACTGATCGCCTTGGGGATGTACCTCGTGGTGGTCGGCGCGGATTTCTTCAACTTTGCCATGGGCCCGTACGCCATGGCCGCAGCAATGGCGACCAGCTGGGTTGTCGTGAACCAGGGGTACCCACTCTGGTTGGCGATGCCGTTGGGAATCGCTGTTGCGGTGGGGCTTTCGGTCCTCACCGAAAAACTGGTGGTCAAGCAGGTTCAAAAGCGTTCCGGGCGAGGTGAACTGCCCGCGCTCGTGGCCGTGACCGCGGTGCTGTTCGGAATTCAGCAGCTTGCGGGAACCGTCTTCGGACGCACTCCGCTGCCCGGGCAGAAGATCTTCGACTTTGCTCCGGTCACCGTCCTCGGCGCCACCGTCGACAGTGCAACGATCGTTCTGATCGCCGGTACCGCACTGGTTTTCCTCGGCGTCGGAATCTGGCTGAACCGGTCCACGGCAGGTCGACTTCTGCGCGCCGTGGGCGACAATCCGGATGCCGCTCGGGTACTCGGATTGCCGGTGGACCGTGTTCGGCTCATCGCATTCACCCTGGCCGGCGTCATCGCCGCTATCGCCGGATTGTTGTTTGCACCCAAAGCGGGTGTGCAGTTCACCAGCGGATTGTCGTGGACGCTGACGGCTTTCATCGCGCTGGTCATCGGTGGTACCGGACGTAGCTGGGCACCGCTGATCGGCGGCATGCTCCTGGGAATCGTCCAGGTATTTGCGCCGTACTACTTCGGTGCCAGCGCAGCTCAAACGGCGATCCTGCTGATCGCCCTGGTCTTCTTCGCCTTCCGCCCGGAAGGTCTGCTCTCGAGAAAGGTGCGCGTCTGATGGGTGCGATTACTACAGGTCGCGTGCCTCGGTCGCGAATGAGCCTGGGAAACGTCTCGCGTGAAGCCTTGATTACCGTGACTGTGGTTGCGGCAGTGCTTCTCTGGATGGGACCGAGCCTCTACCGGCAGGACCTCATTTTCCTCGCCGCCACGTACTCGTTGATAGCTCTGGGGATGTACGTGCCCTTCGTTCTTGCCGGGTCACTGTCCATGGCCTACAGCGCCTACGCTGCGATCGGTGCCTACGCGGTTGCCCTGATATCGGTGAAGACCGGCATGTCGATGTGGTGGGGCTGGATCCTCGGCGCACTGGTCGCTGCCGTAGTGGCAGTACTCCTCAGCCTTGCGACCCAGAAACTTTCCGGCTTCTACCTCGCAGCCGTGACACTCCTGTTCGGAATGGCATTCGAGCACTGGCTGATCGACGGACCCAGCTTCACCGGTGGCTCGGCCGGAATCTCCGGTGTCGCGGCACTCACGATGTTCGGCTGGGAACCGCCGCGCTACGCGTTGGTCGTCTTCGCGATTCTGTTTGTCTGCCTGATCGCTGTCGCGGTCGATCGACTGCGGAAGTCCGTGTGGGGCCTGATGTTGCAGGCGTCGCGGGACAATCGGAATGTCGCCCGGTCCTCCGGAGTCAATCCGACCCACTTGACGGTTGTGGCATTGGCGATCGGTGCGGCTATCGCGTCGACCGGCGGTTCGCTGTTCACCGTCTCCGTTCAAGCCGTGACGCCCGAAACCTTCACTCTCAGTATCGTCTTCCTGGCGATTTTCATGCCGATCATCGGTGGCCGCGGCTCTGCCTGGGGCGCACCGTTGGGCGCGCTGATCGTGGTGATCGTGACACTCAACATGCCCGGTTACCAGGGCAGTGGTGAGCTTCTGCTTGCCGGTGCAGTTCTGGTCATTCTGATCGTGGCACCCGGCGGTGTGATCGGGTGGTCTCGCGCACTTCTCGACCGAACGAATCGTATCTACCAGGAGCGTGTTGCGCGATGAGCAATCCACTACTCGAGGTTCGCGGGCTGCACAAATCCTATGGCGGCGTGCGCGCAGTCAACGACGTGTCGTTCACAGTCGGCCCCGGCGAGGTTATCGGTCTCGTCGGCCCCAACGGCGCCGGCAAGACGACGCTGGTGGACTGCATCTTCGGTACGCAGCAATCCGACTCGGGAACTGTCAGCCTGTCCGGCAAGGCACTGACCGGGCCTTCGGAACGTCGCGCCCGGCACGGCCTTTCGCGGACCTTTCAGCATCCGCAGTTGGCCCTCGAGCTCAACGCCGTCGACAACATCATCCCCGGCCTGTACGGACATCGAATCACCTCGCCGCTGCATTCTCTGTGGTGGGCACTCAAAGGACCTTTCGAGAACTGGGATCGATCTGCGTCGCGCGCTCGCGATGTCGCCCACGAGTACTCGATCACCGACACCGAAAGTGCCTGTGGTGATCTGAGTCTGGGCGCGCAGCGGTTGGTGGAAGTAGCCCGCGCCATGGCGACCGAGCCGGAGGTGTTGCTGCTGGACGAGCCCTTTGCCGGCGCAGACCACGACGGTATCGAGGCAATCTCCGGCGCGGTGCGTTCCATTGCCGCGCAGGGCAAGGGCGTCGTACTGGTCGATCACAACGTCGACCTCATCGCAGAGTTGGCAACCACTGTGGTCCTGCTCAATTTCGGTGGCGTTGCCTTCAACGGCCCGCCGCGTGAGTGCCTCTCCAGCGACGCAATGCGTGAGGTGTATTTCGGTTCCGACGACGAAGAAGGAGCGCGCGATGCTCGAGGTCGATAAAGTTACGGTGCGTTACGGATCGGCCGTCGCTGTACGCGAAGTCAGCTTCGTGGCCAACCCGGGTCAGGTCACCGCACTGGTGGGTCCGAACGGGGCCGGCAAGACCAGCTTGATGGGCGCAATCTACGGTTCGGTGCCGTCCAGCGGAAGCATCAGTGTGGACGGCCGACGCGTCGAGAAGATGTCGGCGTTGCAGCGCGCACGCAGCGGATTTGCCTATGTCCCGCAGGGGCGGCAGCTGTTCATGCGCATGTCCGTACGCGAAAATCTGCGGGTAGGTGCCGATCTCCTGGGCTTGAAGGCCGACGCTGTGGACAGCGCTTTCGATCGCTTTCCGATTCTGCGTGACCGCGCGGATAGTTTCGCGGGCGTTCTCAGTGGTGGCGAGCAGCAGATGCTCGTTCTGGGCCGCGCATTGCTCGCTAAACCGTCTCTTCTGCTCCTCGACGAGATGATGACCGGGTTGGCTCCGAAAATTGTGGCTGAATTACGCACGCTTGTAGGACAACTGGCAGCCGAAGGCGTTACGGTGATTGTGACTGAACCGGCATTGGCTGCATTGATGGCGATCGTGGACCGTGGATATGTCATGCAACGCGGCGAGATCATGCGCGAATGTGATTCTGCCGCTTCGCTCGACGCTGCTTACAAACAATCGATGGGCGTCCTCAGCGCCGACGGGAGATGATCGACGATCATGCAGGAACTGAAGATGATTGACGTAGCAGTCGGCGAATTTGCGACGGATCCGGCTCGTTTCGCCGGAATCAGCATCAGTGAGATCGTTCGTCACTGGTCGGAGACCATTCCCGACCGAACTGCGTTCATCACTCCGACGTCGAGAATTTCGTGGGCGCAGTACGACGCTGCGGCCGACGCCATCGCGTCGGCGCTCGAGCTTTCGGGTGAGGGCTACGGTCATGTGGCCGTTCTCCTCCCGGACACGATGGTCTTTCACGCGGCACTCTGCGCTGCGTACCGTACCGGCCGGGTGGCCGTGGGAATCGGGTCGCGCTCTGGTCTTCGTGAAATCTCGCACCTGATTTCGCGCTCCGACGCCGGTGTTCTGGTGACCGCCCGATCGTTGCGTGGGGTGGATACCGCTGAACTGATCGCGCAGTTGCGTGAACTACATCCGGCACTGGACATCGTGTTTGCCGACGAGAATGGATCGGTCGAGTTCGAACGTTCCGCTCCCGCCGGCGGCGTAGTGTCACTGCCCGTTGAGATCCGCGAATTTGCTCCGACCAGTCCGTGTTTCACGACGGCCGCAGTGTCCATGCTCAATTCGACGTCAGGTACTACCGGCTTGCCCAAGCTGGTGACTCAGACGGAGGATCGGTGGGTTGCGTTCTCCGAGATCGGGGCCGACGCAGCAGGAATCGGGTACGAGGAAGTATTCCTCGGCGCCGTGCCCGCACCTTTCGGTTTCGGGCTGTGGACTTCGCATTTCCTTCCGGCATTGCTGGGCGCGCCTAACGTAGTGATGGAACGGTTTGACGTTGCCGTGATGATCGACCTCATCGAGCGCGAGCGTGTGACGGTGTTGAACTGTGTGAGTACACAATTCAAGATGCTTCTGCGGTCGGAAGCTGCCGAGAAGGCCGATCTCAGCTCGTTGCGTGTCATGTTCACCGGCGGCGAGGCCGTCCCGTACTCGGAGGCACTGGCTTTCGAGGAACGAACCGGCGCAGCGGTACTGCAGTTCTACGGCTCGAACGAGACCGGTGCAGTGTCCGTGACCACCGTCGGGGATGACTCCGATACCCGATTGCGTACGTGCGGACATGTCATCGACCGGATGCAGGTTCGTGTATTCGACGACGCTGCAACAGAAGTCACAGGATCGCACCGACGTGGGCAGCCTGCCGTCAACGGTCCGTTGATGTGTCAGGGTTACTGGGGCGACGTCGAGGCCAACAACGAGCTGTACACCGACGATGGCTGGATGCTTCTCGGAGACATCGTCGAGATCGACGAAGCCGGACGTGTTCGAGTGGTCGGCCGTAAGGCCGACATCATCATTCGTGGTGGCAAGAACATTTCTGCCGTCGAGGTCGAGGAGTACGTTCGCGCTCATCCGGCGGTGGACTTGGTTGCGGCAGTGGGCGTCGACGACGCGTTGTTCGGCGAGAAGGTGTGCGCCGTTGTGGTAACCAAGGACGAGTGCGAACTGACTGCGGAGGAACTCACGACGTGGATGCGTGAGCAGGGCGTCACTCGTGAGTACATTCCGGAATATGTGATGACGGTGCCGGAACTGCCGATGGCTGCGGGCGGCAAGGTAGCCAAGGGCGCTGTCAAGGAACTCGTGCGAAGTGAATTGGCTCAAACCGTGTGAAGAGTCGGTGCTGCTGAACCGGACGGGTTAGTCTGATTCGGACATTTTGCCGAGCGGTCAGGACTTCGATGACACAACAATCACCCTCCCGGTGGCGCAAGAGACTTTTGTGGACCGTAGGTTCCGTGTCCATCGTGGTGGGCGGTGTCGTCCTCGCATTTGTTGTCAGTCCGAAACCCGGCGCACTGACTGTGCGCTGGGTTTTCGAGCGGGGTGCTGACAAGGAAACTGCAGCGATGCAGAAATTTGCTCCGGGCGGCGTCGACGTCATCCGGGATCAGCAGTATCGCGTAGATGACGCGGATGCGTATCTGGACGTCTACGTTCCCAGTGGCACACAGGCGGCATTGCCGACCGTCGTCTGGACGCATGGTGGCGCGTGGATTTCCGGAAACAAGTCCAACTACGCGACGTACTACGAATTACTCGCGTCCCGCGGGTTCACGGTGGTGGCGCTCGATTACTCTCTCGGACCCGAGCACTACTATCCGACGGCTGTCGGCCAACTCAACGACGCCCATGCGTACATCGTGGAGAACGCCGAGAGATTGCATATCGATCCGTCGAAGATCTTCCTGGCCGGCGATTCGGCCGGTGCACAGTTGTCGAGCCAGTTGGCGACGCTCATCACCAGTCCCGAGTACGCCGAGATCGTCGGTGTGGAGCCTGCACTGCGTCCGGAACAACTGCGCGGTGTTGTGTTGAACTGCGGAATTTACGACGTCGCGAACATGGTCGGTGGCCCGGGCATCATCGGGTGGGGTGTGGACAGATCGCTGTGGGCCTACACGGGCGAGCGCGATTTTCTCAATACCGAAGCAGCGAAACAGATGTCGACGCTGAATTACGTGAACGAGGACTTTCCGCCCGTCTACATCAGTGGCGGAAACGGTGACCCTCTCACCAACAAGCAGTCGAAGCCGTTGGCCGACAAGTTGACTGGGTTCGGCGTCAAAGTGGACGCATTGTTCTATCCGGCCGATCATGAACCCGCGCTCCCGCATGAGTATCAGTTCAATCTCGATAATGCGGACGGGATGACAGCCTTCGAGCGCACAGTCGATTTCTTGTCCGCGCGAGTGGATTAGGCGTATTTCCTTGTTTCGCTGAGGAATTTCCGATATCAGACAAGTGATCGAATGAGATTGCCAGCGAATTCCCAGGTACCTATTTTCCGCTAGCCTGGTGTGCGTTGTTGTTTCCGACGCTCAGGAGTTTGTTGTGCCTAAACCGCCAGTCCCCAGATGGCGTCGGCGCATGCTCGGTCTCCTCGGTGTGGTTGTAGTTCTGGCGGTTCTCGGTGGCGCATCGGCGTACTTCAGCCCGTGGCCAGGCACGCTGGCGATCCGATGGATGGCTGCCGGCAGCGCCGATTCGGTCAGCTCGACGCTCGACGAATTGGCGCCTTCCGGCATCACGACAGTGTCGGATGTGCAATATCGCGAGGGAGACCCGGACGCACTGCTCGACGTTTATTATCCGGCGGCGACGCCAATGGGGTTGCCTACGCTGATCTGGGCGCACGGCGGCAGTTGGATCTACGGCGACAAAACAGACTATTCAGGGTATTACGAGAGCTTGGCCGGTGAAGGATTCACCGTCATCTCGTTGGACTATTCGCTGGGCCCGGACGCCATGTATCCGACGGTGCTGAGTCAACTCAACGATGCCTACCGCTACATCACTGACAACGCGGCCACTTTGCACGTCGATTCCGGTCAACTGTTTCTCGGCGGCGATTCCGCCGGCGCGCAGATTTCCAGCCAGATATCGGCCATGGTCACCGATCCGAGCTACGCCGCACAGGTCGGCGTGAAACCTAGCATCTCACCCGATCAGCTACGCGGCGTCGTTCTCGACTGCGGTGTCTACGACATGAACGAATTCCTGGCGCGGGAAGGCAAATTCGGCTGGACGGCAGACCGCGAATCCGTCTGGGCGTACACGGGAACCAAGGACTTCGAGAGTTCTGTTGCAGTCCAGCAGATGTCGACGCTCAATTTCGTGACAGCAAAGTTTCCGCCGACATTCATCACCGGCGGCAACGTCGACGTACTGACCGCGGGCCAGTCGAAACCGTTTGCGGACAAGCTCACCCGCCTCGGCGTCGACGTCGACGCTCTCTTCTATCCCGACGACTACCAGCCGGAACTCGATCACGAGTACCAATTCGATCTGGATACTCCGGACGGTCAGGTGGCATTCGATCGCACCGCTGCGTTCCTAGACGAGCATTCTCAGTAGAATTCGATTAGCGAATCACGTACGGCGAGATAGAACTTCGATGTTCGCTGATGTCCAAGTCCTTACCCAGGGGAGGGAAGGCGCGCTGCGGGCAGTTCAGGCGTTCGCAGACGCGGCAACCCGAGCCGATGGGGGTGCCGGGGTTGGACTCGTCGAGATCCAGGCCGTCGCTGTAGACAAGGCGATGTGCGTGCCGGATTTCGCAGCCCAACCCGATGGCAAAGATCTTTTGAGGCTGACCGTAGCGAGCGGCCCGACGTTCCACTGTGCGCGCGATCCAGAGGTACCGTCGACCGTCAGGCATCTGGGCGATCTGCGGCATGATCTTGCCCGGGTAGGAGAAGGTTTCGTATACGTTCCACAGCGGGCACGTACCGCCGCTGGTGGAGAAATGAAAGCCCGTGGCGGACTGACGTTTCGACATGTTTCCGGCGCGGTCGACGCGCACGAACATGAACGGTACGCCGCGCAGTTTCGGTCGCTGCAAAGTCGAAAGTCGATGGCAGATCGTTTCGTAACTTGCGGAGTAGAACGCCGACATTCGTTCGATGTCGTAGCGGAAGTCCTCGGCCACGTCGTGGAACTGGCTGTAGGGGAGTACCGTCGCCGCGGCAAAGTAGTTGGCCAGGCCGAGTCGGGCCAGCGATACCGATTCGTCGCTGGTGAAGTTGCCTCCCGCCACCAACGAATCGAGTAGGTCGCCGTGTTCGAGGTACGCGAGTTCGGTCGCGAACTTGAAGACCTGCTGCCCGCCGGAGAGGTGCGACGAGATTTCGAGGACCCGAGTGGTGGGGTCGTAGCGGTGCAAAATGTTCTCACCGAGGTCGATGCGGCGAACAATCTGCACGTCGTGAACACTTTCGAGTCGACGGGCAATTTCGCCGGCAACATCGCCGCGATGGAATCGCAGCCGAGCAGTCAATTCTTCCGCCGCAACATCCAAGTCGTGAATGTAGTTCTGTCGTTGGTAGAAGTAGTCGCGTACCTCTTCGTGCGGCATGGTGATGGATCCGCTGCCGCTGCCGTCGGAAAACCGATCCTCGGTGGCTGCCGCCAGCTGCGCGGTGGTGTTGCGGAAGCGGCGATGCATGTTGACCATCGCCTTGGCCAGGCCCGGATGCGTTGACACCATTTCGGCGATCTCGTGGGCATCGGCGTCGATACCCATTTCCTGGTCGAGCGCCACCTCGCGCATTTCGGCGATCAGCCGTGTGTCGTCCTGGGATGAGAAGAAGGTTGTGTCGACGCCGAAGACTTCGCTGATGCGTAGCAGGACAGGCACAGTCAGCGGTCTGACGTCATGCTCGATCTGGTTGAGATAGCTTGCCGATATCTCCAGGGTCTTCGCCAACGACGCTTGGCTCAGGCCGCGCTCGGTACGTAGCTGGCGCAGCCGGACACCGACAAAGGTTTTCGACATTTTGCCAGGATACGAGGGGTTGCGACGGTTCGCAATATTGGGTTTGCAGGCTTAACTACTTTTCTTGTCGGTGGCTGCTGGCACTCTGGTAGAAGACCAACAGGTCGGTGTTCTTCGCCTCGTCATCAGGAGCAGAATTGACCAATCCGAATCTCACACTCATCGCTGTCTTGCTCGATCGTTCGGGCTCAATGAATTCGATCAAGTCCGATACCGAGGGCGGATTCGACGCATTCATAGCCGAGCAGCGCGCCCAGCCTGGCGAAGCAATTGTGACGCTCGCACAGTTCGACAACACCTACGAGCGGGTGTACACGAAAATCCCGATCGCAGATGTCCCGGCGCTGGATCTACGTCCGCGAGGTGGCACAGCATTGCTCGACGGCATCGGCCGCATCACCACCGAAATCGGCGAACAACTCGCCGCGCAACCGGAGGCGGAGCGGCCCGGCAATGTGATCGTTGTCGTGATCACAGACGGACATGAGAATCGTAGTGAGGAGTGGACTCTCGACGCGGTCAAGACGGCGATCACGCGCCAAGAGGACGTCTATTCCTGGGACTACCTTTTCCTCGGTGCAAACATCGATGCGGTATCCGTCGGCAGACGGATGGGTTTCAAGCCCGAAAAGTCGATCACCTACGACGCATCCAGCCAGTACGTCGGCGCTGCGTATGCGGTGACTGCCGACTACGTCAGCCGCAAGCGTGGTACCCCGCTCGGTGCGCCCAAGCCGGCAGGATTCTCGGATTCGGATCGCTCCGCGACAAAGGAATAGCGGCCTAAATTCTCCGGCTTCTCTGATTACACGCGGTTTTCCGATCGCGGTGCGCCCATCCCCGGATTGATCTGGAATGGACCGCTCGACGATGGAGCGAGCGGGAAGTCGAAGATCGCGGTCGGGAGGTACACCGTCGAACAGGAGTTGGGGATGTCCACGACGCCGGAAAGACGGCCTTCGATCGGCGCCGCTCCCAGCAGGAGATACGCCTGCTCGGGGGCGTAGCCGAACTTCGTGAGGTATTCGATCGCGTGCAGGCAAGCGCGCTGGTAGGAGAGATGCGAGTCCAGATACTTCTGCTCGCCGTCCAAAGTTACCGACGTGCCCGAGAACGCCAACCACTCGGAATACTGCGGATCTGTGTTGCCGGGCATGAAGATCGCATTCTCGGACACCCCGTAGGTATCCATGCCACCTTTGATGATGTCGACGCGAATGTCGATGAAGCCGCCCATCTCGATGGCACCGCAGAAAGTGATCTCACCGTCGCCCTGGGAGAAATGTAGATCTCCCACAGACAGATTCGCACCGTCGACAAACACGGGATAGAAGATTCGGCTGCCCTTGGTCAGGTTTTTGATGTCCTGATTGCCGCCGTTTTCGCGGGGCGGTGCAGTGCGTGCGGCCTCACCGGCCACACGGGTGAACTCGTCGCCAATGAGCGAGCCGAGTACGGCGTCGCGAGGCTCCGGCGGAAGTGCCAGTGGAGGAACGCGATTGGGATCGGTGGCGATCAAGGCACCTTCGCGGGCGTTCCACTTGGCCAGCAACGCCGCCGACGGGGCAGTGCCCATCAAACCGGGGTGCACAATGCCAGTGAACGATACGTGCGGAATGTGGCGCGAGGTTGCCGTCTGCCCGGAGAAATCCCACACGGCCTTGTAGGCGTCGGGAAATTGCTCGGTGAGGAAGCCGCCGCCATTGTTACGTGGAAAGATGCCGGTATATCCCCAGCCCTGCCCGGCCAGCGGGCCCGAATCCTCTTGGGGGATAGGGCCGATATCGAGAATGTCGACTATCAAGAGGTCGCCGGGCTTCGCGCCTTCGACGGCAAACGGACCGGAGAGCGTGTGCACCGTGGTGAGCGGGGCGTTGAGAATATCGTCGGCCGAATCGTCGTTGTGTATTGCGCCGTCGAACCATTCGCGGCAGTGAACGCGAAAGGAGTCACCAGGTTTCACCGTCACGGCGGCCGGGATGTCGGGGTGCCAGCGGTTGTGCCCGACGATGGCCTGCTCGGTGAATTTCTTGGCGGAATCGAGAGGGAACAGCAGCTCTGGCATACGGACTCCTCATTCTCGGAAAAGACAATTAGGGGCGAGGTAGCTTGCGGTGCAACGGATTGGAGGTCATCGGGGTGGGAGAACGCCGCGCGCCCGGTACCGAACCGCTGACCACTGCCGGTTCATGCGCGGAACGGGCTGTGCTGTCGAGAAGGCCCATTGCCGTCGACGAGGCATGGCTCAATCGTGGTGAGGAAACCATGCGTCGGGATTCGCTGTCGCACCGAGGGCACAGGATGGACGTAGGAACCTCGGCCATCGCGAATGACCGCTCGACCGGCCCGCAGCCGGTACACCGAAACTCGTACAGGGGCATGCGGTCACGCTAGCGGAGGTTCCCGGATTGCGATACCGGAACGGAGACCTGTTAACGCAGAAGTACCACTGCGCCGTCGCCTCCGGAGCAGGTGACGATTCCGCCGGCGCTGGAGCACGTCATGCGATATTCCTTGCCGGTCACCGGACTACGGGCATCCACCGTCTTTGCTTGGCCCTGGACGCCGGCATTTCCGTAGGCACTGCGAACTGCCTCGGCAAAGCCGCACGACGTGTTGGTCGAACCGATTGCCGACTCTCGGTATCCGCCGCTGACGGCACCGGAGCCGGGGCAGGCAGACGCTCCGGCCGGGAAACTCACTGCATTCGGCGTGGTCGTGGGAGCGGCGGTGGTAGTAGTGGGCTTCGTTGTGGTGGGACTGGTCGTGGTGGGGCTTGTCGTTGTCGGACGCGTAGTGCTGGGACGTGTGGTGGCATGCGCTGAAGGCGAAGGGGGAGAGGAGCTTTCGAGTGTCCGTGTGGTGGACGGGATTCCGGCCGCCGCGGAACTCGGGGCCTGCTTAGGCCAGAGAATGACTGCCAGTCCGCCGAACAGGGCGATCGCCGCGACAACGCACAGGGTGATCACCACGATCGTCCAGCCCGGCTTGCTCGGCGGTGGTCCGTCCGGGCCGGCGGGATACAACTGTGGCGTCGCCCGATAGACAGGCTCACCCCCGTAGCCGAGTTGAGGTGGCGTCGGGCCGGCCTGTGACCATGCCTGGTTGTCGGGTGTCGGCGACTGTGGCTGGGTCACTCGGTTACCGCCCACAATGCAGGGAAGTGTGGGACATAGGTGCCTTACCTTCGTGCCTGCCAAGGACAAGCGGGATGAACCGGGAATCTTCACACTAATTTGCCGTAACCGACTTTTCTGTCGAATGGCGCGAAATTCGCCAATGTGCCGGTCCTCTGGGCACACAAGTCTGCAATTTCTGCGGGAATCCGCATCTGAGGGCAAGTTCTGTGGACTCAGGCACGGTTGCGGCGAGGAATGGACGCGTGATTGCCGTCACTCCGGAGCGTGAATTGTTGCCCGAAACGGTGGTTTCGGCCTCGGACGGGGCGGTGAAAATCTGGGCCGTCGGCGTTGTGTGCATTTCGTTCACAGCCTGCACGTTCCTTGCTACTGGCCAGTAGGAAACGTGTCCGATTGGCGCACTTTGCCCGCCTCACTTTCTTTGCAAACTTAGCAAAGCGTATTGAAAAGATAGCGAAGATTGGCATTAGCTACAGGTAGACGGCACTTTTTTCATGTGCCATTCTCGATGAGTACACGAAAAGGGCCTGGCAATGATGTGAAGCAGTACGGATGTACCGCTCACAACGGGCCGGACCAGTAGATCAAAGAGATGGAGTCTTGATGTCGACCACCGGCACCCCGAAGACCGCAGCAGAGCTCCAGCAGGATTGGGACACCAACCCTCGCTGGAAGGGCGTTACTCGCAACTACACGGCCGATCAGGTCGTCAAGCTCCAGGGCACCGTCGTCGAGGAGCACACCCTCGCTCGCCGCGGCTCCGAGATCCTCTGGGATCTCGTGAACAACGAGGACTACATCAACTCCCTCGGTGCACTGACCGGCAACATGGCTGTGCAGCAGGTTCGCGCCGGCCTGAAGGCCATCTACCTCTCCGGTTGGCAGGTTGCCGGCGACGCTAACCTCTCGGGCCACACGTACCCGGACCAGAGCCTGTACCCGGTCAACTCGGTTCCGACCGTCGTTCGCCGCATCAACAACGCACTGCTTCGCGCCGACGAAATCGCCAAGAACGAGGGCGACACCTCCGTCAGCAACTGGCTCGCTCCGATCGTCGCTGACGCCGAAGCCGGCTTCGGTGGCGCACTCAACGCTTACGAGCTGCAGAAGGCCATGATCGCCGCCGGCGCAGCAGGCGTGCACTGGGAAGATCAGCTCGCTTCGGAGAAGAAGTGCGGCCACCTCGGTGGCAAGGTGCTCATCCCGACGCAGCAGCACATCCGCACCCTGACGTCGGCTCGTCTGGCTTCCGATGTCGCGGACGTTCCGTCCGTCATCATCGCCCGCACCGACGCTGAGGCCGCAACCCTCATCACCTCCGACGTGGACGAGCGCGACCGCCCGTTCCTCGACGGAACCCGCACGGCTGAAGGCTTCTACGGCGTCAAGAACGGTATCGAGCCGTGCATCGCTCGCGCCAAGGCTTACGCACCGTACGCAGACCTCATCTGGATGGAGACCGGCGTGCCGGACCTCGAGGTTGCAAAGAAGTTCTCCGAGTCCGTTCGCAGCGAATTCCCGGACCAGATGCTGGCCTACAACTGCTCCCCTTCCTTCAACTGGAAGGCGCACCTGGACGACGCGACCATCGCGAAGTTCCAGAAGGAGCTCGGCGCGATGGGCTTCAAGTTCCAGTTCATCACCCTCGCAGGCTTCCACTCGCTCAACTACGGCATGTTCGACCTGGCCTACGGTTACGCCCGCGAAGGCATGACGGCATTCGTCGACCTGCAGGAGCGCGAGTTCAAGGCTGCTGAAGAGCGTGGCTTCACGGCCATCAAGCACCAGCGTGAGGTTGGCGCCGGCTACTTCGACACCATCGCCACCACCGTTGACCCCAACACCTCGACGGCAGCCCTCAAGGGCTCCACCGAAGAGGGCCAGTTCCACTAAGAACTGACGCGTGGCGGGGGAGAGGCTCAACTTCGGGTCTCTCCCCTGCCTGTATCACCGCTCGATTTTCTCTTGTCTTCAAGGCAGTTCCGATTGCGTCGGCCATCAGCGTCGACGCGGTTCGAAGTGCTTCCCGCAACAACACCTCCACCAGACAAACAAGGAGCTGACGTGACCAGCGAAAAAATTCAGCGCGTCGGCGTTATCGGCGCCGGGATCATGGGTGCCGGAATCGCCGAGGTGTGCGCCCGCGCACATGTCGATGTTCTGGTCTTCGAGCAGACTCGCGAGCTTGCAGCAGCCGGGCGTTCACGCATTCTGCGTTCGCTCGACCGCGGCGTGAGCAGCGGAAAGATCACAGAACGTGAGCGTGAGCAGGCTGCATGGCGTCTGCGTTTCACCTCCGATCTGGGTGATTTCGCGGACCGCCAGCTCGTTGTGGAGGCCGTCGTCGAAGACGAGAAAATCAAGAGCGAAATCTTCGCAGAACTCGACTCCATCGTCACCGACCCCAACGCGGTGTTGGCGTCCAACACGTCGTCGATCCCCATCATGAAGCTGGGTATCACGACCAAGCGTCCCGAGCGTGTCATCGGAATGCACTTCTTCAACCCGGTTCCGGTTCTGCCTCTCGTCGAATTGGTGACGACGCTCAAGACCAGTGCCGCAGTGTCCGAGCGCGCCGAAGCTTTTGCCAGTGACATCCTGGGCAAGCAGGTCGTCCGCAGTGCCGACCGCTCCGGCTTCGTCGTCAACGCTCTTCTGGTTCCGTACCTGCTTTCGGCCATCCGCATGGTCGAGTCGGGCTTCGCGACGAAGGAAGACATCGACAAGGCAACGGTTTTGGGCCTCGCGCACCCCATGGGTCCGCTGGCTCTGACGGACCTGGTCGGACTCGACACCGTCAAGTCCATCGCCGACTCCATGTACGAAGAGTTCAAGGAGCCGCTGTACTCCGCTCCGCCGCTGCTTCTGCGCATGGTCGAAGCCGGCTTGACCGGTAAGAAGTCCGGCGCGGGCTTCTACGAATACCCCGACAACGGTCGCGGCGCCAAGCAAGCAAGCTAAGGCCCACGGCCCCGTGCGCCTTTGTGGTAGTTGCGACTACCAGAAAGGCGCACGGGGTGCTTGCGCCCCGAGGTAAGAAAGGTCGACCGCATGTCCAGCAGCACCGCAGCATTCGGATCCAGCGTCCTGGGGTATCCGCGTATCGGGCCGCGCCGCGAGCTCAAGCGCGCCCTCGAGTCCTACTGGCACGGCAACTCCGACAAGGACACACTCGTAGCGGTCGCCAAGGAACTTCAGGAATCTACCTGGAGCGAATTGGCTGCGACGGGATTGAGTCAGGTTCCGGGTAATACCTTCTCGTTCTACGACCACGTTCTTGACAACGCGTTGATGTTCGGTGCCGTCCCCGAGCGGTTCAAGCCGCTCGAAAGTTCTTTGGACCCACTCGATTTCTACTTCACGATGGCACGCGGACGTCCTGACTTCCCGCCGCTCGAGCTGGTGCGGTTCTTCGGAACCAACTACCACTACCGTCAGCCCGAGATCGACGCAAACACGGCGTTCTCGCTCCATTCGGAGACGCTGCTCGACGAGTTCGAACGCGCCAAGGCTCGCGGAATCGAACTGCGTCCCGTAATCATGGGACCGGTTTCGTTGCTCCTGCTTTCCAAGGTGGGGCCGGCAACGGAAGCGGTTGACCCCGATTTCACGCCGCTCGACCGTCTCGACGATCTTCTGCCCGTCTACGAGCAGCTGTTCGAGCAGCTCGCCAAGGCCGGCGCGACGTGTGTCCAGTTGGACGAGCCTTCGGTGACGGAAGATCGCACCGCGGCGGAACTCGCTGCGCTGGGGCGTGCGTACGACAAGCTGTCACACGCACCGTTGCGTCCGCGTCTCCTGGTCACCGGACCGTACGGCAAATTCGGTGAGGCACTGAACATTCTGGCCGCGACCAAGGTCGAGGCATTCGGTCTCGATCTGGTGCACGGCAAGATCACAGCCGAAGAGTTGGCTGCGGTTCCGCACATCAAGCGCAAGCGCATCTACGCCGGTGTCGTCGACGGTCGAAACGTCTGGCGTGTCGACCGTTTCAACACTTTGACGTACCTCAACGAGCTCAAGGACGTCGTCCCGGATCTTGTTGTCTCCACGTCGTCTTCGCTGCTGCATGTGCCGTACGACGTGCTCTCGGAGTACGACATCCCCGGTGACGTCGCAGACCGTTTGGCCTTTGCCAAGCAGAAGGTCGGCGAGGTCGTTTCACTGGCGAAGGCGCTCACGGAAGGTCCTTCGGACCGGTGGAAGAAGCGTCCGACGAAGGTGCACTTCAAGCTCAAGCATGCGGTGCGTGCCCGGGTCAATGCCATCAAGCCGGAAGATCGGGTTCGGGCACCGTACGAGGAGCGTCGTAAGGCTCAGCAGGAACGGTTGAACCTGCCGCTGGTGCCGGCGCAGACCTTGGGCTCGTTCCCGCAGACGGACGAAATCCGCCAGGCGCGTTACGAACTCGGCGAGGGCCGGTTGGCGTGGGACGACTACTACAAGCGCATCCAGGAAGAAATCGAACGCACCATCCGCCTGCAGGAAGACATCGGACTCGATGTCCTCGTGCACGGTGAGCATGAGCGTAACGACATGGTTCAGTACTTCGCCGAACTGCTCGAGGGCTATGCCTTCACGCACAACGGTTGGGTGCAGGCCTACGGATCTCGGGCTACACGTCCGCCGATTCTCTACGGCGACGTTGCACGTCCGAAGCCGATGACGGTCGAGTGGATTGCCTACGCGCAGTCGCTGACCGACAAGCCCGTCAAGGGCATGCTCACCGGGCCGGTCACCATGATCGCCCGTTCGTTCGTTCGTCAGGACCAGCCGCTCTACGAAACGGCAGAGCAAGTGGCCCTTGTCATTCGAGACGAAATCGCGGATCTCGAAGCCGCCGGTATCGCCATCATTCAGGTGGACGAGCCTGCAATTCGTGAACTGCTGCCACTGCGTGAGGACGGCCGGGAGGCCTACCTGGAGTGGGCCGTCGACGCGTTCCGTCTGGCAACAGGTGGGGCGAAGCCGGAAACACAGATCCACACACATCTGACGTACTCCGCTCGGTCGTCGGTGGTCGACGCCATCGAACGGTTGGATGCCGATGTGACGGCTATCGTCGCGACCCGCTCCATCACGTGGGTGCTCGACGCACTGAAGGAAGGCGCGCTTACTCACGGCGTCGGCCCCGGTGTGTACGAATCTCGTTCGGCTCGGATCCCTGACATCGACGAACTCGACGAATTGCTCACGGAGGCAAGTGAATCGATTTCTCTCGATCGCTTGTGGGCTAACCCGGACGGTGGACTCAAGACCCGCCACCCGTGGCAGCTCGAACCGGCACTGCGCAACCTTGTTGCCGCAGCGCGGAGGTTGCGTCGCCGAGCGGAACAAGCGGAGAGCGCAGCAGAGTAAGTATTAGATTCGACACCCGAAGGGGCCTGCAATTTGCAGGCCCCTTCGGTCGCGAGTAGGCATGTACCCATGGTTACTGCTGCCGCTTACGCCGCGACGTCCGCTGATGGTCCGCTCGAGAAGACCACCATCGATCGCCGCGAGCTCGGTCCACTGGACATTCTCATCGACATCAAGTTCGCCGGCATCTGCCACTCCGACATCCACAGCGCCCGAAACGAGTGGGGCGGAGCAAGATACCCGCTCGTCCCCGGTCACGAAATTGCCGGCGTCGTTGCCGCGGTCGGTTCCGAAGTAAGCAAGCACAAGGTCGGCGATCGCGTCGGAGTCGGCTGCTTTGTGGACTCGTGTGGTGAGTGCGATATGTGCCTCGCCGGTGAAGAGCAGTACTGCCGTACCGGAGTGACCGCAACCTACAACGCCAAGGGCCGCGACGGTGAGCGCACCCAGGGCGGCTATTCCACCAACATCGTGGTCACGGAACACTTTGTGCTCTCGATCCCCGACGGCATCGAACTCGACGTGGCGGCACCGCTCTTGTGCGCCGGCATCACGTTGTACTCGCCGCTTCGACATTGGAACGCCGGGCCGGGCACGAAGGTCGCGATCATCGGATTCGGCGGGCTCGGTCACGTCGGGGTGAAGATTGCCAAGGCCATGGGCGCCGAGGTCACTGTCCTGAGTCAGTCACTGAGCAAGCAGGAAGACGGCTTCCGGCTCGGTGCCGATCACTACTACGCCACGAAGGACACCGAAACCTTCAAGACGTTGCGCGGTCAGTTCGACCTGATTCTCAACACTGTCTCGGTCAACCTCGACATCGACGCGTACATGTCCCTGCTGGCACTCAACGGAACGCTCGTTGAACTGGGACTACCCGAGAAGCCCATCGAAGTTCGCGCATTCTCGCTGGCGGCGAACCGTCGCAGCCTGGCGGGCAGCATGGTCGGCGGGATTCCGCAGACGCAGGAAATGCTGGACTTTTGTGCTGAGCACGGGATCGGCGCCGAGATCGAAGTGATCCCCGCGAGTGACATCAACGCTGCTTACGAACGCGTGATCAAGAGTGACGTCAGATATCGGTTCGTCATCGACACGGCCACGATCTGACAACACAGTCGCAGCTAGTCGAGTTGCTCGCGGAGGTTACTGAGAGTCTTCGCGAGCAACCTCGACACATGCATCTGAGACACCCCGACCTTCTCGGCGATCTGCGTCTGCGTCATGTTGCCGAAGAACCGCAGCATCAGCACAGTTCGTTCGCGCTCCGGGAGTTTTTCGAGCAGCGGGCGTAATGCTTCGTGATTTTCGACGTTCTCGAGTGCCGCGTCGTAATCACCGAGCGTTTCGACGAGGGGGAGGTCGTCAGTGTGGTTGGACGCCGCACCATCCACCGAAACCGTTTGGTACGCATTGCCGGCGATGAGTGCCTGGGCGACTTCTTCACGCTCGACGCCCAGCGTTGCCGCCAACTCGTCGACGGTCGGAGCATGGCCCAACTGTTGTGACAGTTCGCTGATGGCTTGACCGAGTTGGAAGTGTAATTCCTTCATTCGACGCGGTACTCGGACCGCCCATCCGGTATCGCGGAAGTGCCGACGGACTTCGCCCATCACCGTGGGGACGGCAAACGACACAAAATCCGACCCGCGAGTGACGTCGAAGCGGTCTACCGCGTTGACCAAGCCGAGTCTGGCGACCTGGACGAGGTCGTCGTGTGCTTCCCCGCGGCCGTCGAACCTCCGAGCGATGTGCTCCGCCAGCGGCAGGCATCGCGTGATGAGCGCCGCCCGCACCCGTTGGTACTCGACACCTTCGTGATCGAGTGTCCCGAGATTCTCGAAAACTGCTATGACGTCTCGGTATTCGTCCGTTGATCGTCGACGCGGCCGCGGTGAGCCGTCCGCGGGAGGTGTCACGGGCGCCTACCGTCGGCCTTGGCAAATTTCATGGTGGTGATGTAGCCGGAACCGTGGGGATCCGCTTCTTGGTCGAGGGAAATCGAATCGGTGAGCGCAGTGAGGATGTGCCAGCCGAATGAACGCTGGTCGCCACTGTCATAGTCGGCTGTTGTGGTCGATACCGAGACGTGCAGCTGCGGCGCGGTGTACACGAACCGGCAGACCAGTACCGAATCGGGGAGAGCGCGAACGATGAGGTGTGTGCAAATTTCGTCCATCGCCAGCCGGATGTCGGCGATGGTGTCGAGGTCGAAGTTTTCTTGAATTGCAACCGTCGCAGCGAGTGCGCGCAGTATCGACAGTTGGTCCGGGGTTGCCCGGATTCTCAACTCGACAACTGGCTGGGTTTGATCCTGCTCGGGCTCGATTGCGCTGAGATGTGCCATTAGTTCTCCGGATCGTCGTACCAGGAGTTGGCCGCGGCCTCTGGTGCGGTGAACGATACCCACCGATGCAATCACGGACACCCCAATACGGAAAATGACTGCGCCGGTGCGCAGACTCTACAACGGGATTACCGCATTTCGCGTGCCGTCAAACCACTCTCGAGTACCAAATGTTTACAGATAGCGAACCGGACGCTCGCAACGCGGTTGTGACCTTCATCATCTCGGGGTACTGTTCGTAACCGAGGTTGAGCACACAGCCGATGAGGGAATATCCAGTCGTTCTTCATTCGTACTTTGACCGAATATCGAGCATTGGCCCGAATATCGAGTGCGCCCTTGGATATCCCCCGTTTTCATGCAGAGTGTAAACCGTTGCGGGATGGGAGAACCATGACTGTTGTTCCTAGGACATCTGTTTCTGGCTTGACAAACTCAGGCTTGTCGGGCGCCGGTAGAGGATCCGTCGACTACGGGCCGCCTCCCTCAGCGACGTCCACTGCGTCCTTCCGTGCGCACAAGGTCAGTGCCGATACCGTGGTCATTCAGGTTCGCGGTGAGATTGATCTGTTGAGCTCCAATGCTTTTCGTGACTACCTCTCGCATCATGTTGCAACCGACCGTGCGCTGGTCGTGGATATGTCGGACCTTGCATTCATGGGAATGTGCGGGTTGTCTTCACTCTCTCTCCTTTCCACGTTGACACGTGATGCCGGCGGAAGTCTGGCGTTGATCTGCGGTCGACCGGTTCAGCGTCTACTCAAAGCTGCTGGTCAAGAATCCATGTTCGATTGCTACACAACGTTGGACAGCGCAGTCGGTATGGGGAACGCCAAGCGCCACCTGGCCTGAGTTGCTGCCAACGTATTACTCGAGGGCAAGTCGCTCACCTACCAAGCCGCTCACCGAGCAGCTTGGCTCGGGTGAGCGACTTTGTGCGCGCGGGAACGCGGCGGCGCGGTGACGCACCGACCGTAGGTTCGCACAACTTCACCGGCAACGTGCTCCCACGAATACGATTCGCACGCACGCGATCTGCCCTCACGTGAAAATGACGCGCCTTCCTCGGCGTTGTCGAAAAGATGCCGCACGACTCGCGCTGTCTGAATGGGGTTGTCGATCGGAACACGGTGTCCGGTCAGGCCGTCGACGACGGTGTCACGTAATCCGCCGACTGGCGTTGCGACGACGGGAACTCCACACGCCATGGCTTCCAGCGCAACGATACCGAATGGTTCGTACCGTGGAGTGCAGAGCACGGCGTCCGCGGAACGCATCAGCTTGGGCAGTGCATGGTGCGGGACGCGTCCGAGAAGTTTGACTCGATCCTCGACGCCCAACCGTTCCGCGAGTTTCATCAATCCGATGGCAACGTCATCTGTGTGCAGGCCCGATGGTGGCGGGCCACCGGCCACCACTAGTTCGGCGTCAGGTAGCGACGCAAGCGCGGCAATCGCCACGTCGAACCCCTTTTGCTCGACAAGCCTTCCGACACACAGCAATCGGTGTTCGGCTGTTCTCTTTGCCCGGGGTCCTTCGGGAGTGAATTGATCGATGTCGACGCCGGACGGCACGATCGTGGTGCGTGAGCGTGGCGATCCGAGTCGAACAAGATCGAACACTTCGTCGGAACTGGTAGCGATCACATGCGTCGCACCTCGGGCGACAAGTTGCTCCAGATGTGAGCGTTCCGAGGGGCTTTCGTCGGCGGCTCCGAGGTGACGGCGCTCGGTGACGCCCAGCGAATGAAAAGTCTGCAGAACCGGGATACCCAGGATTCGAGTGGCGAGTTCCGTTGCAATGCCTGACATCCAGTAGTGAGCGTGCACGACATCGGGTCGGTCGAGCATCCACATATTGCGTAGCTCGCCGCCGAACGTGCCGAGATGACGCAGCAGTTCTTTGTCGGTGAGTACGCGCTGCGGGCCGGCTTCCGCGTAGACGACGGTATAGCCGCTGTCCGTCTGAACACGGCTCGGACCGGAACTTTGCTTCCTGGTGTAAACAGTAACTTCATGGCCGGCTCGGGCCAGCGCCGCGGAAAGCTCGTCGACGTGGAGATTCTGGCGTCCAGCCACAGAGTTTCCGACGGGTGCGAGCGGATCGGCATTCACCGACACCATGGATATCTTCAGCATTCGTCCGGGTGCGATTGCGGGCGAATATGTCATCTGGACACCTCTCGGTTGACTGTGTGATCTGGGGATACCCGAAGCCGGTGATCTGAACCGGTGTTTCGCTCCGCGCCGGTCTGGGCACATTGCAATGACGTGAGGTTGAGGAGTGAGAATCGATGACCGAACAGGTACTTGTCGACGCGACGGTGGGACTCGGGTTTCAGCGCTACGTGCAAAGTGTGGCGGACCGCGTCGGTGCTGGAATTGAGCAGTGGTGTTGTCGAGGCGATCACCCGATGGAGGCGTACATCGCCCTCGATCGAAAATTGCCGAGGTTCCCGGGGCGGGAAGTTGCCCTCTTGTGGGAGGAGACGTGTGGTTGGGCGCTGGCGGTGGAAACGAGGTCCGGTGAGGATCTGATCGTCCTGGGGTATCTCGGTGAAGAAGCCGTGGCGTCGCCGGAGCTTGTCGCGAAATTCGGTGTGAGCGTAGACAGCTCGGGACCCCGGCGGCTGCGGTGGGCGACGGACCGGCCGCTGGCGGATTCCGACCGGACTGCTCGGATGCTCCGCGGATACGGACTCGCTGCCACGTAATTGGAGCTACACACTGGTGGACGCATCCATCAGCCGAAAAACGATATGCCCGCCCAGCGCTCCGCCGACACTGACTGCGGTCAGTCCGATCAGGGAGAGCAGGCGGGCAGAGCGCAGTCCGCCGGTTTCGCAGGCACGTAATCGGTACGACGCGATGAAGGACATGATCCCGACACCGTTCGCCGCTGCGTGAACCAATCCCACTCGCCGCGCGGTGTCGCTGCGCTCGGACCAGTCGAGCCAACCCGTCATGAGGACCGGGGGAGTGGTGATCAAGCCGAGGGCAATCAACCGTCGTGCCGTTTCCGGTTCTCGCACAAAGAAATCGAAGATGACCGACGCGGTCCACGCTCCGGCGGGAACGGTCACCAGAGCTGGATGCAACGGGTGACCGACAAGGCTGCCGCGAAGTGCGTCGGCAATCTTCCGGGTGGTGGGCGTGCTGTCGACGGCGCCGAGGATTCGCCGCTGGATTCCTATAGATGGACCGTCCAGTTGGTGTGCGGATTCGGCTCTGCGGTAAAGGTTTCCGATATCCATGTAATTCGGCTACCCAGAGAAGAAGCTAGGAAACCTCTTGTCGCCCGCCGGGCCCCGGCATCTTGTCGAGAGCCAGACCCCGGCATCTTGTCGAGAGCCAGGCCCCGGCGTACGGTCGAAGCCACTAGGGCCCCGACAGTAACGGGGACCTGACCGGAGGAGCCATCATGAAGCTCAATCTCTTTGCGGCGTGGGCGTCGTACTTCCTGGTTCTTGTCACCGTTGTGTGTCTGGGCGGATTTCTTGTCGCCGCCGGATCGGGCAACGGAGGCTGGGCGCTGGTCGCCGGACTGACCGGCGTTGCCTGTGTTGTCGCTGCTGTTGCGCTGTACGGCGGAACCGTGCGGCACGATCACAAGGTGCACCGCGAGTCGCCGCACCTGTTCTGACCTTACGAATCTGCGAGTCGCGCCTTCTCGATCTCGACGTCGAAATCGGCCGGCGGCCAGGACAGGTTCATCTTCTCGAATGCGTCGATGAGCAGTTCGGTGACGGCAATTCGGCTGTACCACTTGCGATCACACGGAACGATGTACCACGGTGCGTGTTCGGTGGATGTCTTGTCGAGCATTGCCTGATATGCGTCTTGGTAGGCGGGCCACAACTTGCGTTCCGATACGTCGCTCGGGTTGTACTTCCAGTACTTCTCCGGGCGGTCGAGGCGTTCCTGCAGTCGCTTCTTCTGCTCGTCCAAGGACACGAACATCGCGACCTTGATTATCGTGGTGCCGGCGTCGACCAGTTCCTTTTCAAACTGATTAATCTCGTCGTACCGCGCACCCCACACAGTCGGCGGAACCAGATCGTGGACGCGCACGACAAGGACGTCCTCGTAGTGAGAGCGGTCGAAGACACCGAGGTATCCGTTGCGGGGGAGTTCCTTCCGGATGCGCCACAAGAAGTGGTGCTTCTTCTCTTCGTCCGTCGGGACTCCGAACGACGCATGATCGACACCTTGCGGATCGACGTGACCGATGACGTGGCGCATCATTCCGCCCTTGCCTGCGGTGTCCATCCCTTGCAGTACGAGCAAGACGGATCGAGTGTCGCCCGAGCGACCGTTGGCGTACAACAACTCCTGCAGATCCGACAGGACGCCGCCGCGCTCTTCGAGTAACCGCTGACCGTCAGCTTTGTTTCCGGTGAATCCGGGAGTGCTGTTTCGGTCGAGTTGCGCCAGTTCGAAGCCAGGCTGCGCCCGAAGGATCTTGACGGCCGATGTTTCCCACAGCGAGTCGTTTGCCATAACTGGGAACTGTGCCACAGCAAACCCGGTTTGGTCAGTCGTTCTCGGGAACCGTCAACGGATGTGGCATCGACTTGAACTTGACCGGGGAACCCTTGACCGCCGCGATGCCGGTAATGCCGCCCCACGTCATCATCGTCAGGTAGTCGATCAACGATTCAGCGGACATCGACTTGTTGGAAATCCACCAGTGCGTCGCCAACTGGATGCCACCGACAATGCCGTAGGCCCACGGAAGCGACCCGCCGGAATCCATTTCCATCTCGCGGAGGCGATTGCCCAGCACGGTGGACAGCAGTTCGGCGATCATCCGCTCCGACTCGGCAACCACGTCGCGATTGGCGCCGGCGCCGCTGGCCATCACGTAGAGATAAATCGACGGATCCGACGCCACGGTCTCGACGTACGCAGTAATTGTGGCGTGGGTGAGTTCGAAATCGTCGAGTTCGTCGCTGATGGCCTGGTAGATGCGCGGCGCGAGAATGGTCTCGACGTACCGCATCATCGTGGCCGTCGTCAGGTCACTCTTGTCTGCGAAGTAGCGGTAGAGAACGGTCTTGGAGACGCCGATTTCGGACGCGATCTCGTCCATGCCGATATCGCGGCCGCGTGCCCGGATCGCGGCGATGGTGCCGTCGACAAGCTCTTCGCGACGCGCGATCTTGTGCTCACGCCAGCGCCGCTTACGACCGTCGGACTTCTCGGGCTTTGCATCAGCAACGACTGTGCCGTCTACCTGCTCATTGTCCTGCACAGTGTTCTTGGCCACGAGTCTTCTCATATCTGTGGTGATACCACGTCCGAGCGGTCTACATTCCCTTTCAGCTTAGTGTCCGCATGTTTTCCCCGGGCACGCACCTGTGCGGTTGGATCGGGCTCACGTACGCCTCTCGCCACAATCTTTCGGCACAATGGCAAGGGTGCAGCAACTGAGCCTCTCCGCCTTCGACGATCAAGCCAAGCGTCGAGACCTTCGGAAGATGAAATTTTTTGCCACCGGGCTCCTCGTTTTCGCGACGGTGGTCTATCTGTTCTGTCGTTGGCAGGAATCTCGCGGGGCCGGAGCGTGGGTCGGATACGTGCGGTCCGCGTCGGAGGCCGGCATGGTCGGCGCGTTGGCCGACTGGTTTGCCGTCACGGCGCTGTTCCGCCATCCGATGGGCATCCCGATCCCACATACCGCGATCATCAAACGTAAGAAGGACCAGCTCGGGGCCAGTTTGAGTTCATTTGTCGGCCAGAATTTCCTGGCGCCGGACGTCGTGTCCGCGAAAGTGAAGCAGGCTCAGATTCCGCTGCGCTTGGGCACGTGGATGGCCGAGCCGGAGAATGCCGCCCGGATTGCGGCGGAGACGTCGACGATCCTGCGCGGCCTGGTGGAGGTACTGCGCGACGAGGATATTGCGCAGGTCATCGACAACACCATCGTCAAACGGCTGGCCGAACCGATGTGGGGACCGCCTATCGGGCGGGTTCTCGGCGAGCTTCTCAAGGACAACAAGCAGTTGCCGATCATCGAATTGCTGGCCGAGCGCGCACACCAATGGGCGCTCGGTAGTCAGGAAACGATCGACCGGGTGATCCTGCGTGACTCGCCGGCGTGGTCGCCGAAGTTCGTCGACGCGATGCTCGGCGAGAAGATCTACAAGGAATTGGTCGAGTTCACGTGGAAGGTGCGGGCCAACCCGGAGCATGAGGTGCGGCTTGCGGCCAACCGGTTCCTGATCGATTTTGCGGACGATCTGCAGAACGATCCCGAGACGATCAAGAAGGCCGAGGGAATCAAGGCCGAGATCATGGGCCGCGAGGAAGTCACCGGTCTGGCGTCGGCGACGTGGCAGGTGGCCAAGCGTTTGATCATGGAATCGGTGGACGACCCCAACAGCACCTTGCGAACCAAGGTCGCCGAGAACGTCGCCGGACTGGGTGTGCGTCTGCGCGACGACGATTCGATGCGGAGCAAGGTCGACGGCTGGCTTGCTGCCGGAACGACGTACATCGCGGAGAACTACACCGACGAGATCACCGGCGTCATCAGTGACACCGTCGAACGGTGGGATGCGGAGGAGGCCAGCGAGAAGATCGAACTGCAGGTCGGCCGTGATCTCCAGTTCATTCGCATCAACGGCACTGTCGTCGGATCGATTGCGGGTCTGTTCATCTATACGTTCTCGACGCTCATTTTCGGCTGAGTTCTGGGCGCGCGTGTGATGTCCACCACGAGTGCTAGCAGTAGTGCTTGCAATAGTTAGCACCCTCTCCTATGGTGGGAAATGTCCACTGGAAAGGGAGGACGCAATGCCAGCGAAGTCGACGAACTCCGATGACGGAGAACGTGAATCATCCGGTGCCGCAGCCGGAGCCAGCGACTTGGCAGCACGCGTCGTCAGCTCTGCGGCACACGATATCGGGGGGTTTATTCGTGCACAACGAGAAGCCGCGCAAGTATCGATGCGCCAACTCGCGCAGCTCGCCGGTGTAAGCAATCCGTACCTCAGTCAGATCGAACGAGGACTACGGAAACCGTCCGCCGACGTACTCGCGCAAATCGCAAAAGGACTCCGAGTGTCTTCGGAAGTCCTCTACGTCCAAGCCGGGTACCTCGAGCAACGGCCACACAGTCCGATCCGTGACGCGGTCATTGCCGATACCGCCATCAACGAGCGACAGAAGCAAGTACTGCTCGAGATTTACGACTCGTTCTGTCGGGAGAACGATTCGACGCGGCCCGCCGCCGATGCAGCAGCAGCAGCCCAGACCACAACTCCGGACTAAAGAACTTTCACAAGGAGAACACCATGACTGACAAGACCACCATCGACAACGTCAAGACCTCGCTCTTCGCCGCAGTCGGCGCCGGCGACCTCGTCGTCCAGGCTGTTGCCGACGTCGTCGCACAGGTTCGTGAGCGCGCCGAGACCCGTCAGGACGAGGTCACCGGCCGCGTCGACGGTGCCCGCGAAAAGTTCGCTGCAGTACAGGGTGACGTCGCGGAAAGCGTTGAGGCACTTCGTGAGCGTCTCGCCGGCCTGCCGGCCGAGCTGCCCGAGGAGCTCGCCGAGCTGCGCGAGAAGTTTGCACCCGAAGAGCTCCGCAAGGTCGCCGAGGCATACCTCAAGGTTGCCGGCGATCTGTACAACTCCCTCGCCGAGCGCGGCGAAGATGCAGTCGAGCGCATCCGCAAGCAGCCGGCCGTCGAAGAAGGCATCGCCGCTGCAGAATCCGCACTCGGTGACGTCGTCGAACTGACCGAAGATGCACTCGGCACCGTTGCGCGTCAGACCCGCGCCGTGGGCGAGCAGGCTGCCAAGCTGGCCGGCCGCACCGCCGGACGCATCTCCGACACCGCAGAAGAGGTCGGCGAGAAGATTGCCGACGCCGGCGACGAAGCTGCACTCAAGGTTCTCGACCTCGGTGAGCAGGCAGACGAGGCTTCCAAGGAAGCTGCTGCCCGCGTAACCGCTGCTGCGGCCGACGTTCAGGAACGCGCTACCGCTGCCGCCAAGAAGGCTGCTCCGGCTGCCGCTGCTGCTCCGGCTGCCGCGCCCGCCAAGGCTGCTGCTGCTCCGGCCAAGGCCGCTCCGGCCAAGGCTGCTGCACCGACCAAGGCCGCACCGGCCAAGGCTGCTGCACCGACCAAGAAGGCTTAATTTCAGCTGAGTTGGTCAGCGTGAAGGCTCCTGCGCTCTCGGGCGTGGGAGCCTTCTGGTCGTAGACGTGCGGAACTGAAACTAGGATGTAGTTGTGATAGCTGTGGATGGCATTATCGGCCTGATCTTTCTTGTACTGAGAGTACTGGCGTTAGCCGGTGCTGTCTTCGCGATCGTGCATGCCGTTCGGCAGCGTCCGGACGCATTTACCGCGGTCAACAAGCTGACCAAGCCGATCTGGCTGGGAATTCTTGTTGTGTCGGGGTTGGTTCTGCTGGCATTCGGTCCGGTGCAGATGCTGGGCATCATCGCGGTAGTCGCAGTGTGCGTGTACCTCGTTGACGTTCGTCCGCGCGTGGACGACATCCAGCGCGGATCGCGCTGGTAGCGCACGTTTTCTTCGTTCAACCCTGACCGTGGTGATGTGTGCGGTGCTATTGTGGGTTAACGGCAGTCACATATAGATTGCCAGCCTTCGTGGGGAGTGAACTGCGATGTCTGTAGAACAAGAGAAGTCCCGTTTGACACGGGCTGGTGACCGCCAGGAAACAGCGTCGCGGCTTCTCGCCTCGGCAGCCCGCACATCCTATGACCCGCTGATCGAAATCGACTGGGAAGCTCCCATCCCGGACGACCTCTACGGAATGACCCCCGAATGGTGCAGCCTCTACGGCACACCGATGTGGGACGAGATGACGCAGCAACAACGCATCACCCTCACAATCCACGAAGCAGCGAGCATCGCCGGCACGGGCATCTGGTTCGAGATGATCCTCATACAGATGCTAATCCGCGACATCTACTTTCACGATCCGTCCACGCCACATGTGCAATTCGCGCTCACCGAAATTGCCGACGAATGCCGCCACTCCACGATGTTCGCCCGCTCAGCCGCAAAATTCGGTGTCCCGTCCTACCGACCCAAGGCCTGGATCCGCACCGCATCACGACCCTTCAAAGCAACGGCCACAGGATCATTGGCG
Source organism: Rhodococcus sp. OK302 (assembly GCF_002245895.1). Taxonomy (NCBI): domain Bacteria; kingdom Bacillati; phylum Actinomycetota; class Actinomycetes; order Mycobacteriales; family Nocardiaceae; genus Rhodococcus; species Rhodococcus sp. OK302. The sequence goes on from NZ_NPJZ01000001.1 coordinate 2,382,249, forward strand.
TACGGCGGAACACTCTTCGCCGAAGAAATCCTCGACATGATGCAACGCGACTTCATGCGAGACAAGCGAGTTCAGCCACTCACCCGAACCGTCAGCAAAATTCACGTAGTCGAAGAAGCCCGCCACATCAGGTTTGCGCGCGAAGAAACCGTCCGACGCGTAGCTCACGCCACAAGGTTCCAGCGAGCACGTATCCGCCTCGTGCTCGCCATCACGGCGTACTTCGTGGTCACCAGCCTCGTGAACAAAAACGTGTACGCCGCAGCCGGACTCGACGCCGACGCGGCTGAAAAAGCCGCAAAGAACAATGTCCACTACCACGACATGGTGCGTCGAGGATGCGGGAATACGGTCGAATTTCTCACCGAGGTCGGCCTCATCGGCGGCCCGTCCAAGATATTGTTGCGCCGCGCGCACATCATCTGACACGCAACATCCGTATCTAACTCTTCCAGAAGCAGTCAGGGGTAAATGCATGTCCAGCAGTTCGCGTACTACCACCCTCCGGGTATTGGCCGGAGCAGTCGGAGTGGGTGCCGCTGTAGCGGCAGTTGCCGGTCTTCGCCATCGGCGTTCCACCCGGGGGCTGACGCTTGTCGCCGACGTCGAACCCAATGCGCTCCTGCAGACCCCGACGTTCAAGGCCGACATCAGCGAACTGACCACCGACGACGGTGCGATCATCAACATTCGCGAGTACGGCCCCGCCGACGGTGACCCGATAGTTCTGAGCCACGGCTTGACCTGCTCCACCGGATTCTGGTACCCGCAGGTCAACGCCCTCGCCGGCGAGTACCGCGTCATCACCTACGATCAGCGCGGTCACGGACGCAGCACCGTCGGCACCCTTCCCCTGGGATCAGACGTACTTGCAGACGATCTCTCCGCAGTCTTGGCGGCCACCGTCCGAGAGGGCAAGAAGGCCGTCATCGTCGGGCACAGTATGGGCGGCATGAGCATCATCGCGTGGGCCGGCAAGCATCCTGACGAAGTCAAGAAATACGCTTCGGCCGTCATGCTCGCCAGCACGGCCAGTGATCGCCTCATCGCCGAAACCACCGTCATCCCACTGCCGAATCGCTTTCCGCGGGTACCGGTTCCGGTAGGCCGTGCAATTCTCAGCACACCGATACCACTGGTGTCCTCGGGCGCGATGACCAAGGCGTTCCAGTACATCTCGATGTCACCCAACGCCACCAGAGCTGAAGTTGCGTTCTGCGAGAACATCGTTCGTGAATGCAAGCCCCGCGTCCGCGGCGGCTGGGGAGCTGCGCTCAGCGGTCTCGACATCCATGAGGGGCTCGATAACCTCGATGTACCGACCACAGTGATGGTCGGATCACTGGACCGACTCACCCCACCGGTGCACGCGCGCAAGCTCGCTCAGGTTCTCGAAGACGCCGGCAACCTCGAACAGTTGATCGTGTTGCCGGGCGTCGGGCACATGACGTCCATCGAGAGCCTCGACGAATTTAACCGGGAGATAGTGCGGTTGCGCAATCTCTAGCTGAAGACGACGGTTTTGCGTCCGTGTACCAGCACACGATCCTCGAGGTGCCACCGCAAACCGCGTGAGAGAACCAGCTTTTCGATATCGCGACCCTGTCGGACCATGTCGGCGGCGACGTCGGCATGGTCCACTCGGATCACGTCCTGCTCGATGATCGGACCGGCATCCAGTTCTGCAGTCACGTAGTGGCAGGTAGCGCCGATCAACTTCACACCCCGGGCAAACGCCTGGTGGTACGGACGCGCACCGATGAACGACGGCAAGAAGCTGTGATGAATGTTGATTGCGCGGCCCGACCAGTGCTCGCACAGTGACTCCGGCAGCACCTGCATGAAGCGGGCCAGGACAACAGCGTCGGGATCATGGGCGTCGACAAGGCTGCGAACCTGCTCGAATGCCGGTCCACGCTGCGCCGGATCCTTGGGAAACGGCACGTAGTGGAAGTCGATTCCGTGGCGTTCGGTGACGCTACGGAGGTCCTCGTGATTGCCGATGACCGCGCTGATTTCAGCGGGAAGTTCTCCGCCCGCAGCGCGACCGAGCAGATCGTGGAGGCAATGGCCTTCCTTGCTCACCAGGAGCACGATCTTCTTGGGTGCCGCGGAATCGTGCAGTGTCCACTCGGTTTCGGGGCCGATCTCGGCTGCAACAGCGGCGAAACGCTCACGCAGTTCCTCGATGCTGATGCTGATCGACGACGCACGAACCGCCTGACGTGTGAAGAACCATCCGGTGTCTGCGTCAGCGTGATACGCCGCTTCGACGATCCACCCGCCAACCTCGGTGAGGAAGGTCGAGATGCGCGCGACGATGCCAGTCGTATCGGGGCAGCCGAGGGAGAGAACGTAGCGTCGATCATCTGTCAACGAGGCAGCGGTCATGAGGCTTAGTCTCTCAGGTGTCGCGGTGGCGCCCGACGCGTGGTCATGTGCCAAGCTTTCTTTCATGGCTCAAGCTGCGCTCACTCGTTCCCAGGTTGCCGCGATGGTCGACCACACCCTGCTCAAACCCGAAGCCACAGCTGCCGACGTGAACGCCCTGATCTCCGAGGCACAGGAACTGGGCGTGCTCGCGGTGTGTGTTTCGCCGTCGATGCTCCCCATCCGCGCCGAAGGTTTGGTGACCGCCGCTGTGGTGGGATTTCCGTCCGGCAAACATCATTCGTTGGTGAAGGGCGCCGAAGCTCGTTTGGCCGTTGATCAAGGTGCTCGCGAAATCGACATGGTCATCGACATCGGAGCGGCAATCGCCGGCGACTACAACGCGGTGCTGGCCGATATTCTGACTGTGCGCGAAGCCATGGGCGAGACTGCCGTGCTGAAGGTGATTCTCGAAACCGCAGCATTGTCCGATGAAGCGATCGTCGAATGCTGCCGTGCCGCAGTGCATGCGGGTGCCAACTTCGTAAAAACTTCCACCGGCTTCCACCCCGCCGGTGGTGCAACGGTGGAAGCCGTGGCGTTGATGGCCAAGACCGTCGGACCCGCCGTGGGAGTCAAAGCCAGCGGCGGAATCCGTACGACGCAGGCTGCACTCGACATGATTGCTGCGGGAGCCACCCGACTCGGGCTTTCGGGAACCCGCGCTGTGCTCGACGGTCTGACTGACTAAGTCAGGATTCCACAGCTGTCGGGGACGGCCGATGCATTCTGCGTTCCGTTGGCGACGGGCATTGCGTAGGCGCCGCCCTCCAGTGAAATCTGGATCGCACTGTCCGTGACGGTGAGCTTGGTGGGCTGCATTCCCAGCGGGTAGGTCTGCAGGCTGTCGGTCAATGTCTGGACAACGCCGTCGACCAGATCGGTGGGAAGTCCGAAGCCCAGGACTTCGGCGCCCACGGTTTTGACGTCGACAACTCCGTCGGTGACCGTCGGCTTGACCGTCAGCTTGGCGAGGCCGGCCGGGCCGACGTCGAAGGACAAGGTTCCGGCGGCAGAATCCGTCGTCACGCCGGTGACCAGACCGCCGAAGGCCTGCTGCTGCAACGTGGTCAGGATCCCGGCAGTGGACCACGTGACGTCGGCGGTGGAACTGCCGATCGTTCCGCTGTTCCCGGCCGACGGTTGTAGGTCGATGTCGTTGACCTTGGCGTGAACCTGCATTCCGGACGCCGGCCCGAACGACGAATCGTCGCTGTCGATACTGATGTACGGGACCTTCTTGTCGACGGCCTGAAGAAGTACCGGCTTCCAGCTCAGCCCGACGTCGACCTGAGAGCCGAGTTCGCTCTGAAACTGGTCCGCCATGCAGGTCTTGACTTGATTGCGCACGTACAGTTCGCCGCCGACGAGCGCTGCCACGAGCACAGCGATCACGACGAGCAGGACGATGAGCACACGATTGCGCGGGGGTGCGTTGTTCGCTGCGACAGTCATCTCAGGGATTCTTCCCGACGAGTCTGAATGAACTCTGTGAATACACGCATTTGTTCAATGCTGTGATCCGGAACACACGCTGACGTAGTCTGGCGGGAAGCGTCGTCGACGGTCTTCGGAGGTAGTCATGGCTCCCGATTACGAAGCACTCGAGCAGTTAGCGCTGCGGCAATGCGGATTTGTCGCGACAGATCAGGCATCGGCCTTGGGGCTGACAGCGGGCGACGTGAATTCTCTCCTGGAATCGGGTACTTGGATTTCGGATTGCCCGGGCCTCTTCCGCTTGGATTCGGTCAGGCATACAGCACTCGACGAGTTTGCAAAATGGTGTACCTGGTTTGCCGGCCGGGCAACCGTCTCGCATTACAGCGCAGCAGAACTCCACGGACTTGGCCATTTACAGCCGCGATTCCTCCATTTCTCGACAGAAATGCCAATCACGGCTCCGGTACGGCAATTGGCCCTGCACCGGTGCATTCTCACTGAATCCGAGTGCGAGCAGATTGGACCCATTCGTATTACGACACCCGTGCGCACCGTTCTCGATCTCGCTGCGGGTGGGATCTCTCAAGAGTTGCTCGACGAGGTGGTCTCCGACGGTCTTGCCATCGGTCGACTGGATGCCCGCGAGCTCTATCTGTCCTGCGAGAACGCGGCCATCGACGTCGCTGTGAGGGTCGAGTTGGCGCTGGTAGCCAATCGGTCGCTCTGATCCTGAAGGATTTTGTTCGCTCAGCGATCGAAATCCTTCACGATCAGGATGGGTGAGGTCCAGCTAACTTTCAGGCATGGGACAATATTTACAAATCGGAAGAATGGACGTCCGTTGTGGGCGTCCATTTGTGTGTTGTCTTGTGTGTTGTCGAGAGGGAACGTCTTTTTATGTCGGCTAGTTCTGTACGTCGTGTTGTCAGTGGTGTGAGTGCTTTTGCAGTTGCTGCCGGGTTTGCGGTGGTTGGTCTGGGTGTTGCGAATGCGGCTCCGGTGGTCTCCGAGTTCGATTCGAATGGTTACAAGATCGCTCGCACCATCAGCAACGGAACGCCGTCTGAAGGCGAGCGGATTGTTTCGACGACGACGCTGACGCGGACGTCGTGGGTTGTCAACTACCTCTACGAGGTGAAGGACGTTCAGGATCCGTGTCTGGTGTACGTCGACGATTCCGCGAAGGTGAATGGAAAGCCTTATGCGCTGAATGACAAGGGGCCGGGCTTCGCCAAGGTGAAGTCGCCGGTCGGTGGGTGGGGACTGTATGACAACCAGTCAGTAACAGTGGAGTTCGCGTTTGAGGTAGCTGCGAATTGTGCGCGTGAGACTGCGTTGGCGTCGACGGTGCATTTCAACGGTTCGGGCGGGGTAAACGACGCCACAAGTAACCGCGGTCCGTCGATCACTGTTGCGAAGAACGTGTCATCGACGACTCTCGCTCCGATCGGTGGCGCGCAGGTTGGCGAACCGACCACATTGAGCGCGACGGTTACCGGCGGCGCCAACGGTGATCCGGTCGATTTCTTCGACGCCGGCAACAAGATTGGTAGCGGCACGCTCAACAGCGGTGTTGCAACCTACGCCTGGACACCGACGACTCAGGGCGCCGCGTCCATCTCCGCGAAGTTTGCCGACACCACAAAGGCGGTGGGCTCACAGTCCGCAGCCCAGAACATGAATGTGACGCAGGCTGATGCGTCGTCCACCACGACCCTCGCCGGAATTTCTGGAGCTCAGGTCGGTAAGTCGACCACACTGAAGGCAACGGTTTCACCGAAGGCTGCCGGCGGAACGGTCACCTTCAAGATCGGCAGCACGACCCTTGCCGACGTGCCGGTCAATGGAAACGGCGAAGCCACCTACGCTTGGGTTCCGGCGGTGGCAGGAAGCCCGACGATCGACGCTTCGTTCTCGGGCCGCGACGGAGTCAAGCCTTCGAGCACCAGTACAGCCACAACTGTGGCAGATAAGCCCGCGGACATCACCGAATCGAAGACAAGCGTTTCGGCAGTCGACGGCCAGGTTGGTGTCGCACAGTCCATTTCGGCTCAGATCAATCCCGCCAACGCCGGTGGCACAGTCACGTTCAAGGACGGCGACACGGTCATCGGTACGGCAAAAGTCGAGGCCAACGGCAAGGCAAGTCGGAACTGGACCCCCACGGTAGCGGGACAGCGCACCGTCAAGGCTGAGTTCTCCGGCAACGGAAACGTTGCAGCCTCCACCGAGTCGATCTCCGTGCAGGTTGCCCCGGCAGCAAATGGCGGCGGCACCGGCAGCGCCGGTAGCTCGACCGGCTCGCTCGGCAGTCTGGGCAACATCTTCGGGTCCTAGCCCGAAGCAGTACTGACATGAGCGCCCCACCTCCGGAAATTCTCCGGAGGCGGGGCGCTCTGTCTATCTGTCAGGAGGTGGGCGCCACTACATGCCAGGGCACCGTCAAGATGCAGTCTCGGAGGCGCCGACGGGCCGGCTGAACCGGAATACCTTGCGCACGAAGAATTTCCAAAGCTGCAGCCCATCGGTGTCGTGGGCCGAAAGACGCGTGGGGGGCAGCTGTCGCCCACGCGCGATCAGCCGCGGTGAGGAGTGCGTGGATCGGCTCACCCGGTACGTTGCGGTGAATAAGGGCCTTGGGCAAGCGTTCTGCAATGTCCGAGGGCTTCTCGATGTCGAAAGGATCCCACGCCAAGGTCAGAGTGAGTGGTCGATGAGCGTCGAGAAGTACCCAGGCGCAGCGACGCCCGAGTTCGTCGCACGTCCCGTCGAGGATCAGGCCACCGGGCGCCAGACCGGATTGAATGTGCGACCATGCCGATTCCACTGCGTCTTCGGGGTATTGACGCAATACGTTGAAGGCGCGGACAAAAACCGGTGAGAGCCCGGCCAATTCGAATCCACCTCGCGCGAAGCTGACACCGTCGCGGCCGGCCACTACGCGGGCCGGATCGATTTCGAGGCCGATCACGCGGCGGTCGCGTCGTACTGCGGTAAGGCGGTCCGCCATCTCGAATGTCGTATCCGGGCGGGCGCCGTAGCCGAGGTCGACGATCAGTGGATCAGCAGCATGGCGCAGCGCACGACCCACGGATGTGTTGTGCACGATCCAGCGGTCGCTGCGGCGCAGACGGTTGATGCCGGTAGTTCCACGTGTGATGACACCCTCGGGCTTCGAGGGTGGAGCAGTCTTCACCGCGGGTCAGCGGGCGGCGAGCCAGGTCGCGGTGACCTGAGCTTCCGTACGGAACAGATCGACGAGATTGTTGAGCATCAGCTCTTCCAACTTGCCGCCGAGAAACGGGATGTACACCTTGGCTTCCGAGGAGGTTCGCAAGGTGCAGCCGGTGTCGGTGCCGAACAGTTCCATGGTTCCGGTGAGGCTTCCCGGCCCGGCGGGAATGGACGCCTCGTAGGTTCCGGTGACGATCTCACCGAACACGCCGTACGACTCTCGGCGAGTGATGACCAGATCGTTTCGCATCACGGTCTGCGCGAGATCAGGCAGATCCGCGCGGGGCAGGACATGGTGCAGGACGAGATCGATTCCGGAATCGGTGACCTCGAAATGTTCCACACGATTTTCGGAATGCTTGCGCATCTCCTCGACCCGAGCGTCCCAGTATCCGCGGTCGGTCAGTGCTTCGTAGACCTGTTCCGGGGAGTGCTGGTAGCGGGCGGAGTAGTCGATGCGGCGAGCCATGATCGAAAACGATACCGGCTACCTGCTGTTACAGAAAAAACGTACCCCGCCCGCAACCTGCTATTCGGTGATCCACCCCCGGGTGAAGTTCTGCTCGCCCTCGATCAGACGGAGAATTTCTTCGACGATCGCGCTTTCGATCTTGCCGCCGATGATCGGGATCTTGACCTCGACCTCACCGTCGGCGGTCAACGTGCAACCGGTGGCGTCGTTGGTAAGCACCTGAGTGCCCTCGACGCGTACGGGAACGCCGTCGATGTGCGCCGAGAAGGTTCCCGTCGCGGTGTCTCCGTTGAGCGGGGCGAGGGTCTCGCTCCGCTTGATGACGACGTCACCCTTGATGAAGTTGGAAACCATGGAAGGCAAGTGCTCGGCAGGAATGACCTGAGACATGGTCACGGCGACGGTTTCGTCGCGGACAGTCAGTTCGTCAATGGTTGCTCCGGGGCCTCCTACAGCGGCGACACGGTCACGCCAGTACTGCTCGGACGTCACCGCCTCATGGACCTTGGCGGCAGGGACGGTGTACTTCGATGAATGCTCGATGCGACGGCTCACGATTGTGGAGGCTACCGTTTACCGATGTGTGGGACGTAACCATTGGCCAACGCGTCGTAGATTCCGGCGCTTTCGTGTCCGAGAACATTGACCTGTCGGGATTGACGACGCTTCGAGTCGGCGGACCTGCGAGGCTGCTGGCGGAATGCCCGACGACGCAGTCGCTCGTCGACGTCGTGCGTCTGCTCGATCGTGAGCGGGTGCCTTCGCTGATCTTGGCGGGCGGCTCGAATCTGGTGATTTCCGACGACGGATTCGACGGCGTCGTGGTCCGTGTGGCGAACACCACGGTGACCCTCGACACCGACCGCGTGATTGCCGAGGCAGGTGCGGTGTGGGACGAGGTTGTCGGTCAATCCGTAGCCGCAGAATTGGGTGGCCTCGAGGCTCTGTCCGGAATCCCCGGTTCGACGGGGGCGACGCCGGTACAGAATGTCGGCGCTTACGGCGTCGAGGTGGGATCGCAGTTGCGCCGGGTCCAGTTGCTCGATCGTCGCAGCGGTGAGGTGTCCTGGGTCGAACCTGCTGCACTTCAACTGGGATACCGCTCGAGTGTCCTGAAACATTCGGATGCCGCGCTGGTCCTGGCCGTCGAATTCGACACGACCCCGGACGGGCTGAGTGCGCCGCTGGCGTACCGGGAACTGTTCACCGCTCTGGATGCGCAAGAAGGTGACCGTGTGCCTGCGTCGCTGGTCCGTGCGGCTGTTCTGGGCTTGCGTTCGGGTAAGGCGATGGTTCTCGACGCCTACGATCACGACACGTGGAGTGCTGGTTCCTTCTTCACCAATCCGGTTGTCTCCGACGATCAACTTCCGCCGGTGTTGGCCGCGATCAGCAGCAAGCTCGGGAACGTCGCAGTTCCGCAGTATCCGGGCGTCGGTGGAACCAAGTTGTCGGCAGGTTGGCTGATCGAGCGCGCCGGATTCTCGAAGGGATATCCGGGGGAGGATGCGCCCGCTCGATTGTCGACGCGTCACACCCTGGCCCTGACAAACCGGGGCGATGCGAAGTGCGCTGACATCGTTGCTCTCGCCCGAACTGTCCGGGACGGGGTCGAGGCTGCATTCGGCGTGCTTCTGGAGCCGGAACCGGTAACCGTGGGTTGCCGGATCTGAGCTGAGCCGGAAAAGCGAAGGTAGCCTGTTGAGGTGCATCAGCCAGGTAGTAGGAGAAACCGTCCGCGTCTCGCTGCCTGGGTAGCGCTCTTGCTTGTCGCAATGCTGGGTATTGCGGGCTGCACTATCGGCGGAGCCACTACTGCCGGCAATGCCGAACCGACAGAAAAACCTCCGGTCGCGCACATTACGTCGACACCCGCCGTCGGCACCCAAGACGTCAGCCCGATCGCGCCGGTATCGGTTGCAGTCACCGGCGGGACCCTGGACGAGGTGTCTCTGAGTTCCTCGGCGGGCAAACCCGTCGCCGGGCAACTGTCCCCGGACAAGACGTCGTTCACCGTCAGCGAGGCTCTCGGCTACGGGGCGACGTATTCGTGGTCGGGTTCGGCAACGGGCACCGACGGAAAAACCGTTCGAGTCGACGGCAGTTTCACGACACTCACTCCAGCATCTCGGACCGGTGGCACTCTCAACATCGCCGACGGCCAGGAAGTTGGCATCGCCGCGCCGATCACCTTGCAGTTCGACGACACCGTTGTCGACCAAGCTGCGGTGGAAAAGGCTCTGGTCGTCACCACTGTTCCGCCCACCCCCGGTTCGTGGGCCTGGCTGCCCGACGACAACGGCGGATCGCGGGCGCATTGGCGTCCGGCCACCTACTGGGTACCCGGAACTGCCGTGCATCTCGACGCCAAGCTCTACGGATTGAACTACGGCGGCGGCGCTTACGGAGACCAAGACCTCACACTCGACTTCACGATCGGTCGAAGCCAGATCGTGAAGGCCAACGCGCCCAGCCACCGTATGCAGGTGGTCCGCGACGGCCAGACAATCATGGACATTCCGGTCAGCTACGGCGAGGGAAACGAACCCCGAAACGTCACGCGCAGTGGCATTCACATGGTCACCGAGAAGTACGAAGACTTCCTCATGTCCAACCCGCCGTTCTACGAGAACGTTCGCGAACGCTGGGCAGTCCGTATCTCCAACAACGGTGAGTTCATCCATGCGAACCCCGAAACAACCGGAGTTCAGGGCTCGTCGAACGTCACCAACGGCTGCATCAACCTCTCCATGTCCGACGCCCAGGAGTACTTCGGAACCGCCCTGTATGGCGATCCAGTCGAGGTGACGGGAACGTCGATCGCGCTCTCGGCCGCCGACGGCGATATCTACGACTGGGCGATCGATCTCCCCACCTGGAAGTCGATGTCCGCGCTCGCCTGAAGCGTGCGTCCAATTCTTTCCTGACGGAACCGTCGCAGTCTTCCATGCGTCTACTGAAGGTAGATGCCGATGGAATCGGTAGAAATACACGTCGCATGGCCGGTGTGGACAAATAGGCGAAAACGGGGATTGTCGTGGGGTTTCCAGATATCACTGAGGTATTCCAGAACCTTGTTGTGGGGGCGGCGAATTCGTTTGTATCGACCACTGTGACGTTGCAATCGGCTACCGACGATAGTGAGCGCTTCACGCCCGAAGTGACCGAAGCAGCCAAGCTCGGTCAAGATGAACGCGATGAAGCCTGGCGTGTCCGTGATGCGTTGACACCTCAGGTGTCTGCTTTGGAATACAGCGAGCACTCGATCATCGACGATGATCCATTCGACGCGATGTCCCACGCGGAGATATTTGAACGCGTCAGCCGTATGGATCCGGGCACTCTGGACGCCATCGGAGGTTCGTGGACTGCAATTGCGGGGAGAACCGAAGCCGGGGTCAACCAGTTTCAACATGCAATCAGCACGGCAATCGGTGACGGTTGGCAAGGGCAGGGCGGCTCGGCTGCTTTGGCGGCTGTTCTTGCGTATGCCGAGAATGGAAATCAACTGAAAACGCGGGTTCAGCTGATTTCGAACAAGGTCAGCGAAGCTCGAATTGTCTTGGACGAGGTTAAACGGTCGATACCTGAACCCGATGGCGCCAGTATTACCGAGAGATTCATCAGTGCAATTCCCGGTGCAACGCGGAATCAAGCTCAGTACGAAGCCGAGGAAGCAGAACGGCGAGCCAGGCAGGTGATGAAGGACGTTTACCTGCCGAACATGAGGCGAGCCGACGACCAAGTGCCGATTCTCCCAGCGGCGTTCAATCCGATCACCGGCGACGGGGGAGTCAACGGATATCCGGGTAGCGGATCCGGAGGCTCGGGTGGGGGATCGAATGCGTACTCGTTACCCACCGGAAAGGCAGAAAACGGAGACTTCCGCGATCAGGGTGGGTCGGGGCAGGGTGATGGCGGGTCGGGGCAGAGCGGTGCGGGGGAAGGTGCTGCAGCGCAGGGACGTTCAGGCGGAGCGTTCGCCGGTGGTCCGTCAACTGCGGATGGCAATGCATTCGACGGTGCGTCGCAAGGTGATTCGAATGCCGGTGGAACCTCTGGCGATGCTGATCGCGCTGGTGGCGCCAACTCGGATGGTGCGGCAGGCACAACAGCCGCGTCTGCCGGGGGGTCGAACCTGCTCGCCGGCGCAAATGCCGCGGGCGTAGGCGGTACACCACATTCGAATGCCTTCGGTGCCGGTGCCGGCGCATCTCCATCGGGCGGTGCTGGGTCAGGTTCACCGGGTGGTTCCGGGTTGGGCGCCGGCGGCGGCGCTTTCGGATCCGGAGGCGGTGGGGGTGCTCTCGCGGGCGGTGGACGCGGCGCTGTCGGCGGAATAGGCAGCAGCGGAATCGGACCCGGCGGCGGTGGAGTTGGCGGTAGCGGAACCGGCGGCGGCGCCAACGGACGCAGTCCGGCGATGGGTGGCATGGGCGGAATGGCCGGGGCGCGAGGTCAAGGCAAAGATGACGACGACACCCACCAGACGCCCGGCTACTTGATCAACATCGACAATGGAAACACGTTGATCGGTGAACTGCCCATGGTCACGCCGTCAGTCCTCGGCCAATGAGTATGTCGCAGTGGCAATTCAGTGGACTCGAGTTTCAACTGCTCTGGGACGCAGTGGGTCGGGACAGGCTTCCGTATCCGCTGAGGTTTCGTCCACACGCAGAGACTATGACGGACCTTGTGCAACAGCGACAACACGCAAGTGAACGTCTCGCCGCCGTGTTGGACGAGCGTTTGCACCGAGCTCTCGAAGCCCTCGCGGAACCGACTGTGCGAGTGGAGGTGTGCGGACTGATCGGGCAGGACGTGACGCGAGGTCATGGCGTTGTGTTCGGAGGTATCGGCGTGCTGGCAGTCCAATTGCCGGGCCGACAGATTGATATCGGTTCGGACGTGATCTTGTCGGTGGGGCGGGCGTCCGAATTACCACGGATGATCGTGGACGCAATCCCTCAGTGCGCAGCGGGAACCGGTCGTGGGATCTCGGTGAGACAACTGAGCAACGTTCCTGGCCACCGGGTAATGAATAGTGCGGGTGATCCGCGGGTGGCCGAAGAACTGAAGCGATTCTTCGGCCGCCCGCGAACCTCGGTCGGCGAAATTGCTACCTATCCGGGGATTGCCGTCGACACTCGTCCAGTCGACGACGGGATTGCTTTTCACTGGTGTGACTACGCCTCGGACGGCAGGTACATCGTGGAGAACGGTGAAACGATCAGTGCCCGAGCAGCTTCGGGCGCAGATATTGTGGAGCAGATATCGAGCGGCATCGCTGAGGTGGCGAGGAGAGTCGTGCCGGTCAGGTGGTAGTGCGGTGGAAGCGTCCGGCACCTGCTTGGTCGCGGGGCCGAACCACAATTTGATCCAAGTTCACGTGTGACGGACGCGCCGCGACAAAGCCGATGATGTCGGCGATGTCCTGCGCGAGCAGGGGCGTGATGCCCTCGTACACCTTGTCGGCCTTCTCCTGGTCGCCTTCGAACCGGACCAGGGAGAATTCGGTTTCGACGGCGCCGGGAGCGATTTCGGTCAAACGAACCGGCTTGCCCAGCAGTTCGCCGCGCAAGGTCCGATGCAGTACTGCCTGAGCGTGCTTGGCGGTGGTGTATCCCGAACCGTTGTCGTACGCCTCCAGTGCAGCGATCGACGTGATGGTGACGATCAGTCCGTCTCCGGATTCGATCAGCTTGGGCAGCAACGCTTTTGTGACGCGCAGTGTGCCCAGCACATTGGTTTCCCACATCCAGCGCCAGTCGTCGAGATCTGCGTCCATGACCGTCGCGAGTCCCTTGGCGCCGCCCGCATTGTTGACCAGGACGTCCACCCTCGGCAGGACTGCGGCAAAAGCGTCGACGGAATCCTCGTCGGTGACGTCGAGTTCGAGGGCGGTGCCGCCGATCTCTTCGGCGATCTTTTCCAGCCGATCGAGGCGACGAGCCCCGATCACGACATGAAATCCAGCAGCAGCGAGCGTGCGGGCCGTCGCCTCACCGATACCGGAACTAGCTCCGGTGACAACAGCGACGCGGGCATCGGAAGAAAGGGTCATGACTCAATCGTAGAGCTAGTCGGCCGCATACTCTGCCTCTCGTTCGATGGATTCGATGTGACGTGCCGGAACTCGGACGGCACCGGGCGTGTAGGTGACGGCCCGGAGTGCACCGCTGTATCGGAAGGCGCCACGGCGGGTTCGCAGGTCCCAGGACACCGGGCCACGAGCATCGACGCCAACCGAGATTCCGGTCCACGGAGCCATACCGACGAGTTGTACCTGCTCGCTGAGTTGACCGGCAAAGGTGCCGTCGACACTCACGGCAAGATTCCAGCGCAATCGCGGTGCGACGGTCACCGCGACGTCGATACGAGTACTTCCGACGGCGAGGGGGCCGGTGTCGACGCTCTGGTAGACGCCGAATGCGTTGTAACCGAGATGGAGGTGGCCGTGTTCCACGTACAGGATGTATCCGCCTTGAGGATCGCCGTGAGCGACCACGACTCCGGCGTCGCCGTCTTGATATCCGTCGAGTTCGACGGTGATGTCGAAGTCTCGGAAGCTGATGAGGCGGGACGAGCGATAGCGCTCGAGGGTCGGTGTGCCCGCCAGGATTCGTACCGTATGCGAGAGTGCTGCTTCTTCCGGTCTGCGGACGGCTCCGACGCCATTGCCCAACAACGGAAAGACGGTATTGGCCCAGGCCGAGTTGTCCCAGGCGTCGGCGAGTTCGCGGACCTTGCCGGGGAATTGCGAGGCGAGATCGTCGAGCTCGGTAGGGTCGGTGGTGACGTTGAAAAGCTGCCAGTTCGGCTCGTCGATGTTTTCGGGAGCGAGCGCCAGAAGCTTCCAACCGTCCTTGTAATACCCACGGTTGCCGGTCATTTCGGTGTACTGCTCCGTGTGCGTGCTCGCTGCGACCGGCGAACGCAGAATATCGGCGGCCGAGACGCCGTCGAACTCTTTGGCGGGCAACCCGTTACGCACGGTCGGAACCTCGATCCCGGCGAGGTCGAGGAGGGTTGGGGCAAGGTCGGTGACGTAGGCGAACTGGTTTCGAATACCGTTGCCGTCGGAAGTTGTATCGAGTCCGGCCGGCCAGGACAAGACGAAGGGCACTCGAACTCCACCGGCAAACGACTGGCCTTTGTAGAACCGGAACGGGGTGTTGGACGTCTGACCCCACCCACGCGGATAGTGGACACCCAATTGCGGGCCACCGATCAACGACTCGTCGTGGGGGACGTCGCCGACCCAGTCTGGATCTTGTACGTGCGCGAATTGAGCGAAGTAGCTTCGAGTTCCGTCGGATCCGCCCTCAGCGGTGCCGCCGTTGTCGGAAGTGAAGACGATGATGGTGTTATCCAACTCGCCGAGTTCTTCGAGAGTCTCGACGATGCGGCCGACGCTCTGGTCGACCGAATCCACCATCCCGGCGTATACCTCCATGTAGCGGGCGAATCGTGACTGGTGCTCGGGCGTCAGTGAATCCCATTCGGGCACATCGAAACCGGGTTCGGAATTGCGCGGCGCTTGCTTGGTTTCTTCCGGGAAAAGCCCGGCCGCCAGTTGAGCGGCAAAGCGGGACTCGCGAATTCGGTCCCAGCCCTCGTTATAGCGCCCACGGTACTTGGCTTGGTCTTCGGGTTTGGCCTGCAACGGTCCGTGCATGGCGACGTGAGCGAAGTAGCGGAAGAACGGTTTCTCGGCGTCGTGCGCTCGGAGGTCTTTGATCAATGATCTTTCGGTGCAAACCCGGTCGTTCAGGGCCGGGATAGCCGAACCTGTCGGTGGCTGCCGTTAGTGTCTCGGGTATGGCTACGGGGGTGGTGAAGCGGGCCTACAAGTACCGCTTCTATCCGACGGACGGGCAAGCTGAGCAGCTTGCCCGCACGTTCGGGTGCACTCGGTATGTCTACAACCGGGCGCTCGCGGAGCGCTCGCAGGCGTGGCAGCAGGAGAAACGACGCGTCTCGTACGCGGACACGTCGAAAATGCTCACCGGCTGGAAACGCGAGCCGGACACGACGTGGTTGGCGGAGCCGTCGAAAGGTCCACTGCAGGAAGCCTTGCGACAGTTGCAGGGTGCGTTCGACAAGTTCTGGCGGAAGCAGACCCGGTATCCGACGTTCAAGAAAAAGGGTGTTTCGAAGGATTCGGCAACGTATTTTTCGAACTGCTTCACCTACCGGTGCGGTGTCATTCGGTTGGCGAAGCAGTCGGAGCCGTTGGACATCCGATGGTCGCGTCCGTTGCCAGACGGTGTGGTGCCTTCTCAGGTGACGGTGTCCCGTAATTCTCGTGGCCAGTACCATATTTCGATTCTCGTCGAGACCGAGATCGCCGCACTACCGCCGACGGAACAGACGGTGGGCGTCGATGCCGGAATCACGAGCCTGTTCACACTCTCGACGGGGGAGAAGATCGACAACCCGCGTCATGAGGCGAAGGATCGCGTCCGGTTGGCGAAAGCGCAACGGGCGCTGGCGAAAAAACAGAAGGGATCGGCTAACCGGGCGAAGGCCCGGTTGAAGGTCGCGAAAATCTATGGCCGCGTTGCTGATCGGCGACGCGATCATCTGCACAAACTTTCCACTCGATTGGTGCGCGAAAACCAAGTGATCGCCATCGAGGATTTGGCTGTGCCGAACATGCTGAAGAACCGTAATTTGTCGCGGGCGATTTCGGATGCGGCGTGGTCGGAGTTCCGGTCGATGCTCGACTACAAAGCCGATTGGTACGGACGGCAGGTAATCGCGATCGACCGGTTTTATCCGTCGTCGAAAACCTGCTCGGTATGTGGTGTCGTGGTCGAGTCGTTGCCGTTGGATGTTCGGGAGTGGACGTGCCGGTGCGGAGCCGTTCACGATCGGGATGTCAATGCTGCGATCAATATTTTGGCCGTCGGACTGGCGGTGTCAGCCTGTGGAGATGGTGTGAGTCCTCTTCTCTCGTAAGCGAGGGGAGGCGACTGTCTGTGAAGCAGGAACCCTGGAATGTGAGTTTCAGGGGCAACTACGGGGTGTGAGCCCTGTGGGGAATCTCGGTCTGTTTACTGCCGAGAGGAAGTCAAAGTTGGTGAGCCGAACTCCTTGTGCTGCAAGCCGGTCCAGGGTCGGAGTTTCGATCTCGGAACCGAAGGGGCCGATATCGCTGTAACCCATGTCGTCGATCAAGATGACAACGATGTTGGGGGACGTCGGATGTGGTGTCGGCGTTTGTGGCCAGGATGGCGTCGAGTCCGCGGC
The DNA here is from genome assembly GCF_002245895.1 of Rhodococcus sp. OK302. NCBI lineage: Bacteria > Bacillati > Actinomycetota > Actinomycetes > Mycobacteriales > Nocardiaceae > Rhodococcus > Rhodococcus sp. OK302. Next base: position 2,399,080 of record NZ_NPJZ01000001.1, read on the forward strand.
GGTTCGGCCTACCCGGCCGCCGAACCCTTCGTAGCCGCGTGAATGTGGTGGGGGAGTGGGATCTGTGCCGGTCATAGATGCACTCAAACACGCAAAAATCGGCGCGGCCAGAGTTCCGGTCAGGGTGATCGTTACCGCGCCCGATTTGTGGAACTAGAGGAACCTGCTATTTTTGGACCTATGTCGACCGACAAGCCTGCCGCTTTGCGGGTCACCTATGTGACCGCTGCGTTGGGGTCGCGTCTGCCGCTGGCACGCGAACTGTGTTGTTGCCGCCGTTCTTTCTGCAGCTAATTTCTGCGTCGTTCTCTCCGTCATTTTCCTGTGACCAGCATGAATGCTGGCTTCCCGGCGGCCGAGATGTGCGCTTCTTCCACCTTCTGCAAGGGACAGCCATGTCGACCCCCACACTTTCCGCCGTTCACCTTCGACCACGAACCGTTCTTTCCGGTCCCCGGCCTCAGGTTGTTGCGCCTGAACTGCGCATAGCCGACGGACCGGCGGCAACGGTCCTGCGTATTGCTCGGCTCCGCGGGCCGATCTCACGGGACATCGCAACCAAGGCCTCGGGGTTGAGCATTGCGACAGTCAATCGGCAGGTCACCAGCCTGCTCGAACTGGGAGTGGTTCGGGAACGCGCCGACTTGACCACTGCGGGCGCGATCGGACGTCCCAAAGTTCCCTTCGAGGTGAACCACGAGCCGTATCTGACCATCGGCATCCATATCGGTGCTGCGGTCACCAGCATCATCGCGAGTGACATTCGCGGCCGGGTGCTCGGTGCGGTCGAGATCCCCACGCCGACCACCAATTCTTCTGTTGCGCTTGCCACTATCGCTCGATCGGCAAAGTCGTTCATTTCGCGGTGGCACAAGCGTCGGCCGCTCGCGGTGGGTGTCGCGATCGGTGGACGAGTGGACTCGGCCACCGGAGTGGTCGATCACCCCAGGTTGGGGTGGAAGGGCGCGAAGGTCGGCTCGGTCATCGGCGCCGGCTTGGGCCTACCGGTTTCCGTTGCAGCGCATGTCGAGGCTATGGCCGCATCAGAGTTGCTGCTGAGCGCCGACCGTGCCGAGGTTCCCGCCACCGGCACCACAGCCCTGTACTTCTATGCACGCGAAACAACTGGCATTGCTATCACTTTCGAAGGGCGCGTACACACACCGTCCAGCGGACCCGGTTCGATAGCCCACCTCCCGACGGGTTCGTCGGCTCAGTGCATCTGCGGTTCGGTGGGCTGCTTGGAAGCCACCATCAGTGATCGAGCCATTGTCACCGAGGCACTGTCGCGGGGCGTGGTTATCCAAGGTAGTGAACGGATCACCATCGCGGACGTGTACGCGGCAGCATCAGCCGGTTCGGCTCCGGCGCATGAGTTGTTGGTCGAACGCGCCCGTGTGCTCGGACGGACCGTGGCACTCCTGCGTGACCTGTTCAATCCGGATCGTGTGATCCTGGGCGGCCAGGCCTTTACCGATTACGCGGCCGGAGCGCCGTACGTCGCCGAAGCGTTTTCGGCGGCATCGTCATTGGAGCGCAAGGATATTCGCATCACCGGTTTCGGTAATCGGGTACAGGAATATGCGTCGACGGTGGTGTCGTTGAGTTCACTGTTCGCAGATCCGGCGGCGGCTATGCGCCGGGCGGCGGTTGTCTGAGCAAACGACGTTCAGAGTTCCGGTCGATCGAGGACCCTCAACCAGGTTCCGTCGGGCTGGCGGCGCGCCACCTGAGTGCGTCCGCCGGTACCGTCGGCCGGTGCAGTGGACGTCATCGCGAGATCACTGCTGGTGACGGTGGGCAGCGCCTTTTCGACGGTGAATAGCGGTGCGGCGGCGAGCATCTGCGCGATCACGTCGCGGATGGCCGAACGGCCGACGGTAAGTGACCCGGGCGGAAATGCCATTACGGCGCCCTCTTCGTAGAGTCCGGCTACTGCGTCGGCGTCACCGGCGTTGGCGTACTCGACGAACAGTCGGGCAAGGTCTTCGGGGGTCTTTGCTGTAGTCATAGCTCTATCGTGCTGGTCTCACAGCGATAAGTCCAAGATCTAGTTTATCTAGCAGCTAGAATTATCGGTTATGGAACTGAGGCAACTCGAGTACTTCGTGGCAGTGGTCGAAGAAGCGAATTTCACCCGTGCTGCCGAGCGCCTTCATGTTGCTCAACCCGGTGTGAGTGCCCAGATCAAGCGACTGGAGCGTGAACTCGGCCAGGAACTACTCGATCGCAGTGGTCGGACAGTCTCCCTGACCGAGGCTGGACGTGCGGTGTTGCCTCATGCCCTCGCTGCCCTCACTTCCGTGCAAAGCGCCCGCGACGTCGTGGACGCCTTGACCGGGTTGGTTCGGGGATCGGTTTCCGTCGGAATGGTGACCGCCTGTGCCTCGGCTGACCTGACAGAATTGCTGAGTCGATTGCACAAGAAGCATCCCGGCTTGGATATCTCTCTGTCGGAAGATGATTCGCACAACCTTCTGGCCGGTGTCTTGGACGGAACCTTCGACATCGCGGTAGTCGGTGTTGCCGGAGATCTGCCCGAAGGTCTTGAATCTCGCGTGATCACGGATGAACGACTGGTTGCCGGTGTTGCCGCGAATCATGAACTGGCACAGGTATCCAGCCTTCCGTTCGTGGAACTCGAAACCCGGTCTGTGATCTGTCTGCCGAAGGGGACTGGAATACGAACGTGCTTCGACGCTGCCTGCGCCGCAGTTGATGTAACACCGACTGTTGCGCTCGAGGCCAGTAATCTGGGGATTATCGTCTCGCTCGCCGCACAGGGTTTGGGGATGGCTGTTCTTCCCGAATCTGCGGTGGGGCAACTGCATCGAATAGATCTGGAGCCCGAGGCGCGCTCACGACTGGAGTTGGTGTGGCGTGTCGTCGGCGGTAAGAACCCCGCGGCGTCGGCACTTATCGATCTGGCGCGAGTTGCTTCCGCCGAGTGACTTCGGCCTGAGCGCGGTCGAGACCGCCGTGCTCGAGCGCAGCCAGGTGGGAAGTATCGGTCCAGACCAGGCTGCCATGCTTACGCACCGTCACCGTCATGGTTCCGCCGAGATGCTCCAGTGCTCCGGGAACATTTCGGCGTTCCGCGGGTAGTGGAACCGGAAGGATATGGGCGTCTGAGAGCGGGGCGCTGCCGTCGATCTCGACGCTCCAGGTGCGGTTGCGCCCACGCAATGACCAACGGTCTTCGGAGACAACAGTATCCACCGGTGACGTAACCGGGTTGCCGAGCCGAAACACAGTCCCGTCCGGTAGTGCCACAACAACTGCCGTGACTTCGGTATGGAATGGTCCGGCACTGATCTGGCCACCGGCAAACGCGACGCAGGCAGTGGGATCCGTGAATCCCTGAGCCTGACCCCACCACCAGGATTCGGGGAAACCGCCTTTGCCCCAGTTCTTCTCGCCGTACACCTGCGCTCCGGTGAGGTCCCACTCCTGACCGTCCAAGACGGCACTGCCCTCGGCGCGGCCACCGAGAAGCCACGGGTGCCAATACTGATTGAGGGCGGGAACGGACTGGAAGTAGCTCGAACCGCCGAAGCGTCGACGCGGCCAGAATCGCTGCTCGGTGATCCGCACGTCCAATTGCGCGTTCCCGAAGTCTGCGTGGACATGATCCGCGTTGCCGCGGAAAGCGACATGATCTGCGCTGCCGCGAAAAGCGTTGTCCGCGTAGGCGCCCAGCGTGTCGGGATCCGCTTCTCCGCTGGGATGCTCGACGGCGCACAGGAATCCGCCGGGATGCGCGCCGACGCCGAGTGTCGACCAGTGGCCGTCGGAGGCCCGATTGATACCGGCCAGCGCGATCACGACTCGGTTGCTCTCGGGCATCGTGAACCGCCAGAAATAGCCTTCCATCGCAACGTCGTGCGAAGCAAGGAGATTGCCGTACGGCACGGTGGCCCCGGAGGATCGGTACCCGGGAATGTTCACTGCCCCAACACAGCCTGCGACGCCGTGACCTGGGCGACCAGACGGCCTTCGTCGTCGCGCAGTTCCGTCACCACGGCAATGGTGCTGCGGCCCGCATGTAGTGGCCGGGCAGTCGCGGTGACAGTGCCCTTGCGGACGCCGCGGGTGAAGACAGTTGATGAACTGGTGGTGGACGTACTGGCGCCGGCCGGCAAGTTCAGAAATGCACAGACGGCGCCGACGCTGTCTGCCAGCGTCATCAAGGCGCCGCCGTGCATTCCATTGCCTGCGGTAGTGCGGTGGCTATCCCAATCCAGATGCCCGACAACCTGTTCGGGAGCCGCGCTGTCCAGTTCGATTCCGGTATGTACTGCAAACGGCATTGTTGCTACAAGCTGTTCGAGATCCATACCAACCGATGCTAACCAGATGTCGAAGCCGATGTGAGGTTTACAACGGCAACGTCTTACAAAGGCAGTGCAGACTCCGCCAGCCCGGCCGGCGCATTGCGTCGTCGGAACCACTCGGTGCCGAATGCTGCGGTGAGCATTTCGGTGGGCATTTCGAGGAACGGCCCGAAATCGCCGATCTGCGTTGCGTGCGCGTACATGGCGGCTCGTTTGGAGCCGATCACCGAACTGACGTCGACGGCGGTGGTGATCTGTTCGGCCGGTAGTCCGAAGGATTCGATGTCCGGCGGTTGCGCCTCGTCCGTCCACTCCGGGTTGGCCTGCATCAGCATCTTCATGTGATCGCGGTTGGTGGACGCTTCGTAGACGTACGGGGTGCCCGCGAGTTCCGCAGCCCGGATGCCGACGTAGTGGACCTGAATGTGGTCGGGGTGACCGTAACCGCCGTTGGAGTCGTAAATCGTCAGGATGTCGGCATTTTCTTCACGAAGTACGTCGGCCAGACGCTCGGCGGCCTCGTCGACGTCGGCATTGCAGAAGGCGTCGGGATTCTCGTTCTCCGGGGTTCCGACCATTCCCGAATCCGGGTAGTGCAGCGATACGACGCGGCTGGCGCCCAAGACGTCGGTGGACGCCTCGAGCTCGCGGCTACGACGCTGAGCCAGCGTTTCGTGATCATCGAGCAGGCCGTCGGGGTATTCACCCAAGGCGCCGTCGGTGGCAGTGACAACTACGACGCGATGGCCTGCGTCGGCAGCCATTCTCATAACGCCACCGGTAATGAATACTTCGTCATCGGGATGGGCGTGGAACAACACCAGGACACTCATTCGCGCAATCGTAAGGCAAGTTACCGACAGTTCAACCTGAGCGCACACGAAAATCGATTTGTCGAGACGGCCTCGGCTCTGTGAACCTTGATCGGTGTACGAGAAGCAATCATGACCGAATCCGCTGACAAAGGCCTGATGGGCGCCTATCGAGAGATCTTTGCCGCTCCCGGATCGGTGGCCTTCTCGGCCGCCGGATTCATCGCGCGACTGCCGATTGCGATGATCGGCATCGGGATCGTGACGATGATCTCGCAATTACGTGGCGACTACGCCCTTGCCGGCGCACTGGCTGCGGTGTTCGCGCTCTCGTGCGCCGTGATCGCGCCCGCTGTCTCCCGTGCCGTCGACCGCTTCGGTCAGCGTGCAGTACTGCCGTTGGCCGCCGGGGTCAGTGCCATTTCGATCGGCACGCTGTTGCTCGCGGTCCGGTTCGAGGGACCGGTGTGGCTGCTGTTCGCGCTGGTGGTCCCTGCCGGCGCGACCCCGACCATCGGTGCCATGGTCCGAGCCAGGTGGGTGGCGATCTACGCCGGACAGCCTCAGATGCGCACGGCCTTTGCCTTCGAATCCGTGGTCGACGAACTCTGCTTCGTGGTCGGCCCCGTCGTCTCGGTCGGGTTGAGTATCAGTCTCTTTCCCGAAGCCGGACCATTGGTGGGGCTGATCCTGCTGGTCGTCGGCACGCTCCTGCTGGTGGCGCAACGATCGACGGAACCCAAGATTCATCCGCGTCGACCGGGCCGTGGCCGTTCGGTACTAGCGAACCCGGCAATGTGGATTCTCATCGTCGTGATGGTGATGCTGGGGACCATCTTCGGCGTCATCGACGTGGGTGCCATCGCATTCACGAAAGAGCAGAACTCACCGGGTTCCGCGACGGTCCTTCTTGCGTTGTTTGCCGGTGCATCGGGACTCGTGGGCCTGATATTCGGCTCCATGCATCCGCGGAGATCGCTGCGCGGACAACTGATGATCGCCTCGGCGGCTGTCACGATTCTGAGCGTCCCACTCTTGCTCGTCGGCAATGTTGCGGCCCTGGCGGGTGCCTACGTCTTGGCCGGCGCAACCATCGCGCCGACGCTGATCATCGCCACGGCCCTCGTCGAGCAGATCGTTCCACCCGAGAAACTCACCGAAGGTATGACGCTCACTGTCACCGGACTCGGCGTGGGCGTGGCATTCGGATCGGCCCTGGCCGGGCAGTTGATCGACCGGTACGACGTGCATTCCGCTTACATGCTTGCCGTCGGTGCCGCTGTCACAGCCTCTATCGTGACGGCATGTCTATTCGTGAAGCCGTCAGCGTCGACGGCACGTCCATCGTCTATCGAGTAACCGGAAATCCTGATGCGACGCCTCTCGTGTTGCTGCACGGCTGGGCGCAGTCCTCGCAGTGCTGGGGCGAACAGGTCCTGAGCGATCTGGCGTCGCGGTACCGGCTGATCGCCGTCGATCTCCGTGGACACGGCTACTCCGACGCCCCGGAAGCCGGTTACGACGAGTCCGCGAACTGGGCCGGCGACGTTGCCGCGATCCTGGCGGCCGAGGGCATCACCGAGAACGCGGTGCTGCTCGGTTGGTCGTACGGCGGACTGGTGATCTGCGATTACCTGGCCGCGCATGGCACCGGCGCGGTTGCCGGAGCCGTTCTGGTGGGAGCGATCACCAGCATCGGACGCGGCGAGAAGGGCGGCAAGGTCGGATCGGCGATGCGCACCGCAGTCCCCGGCGCGATGTCCGAAGATCCCCGCGAGGCGATCCGCGCACTCGGCGCTTTCGGCAACGCCCTCACCGGACCGCCGGAAGGCAAAGGCGCGCAGTCGCAGGCGCTGTTCGGCGCGAGCCTGGAGACCCGCCCACGCGTGCGCGCAGCGCTGTTCAACCGTGCCGTCGGTCACGACGACCTGCTCCGCTCCCTCGACATCCCGGTACTCGTTCTGCACGGCACCGAGGACTCCGTCGTCGACGTGAGCGCAGGTAAGCACGCCGAAGAACTCATTCCGAAGGCCCAGGCGTCGTACTGGGAAGGGTGCAATCACGGGCCGTTCGTCGAAGATCCCAGTCGATTCGTGTCGGAAGTGAGCGACTTCATCTCCGGCCTCGGTTAGAACTCGAACCCGGTGAGGGGGCACTATGGAACCGTGACTCCCACGCACTTTTCGCGCCCTCGCCGGGTGGCCGTTCTCTCGGTCCACACCTCGCCCTTGGCGCAACCCGGCACCGGTGATGCAGGTGGGATGAACGTCTACGTCCTGCAATCCGCGATTCAGCTCGCAAAACGTGGCGTCGAGGTGGAGATTTTCACTCGTGCGACGTCGTCTGCAGATGCCCCTGTCGTCGAGGCTGCACCGGGGGTCCGGGTGCGCAATATCGCTGCCGGGCCGTTCGAAGGCCTCGACAAAGCGGATCTGCCGACGCAACTCTGCGCATTCGTCGCCGGAGTTCTGCGTGAGGAAGCGCGTCATGAACCCGGCTACTACAGCCTGATCCATTCGCATTACTGGTTGTCCGGTCAGGTCGGCTGGTTGGCCCGCGACCGCTGGGGTGTGCCACTCGTCCACACCGCGCACACACTGGCAGCCGTCAAGAACCTGTCGATGGCCGAGGGTGATACTCCCGAACCGGCGGCTCGTCAGATCGGTGAGCAACAGGTGGTTGCCGAGTCCGATCGACTGGTCGCGAACACCACCGACGAGGCCAAGGCGCTCCACGAGTTCTACGGAGCCGATCCGACGCGTATCGACGTCGTCGCCCCGGGGGCGGACCTCACTCGCTATCGACCGGGTAACCGCGATCAGGCTCGTGCGTCGTTGGGTTTGAACCCGAACGAAGTGATCGTGACGTTTGTCGGGCGCATCCAACCGCTCAAGGCGCCCGACGTGCTTTTGCGTGCCGCTGCCGAGGTCATCTCGCGTCAGCCGGGATTGCCGCTGCGCATCCTGGTGGTGGGCGGACCCTCCGGAACCGGGCTGGCTCGGCCGGACGTGTTGATCGAACTCGCGCGCAGCCTCGGCATCACGGCGCAGGTGACCTTCATGCCGCCGCAGGCGCCGGAGCGGCTGGTCGACGTGTACCGGGCATCGGATCTTGTTGCAGTGCCGAGCTATTCGGAGTCCTTCGGTCTGGTGGCCATCGAGGCACAAGCGTGTGGAACGCCGGTGATCGCCGCCGACGTCGGAGGTTTGGGCGTTGCCGTGCGCAACGGTGAAACTGGGTTGTTGGTGCAGGGCCACAAGACCGAGGACTGGGCCGGTGCTCTCGAATCCTTGGTCACCGAGCCGGCTCGACTCGCGGCATTGGCAGAGCAAGCACCCCGTCACGCCGAGGATTTCTCGTGGGAACACACCGCCGACGGATTGCTCGAGAGCTACCGCAAAGCCGGCATCAACTACAACAACGGAACCGGTCCCAGTGACTTCTCGCCTCGCCGCGCGCGGGGCCTGTGGCGCTTGCGACGGACCGGGGGAGTGCGTACATGAGCAGCATTTCGGACACTATCGAGCAAGCACTCACCGAGCGCGAACTCGAATTCACCAAGCGCGACGACGCCCATTTCATCGTCGAACTACCCGGTGAGCACAAGCTCAAGACGTCGACGCTGCTGACCGTCGGCAACCACGGTGTCCGCGTCGAGGCGTTTGTCTGCCGCAAGGCCGACGAGAATTTCGAGGGCGTCTACAAGTTCCTGCTCAAGCGGAACCGTCGCTTGTACGGGGTGGCGTACACCCTCGACAAAGTCGGGGACATCTATCTTGTCGGCAAGATCTCCGAGCATGCCGTGACCGCCGACGAACTGGACCGGGTCCTGGGCCAGGTACTCGAGGCAGCCGACGGCGATTTCAACGTCATTCTCGAACTCGGTTTCTTCTCGTCCATCAAGCGTGAGTGGGCGTGGCGTGTCTCGCGAGGCGAGTCGTTGGCGAACCTGCAACCGTTCAAGCACCTCATCGAAGAATCAGCGTCGGGGTCGACGGCCGAATAGATCACCCGAGCCTGAGTGCAGAAATACCCACGTGCGTACCGCAGAGCCAAGGTGGTCGGCGCTCGCGGATGCGCTCGTGCCAGGATTGACGGCATGACTATCGGAACCCTGGTCCTGCTCCGCCACGGCGAGAGCGAATGGAATGCACTCAATCTGTTCACCGGCTGGGTGGACGTCCACCTGACCGACAAGGGCATGGCCGAAGGTAAGCGCGCCGGCGAACTGCTCGCCGAGCACGACCTCCTTCCCGACGTTCTCTACACCTCACTGCTGCGCCGTGCGATCAGCACCGCCAACATCGCGCTCGACGCCGCCGATCGCCACTGGATCCCCGTCGTCCGCGACTGGCGCCTCAACGAGCGCCACTACGGCGCCCTGCAGGGCAAGGACAAGGCACAGACCAAAGAGGAATACGGCAACGAGCAGTTCATGCTGTGGCGTCGTAGCTACGACACCCCGCCGCCCGCCATCGAAGCCGGCAGCGAATACAGCCAGGACGCAGATCCGCGTTACGCGGACATCGGTGAGGTCCCGCTGACCGAATGCCTGCTCGACGTCGTCAAGCGACTCATCCCGTACTGGGAGGACACGATCTCGAAGGACCTGCTCGCCGGCAAGAACGTGCTCGTCACCGCGCACGGTAACTCGCTGCGTGCTTTGGTCAAGCACCTCGACGGAATTTCCGACGAGGACATTGCGGGCCTCAACATCCCGACGGGTATTCCGCTGCGATACGACCTGGACGAGAACCTGAAGCCGCTCAACCGCGGTGGCACGTACCTCGATCCTGCCGCCGCCGCAGCAGGCGCTGCCGCAGTCGCGAATCAGGGCGCGAAGTAGTCCTGACATGGTGACCTCCGAAACCCCTCGAACAGTGAGTTCGGGGGGTTTCGGCCAACAGAAGATGAACAGCACGCCAACGCAGTCCACCGGGCGGATTACGTGGGTGGAAATGCCCGAACCCGCCGTAACGAACTCGTCACTCGAACGTACGATTGCGCCGTGAGTGTCGCAACGGGAGTGCTGCTGGTCGTGATCGGCGGCTTGGTCGGTTACCTCGTCGGGGGTGTGCTGATTCCGCGGTTGAACTCACGCCACAAACAACGAGTTGCCGAGCAAACCGGGCTGACCATGTCGCAGGTCCTGGACTTGATCGTGTTGGCTTCGGAGAGCGGCATCGCCGTTGTCGACGGTTTCCACGACGTGGTGCTGTTCAACCCCCGCGCCGAAGAACTCGGCCTCGTCAAGAATCGACTGGTCGAGGAGCGGGCCTGGCAGGCCGCGCAGAAGGTGCTCGAGACCGGTCAACCCGTCGAGTTGGATCTGACGGCAAAAACCGTTCAACGTGGCCGCGAAAGGATCGCGGTACGTGGCACAGCGCGTTTGCTCAGCAAGGACGACCGCAATTTTGTGGTTCTTTTTGCCGACGACGATTCCGAGCAGGTCCGGATGGAAGCGACCCGACGCGATTTTGTCGCCAACGTCAGTCACGAACTCAAGACTCCGGTCGGCGCCATGAGCCTGCTGGCCGAGGCGTTGCTGGAATCGGCTGACGATCCGGAATCGGTGCGGCACTTCGGCGAACGAGTGCACAGTGAATCGATTCGACTGGGCAAGATGGTCACGGAGCTGATCGCGCTCTCACGTTTGCAGGGTGCAGAAAAGCTTCCCGATCTCGATGTCGTCGATGTGGATACTGTTGTGTCCGAAGCGCTGTCGCGATCGAGACTCTCCGCTGAGGCGGCCGGAATTACCGTCACCACCGATCACCCCAGTGGGCTCGAAGTGCTCGGCGATCAGACGCTGCTTGTGACAGCATTGTCCAACCTCATCGAGAATGCGATTGCATACTCGCCCAAGGGTTCTCCCGTCTCGGTGAGTAGGTCGGTGCGCGGAGGCAATATCGCAGTCGCCGTCACCGACCGCGGGGAAGGAATCGCGAAAGCCGACCAGGAACGCGTATTCGAGCGATTCTTTCGCGTCGACAAAGCGCGTTCACGTCAGACCGGCGGTACCGGTCTCGGGCTCGCGATCGTCAAACACGTTGCAGCCAACCACAACGGCTCCATCGATTTATGGAGCAAACCAGGAACCGGATCTACCTTCACGATGCAGATTCCAGCGCATGTGGAAGAAGACGACATCGACTCTGACGATTCGGGAACCACCGGTTCCGCGCGGATCGGCAGACGAGACCCAGGCAGTAAAGATCAAGGCATGGAGGCCAAACGATGACGAGTGTGCTGATCGTGGAAGACGAGGAGTCGTTGGCGGATCCGCTGGCGTTCCTGCTCCGCAAGGAAGGCTTCGAGACGACCATCGTCACCGACGGGCCGTCGGCGCTGGCGGAATTCGACCGCAGTGGCGCGGATATCGTCCTGCTGGACCTCATGCTGCCCGGCATGAGCGGCACCGACGTGTGCAAGGCTCTGCGCACCCGTTCGGGTGTCCCGGTCATCATGGTGACTGCACGCGACAGTGAGATCGACAAGGTTGTCGGCCTGGAACTCGGCGCGGACGACTATGTGACCAAACCGTATTCGGCTCGCGAACTGATCGCCCGCATCCGCGCCGTGCTGCGACGCGGCGCCGAGAACGAGGCTGATCTGGCGTCCGACAACGGTGTGCTCGAAGCCGGACCGGTCCGGATGGACGTCGAGCGTCATGTGGTCCAGGTGAGTGGAAATCCGGTCACGTTGCCGCTCAAGGAATTCGATCTGCTCGAATACCTGCTCCGCAATTCCGGTCGAGTGCTCACCCGTGGTCAGTTGATCGACCGAGTCTGGGGAGCCGACTACGTCGGCGACACGAAAACCCTTGACGTACACGTGAAGCGGTTGCGATCGAAGATCGAATCCGACCCGGCCAAGCCGGAACACCTCGTCACCGTTCGCGGCTTGGGATACAAGCTCGAAGGCTGACCCGCATCACAAAATTCGGCCGCCCACGCAACTGCGTGGGCGGCCGAATTATTTTCTGAGCTTGTAGATCAGCGCTGAGCGTTGTTCTGAGCGATTGTCGTCGCCGGATGGACTGCGATAAGCCCCAACCCCGCACGACGCCTACAGAGGCGCGACAGCTCGTCGTAAACGGCCTTGCCGAGCATCTCCGTCAACTCGGGACCGTACGACTGCCACACCTGCTTCTGGCCCACATGGGCGTCAGGTGAACCTGAGCAGTACCAGGAAAGCTCGTCGCCGCCCTCGCCCCAACCTCGACGGTCGTATTCGGTGATGGTGGTTTTGAGGATCTGGACTCCGTCCGCGCGGTCCACCCAGTCCTGGGTACGACGGATCGGGAGTTGCCAGCACACGTCCGGCTTCACTTCGAGGGGCTCGATGCCCTTCTTGAGAGCCATCGAGTGCAACGCGCAACCGGGACCGCCCGCAAAATCCGGTCGGTTCAGGAAAATGCACGCACCCTTGTAGCGGCGAGTTCGGAGCGCCGGCTCGTCCTCGAGATCGTCTTCCTCGACGTATCCCTTCTTGCCGAGACCCTTCTCCATGAACTGCCAGTCGTCAGCTGTGAGCATTTTCACTGACGCATCGAGCTTGTCCTGATCCTCCTGATCGGAGAGGAAGGCGCCGTGCGAGCAGCATCCGTCGTCCGGGCGGTCGCTGAGAATGCCCTGGCACGCCGGCGTGCCGAACACGCAGGTCCAATGCGAGAGAAGCCAGGTCATATCTGCGGAAATGAGGTGCTCGGAGTTGTCGGGGTCGACAAATTCGACCCACTCGCGAGGGAAGTCGAGGTCGACCTCGGGGCTAGGAGTCATCTTGTGGGACCGGTCTGGGTTACCTGCTGTCACAAGGGCAGACCGTAGACCCAGTACCGTGGCGATGTGCGACTAGGGGTACTCGACGTCGGAAGCAATACCGTCCATCTATTGGTTGTGGACGCCCATCGTGGCGGCCACCCCACACCCATGAGCTCCACCAAGTCCACCTTGCGGCTGGCGGAGAACACGGACGACCGCGGAGACATCACGGTTTCCGGAGCTGATCGCCTCGTCTCGACGGTGGCGGAATTCGCCGGAATCGCCAAGACGTCCGGGTGCGAGGAGATGATGGCGTTTGCCACCTCCGCAGTGCGTGACGCCAACAACTCGGAAGCCGTCCTCGCCCGGGTCCGCGAAGAAACCGGCGTCCGGCTCGAGGTTCTCTCCGGCGTCGACGAAGCCCGATTGACCTTCCTCGCGGTTCGCCGTTGGTACGGCTGGAGCGCCGGACGCATCCTCAATCTGGACATCGGTGGCGGTTCTCTCGAACTCACAGCCGGCGGCGACGAAGATCCGGATGTCGCGTTCTCACTGCAGCTCGGTGCCGGACGGTTGACCCGTGACTGGCTCCAAGCCGACCCTCCCGGCAAGCGCCGCGTCGCTGTACTGCGCGACTGGCTGGACGCAGAACTCCTCGGACCAGCAAAGGAGCTCCGCGCAGCGGGGGATTGGGACCGGACCGTCGGTACCTCGAAGACTTTCCGCTCACTCGCGCGGCTCACCGGAGCAGCGCCGTCGGCAGCCGGGCCGCGCGCTAAGCGGACCCTGACGGCCAGCGGACTCAGGCAACTCATAGCCTTCATATCCAGGATGACGGCGTCAGACCGTGCAGAATTGGAAGGAGTGAGTGCGGATCGGTCACAGCAGATTGTGGCCGGCGCGCTCATCGCGGAAGCAACCATGCGGGCGCTCGGAGTGGACGAATTGGAAATTTGTCCGTGGGCACTGCGCGAAGGTCTGATTCTGCGAAAGCTCGACACAGAAATGGGCGGTGAATTGGTGGTGAGTGCTTGATGACCGAGGACAGTCAGCAGATTTCGGTAGCGGAACTGCTCAAGCGGAACGGTCAGAGCGTCGAATCCCGAGGTGGGCGTCGGCGCCGCGGTGTTGCCGGTGGCATCTCCGTAGCAGAACTGACCGGTGAGATTCCGATCGTTCGGCCTGCCGGTTCCCGTTCGGCCGCTGAGCCCGACGTAGTCACGGAACCAGAAGCAGTCACGGAACCGAAAGCCGCCGTCGCGACGAAGCCCGTCGAGGCGAAGCCTGATGTGGCGAAGCCTGATGTGGCCAAGGTTGTCGAGACGAAGCCGGTCGAGGCAAAGCCTGATGTGGCCAAGCCTGTCGAGACGAAGCCGGTTGCGACGAGGCCCGTCGACGAGACTCAGATCGATCTCCACAAGCCGGTCTCCAAGAGCGTGCCGGGTCAGTGGGTGAGCCGGACGCCGTCGAAGCAACCGGCCGCGCCGGCCAAGTCGGTACCGGCCGCGCCGGCCAAGTCGGTACCGGCCGCGCCGGCCAAGTCGATGCCGGTCGCTCCTGCCCGGGTGACGCAGGAGCCCGCATTGCTGTCGGGCCAGACGTTGGCCGGTGACCTTATGCGCCAAGAGCGTGAGGTCGCTCAGAACGCGCAGAGCCCGGCTATGCGGGCGCCTGTCCTGCCTCCCCGAGTCGCTCCGACTGCCCCGCCTGCCCCATCCGTGGATGTCAGCACGGAGTTGATGGACAGGGTGACCGACAAGGTCGACGCGGATCCCGCAGAGACTGCCGTCGTAGACATGACGGATGCACTGGGTTCTCCGACGGAGAATCCGGTGGCGGATGCGGCGGTTGCCCCGGTGGAAGTAGCAACCGAGGACGCGGAAACAGCAGAATCCGACAATCGCAGTTCCATCCGCGAATGGGCGATGCTGGCCGGGCAGGTTGTTGTTGCTCTCATCATCGGCGGTGCGATGTTCAAGGGCTTCGAGAAACTGTGGGACATGCTCCCGTGGGTGGCGTTGGTGCTTGCGCTGATCGTGATCGTCGGCCTGGTTGCGGTTGTTCGAGTTCTGCGGAAAACCGATGACATCACCAGCTTTGTGATCGCGGTGGTTGTCGGCATGATCGTGACGTTGGGTCCGCTGGCGTTCTTGTTGACTTCAGGTTGATTTGCCGATGATTGCTGTGGGCTTGTCGACGGCTTCGGTGTATCCCGAGAACACCGAAGCTGCGTTTCGCTATGCGGCTGAACTGGGTTACGACGGTATCGAGTTGATGGTGTGGGCGGAGTCCGTCAGCCAGGACATCGGTGCCGTTGCAGCATTGGTGCGCAAGTACCAGATTCCGGTGCAGGCGGTTCACGCACCGTGCCTGCTGATTTCGCAGCGGGTGTGGGGCGCCGATCCGATCGAGAAGCTCGAGCGTTCGGTACGCACTGCGGAAACGTTGGGCGCTGCCACGGTGGTCGTGCATCCGCCGTTCCGTTGGCAGCGAAAGTACGCCGACGGCTTTCCGGATCAGGTGGCAGAACTCGAATCACGAAGCAGCATCGTCGTGGCAGTCGAGAATATGTTTCCGATGCGCGCCGACAGCTTCTTCGGCGGCAAGGACAAATCAGCGGAGCGGCTTCGTAAGCGTGGAGGTCCGGGTGCCGCGTTGTCGGCTTTCAGCCCGTCGTACGATCCCACCGATTCCGACCACGCGCACTACACACTTGACCTGTCCCACACTGCAACGGCGGGAATGGATGCTTTCGCGCTTGCGGCACGAATGGGTTCCGGACTTCAGCACCTGCACCTGGCGGACGGTCGGGGAGCCTCGATGGACGAGCACTTGATTCCGGGGCACGGTTCGCAGCCGTGCGCCGAACTGTGCCAACATCTTGTCGCCACCGGGTTTACCGGCCAGGCGGTCATCGAAATCAATACACAAAATGCTCGGACCCGACGCGAGAGGTCGTCGATGCTGGCGCAGGCCCTCGCGTTTGCCCGCGAGCACCTTGCAGCTGACTAAGCGCACGCATGAATGGTTTCCCCACAACCGTGCAGTTGTGGGGAAACCACCGACTCAGCGGTGTCCGGCGGCTAACGTAGCCTCGAACTTCGCTCGGACTTCCTCGATACGAGTATCGAGATCCTCGAGTTCCCAGTCCGCGGTAGGGATGGGGTCGAGAACCGAGACGTAGACCGGACCCGGATGCGCGACAAGAGAATTGCGCCACATGCGCTCTCCGGCATTGTGAATCACGACCGGCACAATCGGAACGCCCGCCTGCATTGCCATATGGAAGGCGCCCTTCTTGAAGGCTCCGAGTTTCGGTGTGGGGGAACGGGTTCCCTCCGGCGCAATGACAATGGAGACGCCGCTCTTGAGCTTGTCGACGACGGGTTGTAGTGCGGCCTTTGCCTTGTCGGTGTTACTGCGATCGATGTACGCCACGTCCAGCAAGGCCCCGATCGGTATGAACCGGGGGTCGTTGGCGGCTTCCTTCTTGGCTACTCCGGTCACGTCGCGTTTGATGACGGTGCCCAGAACCAGCATGTCCAGTGAGCTTTGATGGTTGAACATGAAGACTGCGGGACGCTGATCCCACACGTTGTGCTCACCGTCGATTTCGACGTCGATGCCGAGCAGCGACAGCGAGATGTCCGGGCCGTAGGTGCCGACGAGGTTGGCTCCCAGTTGCCGGTTGCCCATGACCAATCCGGCCGACGCTCCCACCACGGCGGTCGCGGCAAGGGCGCCCATCGCGGTGGCGGTACGGATCGTGGAGATCGGGGTCGCGCCGCGCTGCGGTTTACGCAACGTGACGCTGGGCCAACCGTTGAGTCTGGCAGTTTTGGCCAGTGCGCGATCCGGATTGAGTGCAACCGGCCGGCCGACGGCTTCGAGCATCGGAACATCTTCGGCGCCATTGGAATAGGCAAAAGCATCTCTCATGGCTGCGCCACGTTTTTCGGCATACTCGGTGAGCGCGTTTGCCTTGGCCGGACCCCAGAGCGCCGGCGTCGTCAGTTCGCCGGTGAGCATGCCGTCCACCACTTCGGGTTGGGTGCACAGGACGTCTTCGATATCGAGATCTTCGGCGACGTTGCGTGCCTGGAACGGAGTGGCAGACGTTGCCATCACGATGGTGTGACCAGCCTTGCGGTGCGCTGCGAGTAGTCCGCGCGCATCGGGGTAGATCATCGCCGCAATTTCCTGCTTGAAGAGCCGATTTCCCCAGTCGTTCAACTCTTCTTCGGTGCGGCCCGCCAGTGCACGGACGCCGATGTCCATCAGGGCACCGACGTCGGCGCCCCGGAACTGGGTGTCGATGGCGGCACCGGTGGTGCGCAGCAGTTCGCCGACACTGATATCCAAGCGGCGCAGTCGATCCCGGTAGACAACGCTGGCGGAGTATCCGCTGATGAGGGTGCCGTCCAGGTCGAATGCCGCTATGGTGTCGGGTCCGGGAGGTGCCGCGGCAATCGCGGCATGCAGACGTTCGAGTCCGGTCACAGTCCTGCTTCCTCGTCAAGGGTGGTGTTCTCGGCTGCATCGGGTTTTTCGAATGCGTCGAGTCGAGCGTGGGCGAGGCGTCGGATGTGGCGCAATCGCTCGACCTGTACACGAATTTCCTCGGCAAACGCTTCCCGGCGCGCCGTCACGTCGTTGTCATCGGCTTCGACGAGATTGCGATTGCGTGCCAAATTCAGTGCAGTGGCGAATAATTCACCGGATACGGATTCGCTACTGGCGATTTGTTGGCGCAACCGTCGTTCGTGGGCGACGTCGATACAGGTTCGGGTGAAGGTTTTTTCGTCGAAAGATTTCGAGACCGGTGCCAGGACCAACTGATCGGCCACCACCTGGTATGCCTCGAGGAACGGTTGGAGTACCCGCGGCGCGAGGTACGGCCGAATCTCTTGCACGATCTGCGAGGTACGTTCCGGGTCTGCGGTGACCGAATCCCAATTGGGGTCGATCAGGTGCAGTTCGGTGCGCATCTCTTCTTCGAAGGTATCGCGGTCGCTGAAGAAGAACTCGAACTTCATCAAGTCGCGAATGCGTTTGGCCTCGTTCCAGCCGTCGAGGATGGGGTCGGTGGGCTTCTTTTCTGACATCGCCTGCAGGACCAGTTCTGCGATTGCCCGGACAACAAGGAAGTGAATGGTGTTGTTGCGGTAGAACGCTGCGACCAGACCTTGATCTTTGCCCAGGTAGAAGACCTTCTCGCCGCCCTTGTCGAAGTGCATCAGCACACCGGAGTCGACGTGCGTCTGCAGTGCCTTCTCGATGACGTGCGGATCGTCGAGTTCGACGTCGCCCGCAAGCGGAAGTTTGCGCGCAGTGATGTAGCGGAAGAGTGGTTCGAGGATTGCGGTGAGTTCGGCGACGGTGAGTGCGCGATCCTCGATGCCGAGGAATGCGAGCATTGCCAGGGAGGAGACCGTCACCGGAGTCACCTCGTTGATGCGGTGGCACACCTCGATGGCGGCCTTCTGAATTGCCAGGCGCTGGTCGGGTTCCTGACTGAGGGCGTCGGCGAGGGAGAGCGGGCGCCCGATCGACACGTGTGCGACGCCGTTTCTTTTGCCCTGCGCGCGCACGTAGCCGATCATCCAGCGCAAACCTTCGGGCTTCTTCTCGGCCCCGAGAGCTTCGGCAGCCATTGCTCCGACTTCGTAGAGTTGGTCGTAGGTCAGTGCGACGGGTACCAGGTAGACGTCGGATGCGCCACTGACCTGAAATGCCTTGGCCAGGTAGGTCATCAGTCCGAAGCGCGGTGGACGTAGTTTCCCGGTGCGCCCGCGGCCACCTTCGATGTACCACTCGAGGTTGAAGCGCTTGGTGAGTAGGTAGCGCATGTACTCGTGCATCGACCACTTGTAGACCTCGTCGTCGCCGATGGTGCGACGGATGAAGACTGTGCCGCTGCGTTTGAGGATCGAACCCATCGGCCAGAAGCTGATGTTGAGCCCACCCAGGACATGGTTGAGCGGAAGCCCGTTCTTGATGAGTGCGGGGCGCAGCACCAGTGGATCGAGGTAGGAGCGGTGGCTGGGGAGGAACACGAGTGAATGTTCCTTGTTGAGCTCTCGCAGTTCTTCGAATCTGCTGGTGTCGACATCGATGGTGTAGGCGCGAGAGAAGTAGCGACCCAAGCGATCCCACACTGCGATGGCCTCACGCGTCTGAGTCGCGACCATCTCGTGGAGCGATTCGCGGGCGCGCCGATCCACCTCGGAGACGGCGATGCCGAGACGGTCGGCCAAAGCCATTGTCTCAGTGGCGAAACGGCGGGTATCGGTGATTTCGTCGACGACGAACCGCGACACCTTGTACTGGTTGCCGATCAATCCGAGTTCGGTTCGCTCGAGAGTCAACGCCGCCTGACGGCGAATGAACTCGGGCAGCGAACCACTGCCGCTCTCGTCGAGGCGTCGCGCCAAGTCGCTGAGCGGTGCCGGTTCTCCTTCGATGACCTGGCATCGAGAGGGATCGGTGCGCAGCGTGCGGCGTTGCGCACTGCGGCCGGGGTGCAGTGGGTCACGCGGTGCCAGTGCATTCCGAACGCGTCGGACGACGTTCTGTTCGGTCTGTGTGTCCGGCAACCACACGACTCGGAGCGGCGTGAGCATTGGATCGTCGGTTCGTCGGGCGAGATCGGCGAGGGTGCGGTCCGTGATGGCGACGGTTGTCGCGGGCTTCGTGGTTCCCTGTGCCTTGACAGCGAGCCATTTTCGGAGGACACCGGCTTCCGCTTCGGTCATGGTCTCCGTCAGGTAGACCTGCGGGCGGGTTGCGCTGGTAGGCATGGCTCACGCACCTTCCGTAACAGTTCCGAGCGCCACTATCTCGTCGAGGCTTTCCTGCACGCAGTCCATGAACAGTGCAGGTTTCGTGACGGCTGCGGTGTCGAGGTTGATTCCGATGCAGCACACTCCGACGTGGGAGACGAGCGTCGCCATGACGGCGCAGCCCGGAGCGGGTCCGAACGGGAACATTCGCTCGATCTTCGCTCCGGCCAGATATACCGGAACAGGAACGCCGGCAACGTTGCTCGCCTGCAGGTCGAGTCCGGTCGACTGGGATAAGTACCAGCTGGCGAGGAGTTGATTCGGGAGGCGTGAAAGGATCGGCGCCGCAACATCGAGGGCGTCGAGGGCAGGTTCTTCACGAAGGTTCAGGACGATTTCGCGGACTTGCCGGATCCGCTTGGCCGGGTCGGTTTCGGAGATCGGCCCGCTGAAGCGCACAGCGGCAAACCTGTTGCCGCCGGACGGATCCGAACCGCTGCGCATACTTACCGGCATACCCATCGGGATGCTGTTCACCGACTGCCCGAATGCGTCGTGGTACCGACGGAATCCGCCGAGTAGCGCAGCGACATAGGCGTCGTTGAGGGAACCGCCGGCCATCTTGGCGCCCGCCTTGAGTTCGGGCACACCAACTTCCAGTGTTCCGAACCAGCGGCCGAGTCCGCGTTCGCGGAGCAGTGGAGAGCCGGACCGGGCCGGTGGTGTGACAATTCTGCGGAGCGAATTGGCGTAACCCAGGACCTCGGTGGCGGTGTCGATCGGTTGAGTGATCGCGGTGGCCGCGATGCTCGCGGCACCGCGAACGAGCTTGGCCACCCGGGACGGGGCGCGTCGGATATCGCCTGCCACCTCCTCACCGAAAGCGCCCAACGAGGACAAACGCTCCGCGGGCGGCGGAGTGCGATCCGGCTTGTCGGGGGTGTGGTCGGGGCGTCGACTGTGCAGAAGCGTCATCATCTGGATGCCGCCCATGCCGTCGGTGATGGAGTGGTGGGTCTTGACGACGAAGACCGCGCGACCGTCGTCGAGACCTTCGATGAGTAGCGCGCTCCACGGCGGACGAGCCTTGTCGAAAGGCTCGGTGGCCAGGTGCCGGCACATCCGCAGAGCGTGATCGAAATCTGCGGGAGCGGGCAGGCGCACGCGTCGCAGGTGGTACCCGATGTCGAACTCGGGATCGACAGACCAGACCGGATTGCCGAGCTGCAGAGCCGGTTCGACAGCGCGCATGCGAATGCGCGGGACGATGTGCGACGCCCATTCGAGTGCTTCGGTCAGGCGGTCCCAGTCGGGAGCGTGGTCGAGAACTTCAACTGCGACGATCGGCGAACGCAACTGCGGCTGCGCTTCTTCCATCCGCCACATCCCGGTCTCGAAATCGGACATCGTCCGGTTCGCGCCCCACGCGACCGCGGATAGGTCGACGTCGACCGCACTAGGAGGAACAAATGGATTGTTGTCGGCCATACTTCAAGAACTCCCTCGGTCTTCGGGTCCACCCCGTCGTTCTGTGTCTAAGTGTGGACCCGCGACCCAGGGTGCGTCCCGGTTTCGGTGTCAGCGACGCGCTGTGACCTTCGCCTAAACGGTCAAATGGGATGGTTGCCGTTACATCGAGGTGCTAATTGGAAACTGCGACGGCCTTCAATGCGATTTCTCGATACAGAACGCTCACTTCTGTGGGCGTCTGGGGACCGTCGGGTCGGAACCAAAGGACTACTGACTGGCACATGCCCAAGAGTGCTCGGACGGTGCCGGCGATATCGGCCGCAACGAACTCGCCTCGGGTTACACCTGCAGTCAACACGTCGGCGAGTAGGTTCTCGAGATGTTTTCTCTTGGCAGCGTAGACCTTTCGTTCCTCGTCCTCGAGGTAGCGCAGTTCGGAATCCAAGAATGCGATGTCTGCGCGGCTGGTCATGTGGAGGACGCACGCTTCGACGAGGTTGCCGAACTGATCGGTCGGGGAGGAGCCTGCGGCGTCGACCGCTGTTCGGGCGCGGGTGGTGACTTCTTCGATTCCGGTCATCATCAGTGCCACGAGGATGCCCTGCTTGTTTCCGTGGTGGTAGTACAACGTGGGGACGGTGACACCGGCACGTTTGGCAATGTCGCGGACTGAGGCGCCGTGGTACCCGAACTCGTGGAAGACCTCGAGGGCTGCGCTGAGCAGGGGCGTCAACGTCAGTGGATCGACGGTGCGCCAGGTGTCCGACGGTGTATTGATTTCTGTTGCCATGTTGCGCGTGAGCTCCGCTCGACTTCTCTTCATAGTGTTCGCTAGAACGTCCGAGCGTAGTGCACGCCGGGGTCTGGATCCGGCACGGTGCAGCAGTTGGATAGTATTGGTATCTAATCTTGTGGACGGGAGAGCGATGAAGATTTCCGAACTGTCGGCACGATCCGGCGTCGCACTGCCCACCGTGAAGTACTACCTGCGTGAGGGCCTGTTGATGCCCGGCGAGCCCACCAGCGCAACTGGTGCTCGGTACGACGGCGACCACATCCGTCGACTCGGATTGATCAGGGCACTCTCCGGGGCCGGACTGACCATTCCGCGGATTCGGGCCGTATTGCGACTGATCGAAGCGACCGAGTACCCGGAGTTCGAGACGTTCGGCCGGGCGATTGCGCAACTGCCTCCGTACGTCGACGTTGCTCCGGACGCCGAATTCCCCCGAGCGAAGAAGGTTCTGGAATTTCTGGGTCAGGTATACGAGCCGAGGTACGTCGCGGTCGCGCACCTGGAACAAGCGCTGATCGGACTCGAGGATGCGGGTCTGACTCTGTCGGAAACTCGCTTGCGGGCCTACGGCGACCACATCCGGGCGATCGCCGAAGCGGAAATCGAGTTGATGCCGACCGCATCGACCGAAGAAGCAATTCGATATGCCGTTCTCGGCACCGCGATGTACGAGCCGGTCCTGACCGCCCTGCGGCGGCTGGCTCACCAAGACCTTGCAGCAGCGAAACACTCGGACAACGCTGAATGCGGCCAAACACTGAATGAGGAAAATTGATGAGCACCAGCCCTTTTCGTGACCTGAACCGTCTGACATCACTCGGCGACGGCCGGTTCGTCGCCACCATCGATCCGATCTGGACTATCGGTCCGAAGGTTCACGGTGGGTCGATGATGGCCGTCTGTGCAGCCGCGGCCCGGCAGGCCTTGCGAGACGCTGCGGGGGAGAACGAGGGCGTGTTCGCGATGCAACCCCTCGCAGTCAGTGCGAACTACCTCTCCGCTCCCGATCCCGGCGATGTCGACCTGGTTGTGACAATCCAGAAGCAGGGGCGCCAAGTTGCCTTGGTGGACGTCGAATTGAGTCAAGTGGGTCGGGTTGCTGTCCGCGCCTCGGTCACACTCGGATTTCCCGACGGCAACGATCCGACCTTCGTGACAGCGTCGTCGATCGACGACATGCCTGCGGAACCGTCGGAGCACGCTGTTTCCGTCGTCGGCGATCACCCGATGGCACAGATCGTGCACGTCGGTCAGGGCTGTGACATGCGTATCGATACGACATCCGCTCACTTCCTCACCGGCCGTCAAGGTGAGCCCGAGGTGCGGACCTGGGTGCGGCCGCGGCCCGAGGACGAAGCCGACATCGACACCGCCGTGTTGTTCGCGATCATGACCGGAGACATCAGCGCCCCGGTGACGATGAACCGCGGACTGTTCGGGTGGGCACCGACAGTGCAGTTGACCACCTACCTGCGGCGACTTCCCGCACCCGGTTGGCTGCGTGTGCGCGCGAGTTCGGACGTTCTGGGAAGCACGTGGTTCGAAGAGGATCACGACGTACTCGATTGCACCGGCGCAGTCGTCGTCCAGAGTCGGCAACTCGCCATGATGCCCCGGTAGGGACGTCCGTTTCAGGCGTGGCAGGCTTGTCGACCATGACAAGAATTGCGATTATCGGTGGTGGCAAGATCGGCGAGGCGCTGATCTCCGGGCTCTTGCAGGCCGGCCACGCGATCAGGGATCTGGTTGTCGCCGAGCAGTATCAGCCGCGTGTAGAAGAATTGATTGCCGAGTACTCCGTCCGGGTCAGCACCATCGCTGATGCCGCGGAAGGCGCCGACGTCATCGTCGTCGCGGTCAAGCCGAACGACGTCGAGTCGGCACTGACCGAGCTCGCCAAGGTCGATCTCGACGGTGACCTCGAGCAGTTGATCGTTTCGCTCGCGGCGGGAATCTCGACCGGATTCTACGAAACGCGTCTGCCCGCAGGTTTCCCCGTGGTTCGTGTCATGCCGAACACTCCGATGCTGGTCGGTGAGGGCGTGAGCGTCTTGGCGCCGGGTCGCCACGTCAAAGCCGAGCACCTGGAATTGGTGCGCGGAATTCTGGGTAGCGTCGGCAAGGTCGTCACGGTTCCCGAATCTCAGATCGATGCTGTGACGGCAGTGTCGGGCTCCGGCCCCGCCTACTTCTTCCTCGTTGCCGAAGCGATGATCGACGCCGGTGTCGGCCTCGGGCTGACGCGCGCGGTGGCGACGGAATTGGTTGTCCAGACCATGGTCGGCTCGGCCGCGATGCTCGATCGCACCGGGGACAGTGCCGCAGAGCTTCGCGCTGCCGTCACATCGCCCGGTGGTACGACGGCTGCTGCTGTCCGGCAGTTGGAGGCCGGGGGTCTCCGAACCGCGTTCTTCGAGGCACTCGACGCCGCGAAGACACGTTCCGCAGCTATGGGTGTGACTACCGAATAGTCGCCCGTTACGCCACACCCGTCGCTTTAACCCCACTAGTACAGCTAAGCTCGGGTTAGTACGTACGTGTCTGTTCCGCCGGAGGGGAAGCCGGCGGCGCGAGTCGTACTGGAGGTATGTGGATTTATGGTGTCTGCAAACAAGCCGTCCATGGGTTCGTCCCACGACGGAAAGTCGGCTGTGGCCGGCACACAATTCCTCACTGTTGCCGAAGTGGCAACTTTGATGAGGGTGTCGAAAATGACCGTGTACCGATTGGTGCACAGTGGCGAGTTGCCTGCTGTTCGAGTGGGCCGCTCGTTCCGTGTGCATGCGAAAGCGGTACACGACTATCTCGAAACCTCGTACTTCGATGCCGGCTGACCAGGCGGTTCGAAGAGGATGACCTCGGCGTAGGCCGAGTCACGGGCACAGCGCTAGCTGTGCTGGAGGCTCGGTTTATGTCGGGTGACCCCACACCGGTACGATGAGCAACTGTCGTACCAGCAAGCTGGTGTCGTAAGGCGCTGAGCTAGTTAAAACGAGGGCCAGGCGCCAGTTGCTTGGCGCAGGCGTACGTGACCGGCGTGCGCAGGAACGCTATAGAAGAACGTGAGGGACACCCGCTATGGGTTCAGTGATCAAGAAGCGTCGCAAGCGCATGTCCAAGAAGAAGCACCGCAAGTTGCTTCGTCGTACCCGAGTGCAGCGCAGGAAACTCGGTAAATAAGCAGTATTTGCAGTACGCATCGATGCCCGTCACCCCATTCCGGGGTGGCGGGCATCGATGTATTGGGGGGATTTTTCGGGAACCGTCTCACTAGGTGGACGGTATGTCTTGAATGCGCGAGATGCGGGTAATCAGCGCAAGTCCTCGACTGCCCGTAAAGTGAGGACAACTTGTCGCGAAAGTGTTTCGGGAATGCGTGTTTGTCCTGGATATGGGGGTACTTGGTGGTAGATCGTGACATAACAACAAGCGACAAAATGGCCGAAAAAACGGCCGATGGGACGAAGTCGAACAGCGCTGTTCCCCGGGTTGTTCTCGTGACGGGCGCAAGCCGATTCCTCGGCGGCTACCTGGTACGACGGCTGGCGCAGAATCCCGAAATCGAGCGTGTGATCGCCGTCGACTCGGTTAGCCCGAGCAAGGACATGCTCCGCCGCATGGGCCGCGCCGAATTTGTGCGCGCCGACATCCGCAACCCCCTCATCGGCAAGGTCGTCCGCGGCGCCGAAGTCGACACTGTCGTGCATGCGTCGACGCTCCAGAAGGCCCCCAAATCGGGCTCTCGCGCCGCGATGAAAGACATGAACGTCATCGGAGCGATGCAGCTGTTCGCGGTCTGCCAGAAAGCTCCCACCGTCCGCAAGGTCGTGCTCCGATCCGCATCGGTGGTGTACGGCTGCAGCGCCAAAGACCCGGTCAAATTCACCGAGGAGATGAGCGCGCGTCGTCGCCCGCCCGGTGGATATGCACGCGACAGCCTCGAGATCGAGGGATATCTGCGAGGCATGGGACGCCGTCGGCCCGACATCGACGTGGGAATTTTGCGGCTCGCTCCGCTGATCGGCCCCCAACTCACGGCGACTGTCGGACACTACGTGAGCGCGCCGGTGGTGCCGACGATCGTCGGGCGCGACGCCAGACTGCAGTTACTGCACGTGGAAGACGCGTTGGCCGCACTCGAATGCGCTACCGTCTCGTCGGTCGCCGGGACGTACAACATTGCGGCTGACGGCGTCGTGATGATGTCGCAGGCGATCAGGCGTGCCGGACGCATCCAAGTCCCCATGCCGCTGGCACTGTTCCGTAGCGTCGGCAGCGCGCTGGTGGGTTCGTCGATGCGGTTGTATACCGACGAACAACTCGAATACTTCCGATTCGGCTGTGGTCTCGACACCACGCGAATGAGGACCGAGATGGGTTTCTCGCCCAGATGGACGACGATGCAGGCGTTGGACGACTTCGTCCGGGCCGCGCAGACGCGGCGGATCATCGGTTCCAGCTGGATCGATCGCGCCGAGCAGACGTTGACTTCAATCGTCGGCGGCAACGCGGTATCTTCCCCGGGATCGCAGAACGCCGACATCCTGTCTATGCCGGACGCCGGCAGTGGTGTGGTGGAGCGATGAGCGACGTGGCCAAGGTAATTCCGCTGCGACCGCACGGCGGTCGAAGCGATTCAGGGCGTACGCGATCACGTGAATCCGTCACCGGCACCGAACGAATGGTGCGGGAGCAGAGTGAGCGTCGCCATCCGTCCAGTTCGTCATTGCCTCCGAATCCTTCTGACGAGGGCTCCTTCATAGATTCCGCACGATCGGGTTTGGTCGATCAGATCGCTTCTGCGGCAGAGTTCTTACGGCGTCGAGTAGCCGGCGACTACGAGGTCGACGAGTTCGGGTTCGATCCGCATTTTGCGGACAATATCGTGATGCCGATGCTGAGGCCGCTGTTCGAGAAGTGGTTCCGCGTCGAGGTGAGCGGCATCGAGAACATCCCACTCACCGGTGGCGCCCTGGTGGTTGCAAATCATGCGGGTGTGATCCCGCTCGACGGATTGATGACGTCCGTTGCCGTGCACGATCATCATCCGGCGCACCGGCCGCTGCGAATGTTGGCTGCGGACATGGCATTCGAGATGCCGGTGATCGGTGGTCTGGCACGCAAGGCCGGGCACACCCTGGCCTGTAACCCGGATGCCGAGCGGCTACTGAGCGAAGGCGAAGTGGCGGCAGTATTCCCCGAAGGATTCAAGGGGATCGGTAAACCGTTCAGTGAGCGGTACAAGTTGCAGAGGTTCGGACGCGGCGGCTTCGTCTCGGCTGCCATGCGCTCCGGAGCGCCGATCATTCCGTGCTCGATTGTCGGATCCGAAGAGATCTATCCCAAGATCGGTGACCTGACGACCCTCGCGAGGGTGCTGGGATTACCGTATTTTCCGGTCACCCCGTTGTTCCCGCATCTGGGACCGCTCGGCCTGGTTCCGCTGCCGTCGAAGTGGCACATCGAGTTCGGAACCCCGATCGTCACCGACACGTACGGCCCTGGAGCAGAAGAGGATCCGATGGTTCTCTTCGAAGTGACCGACCACGTACGCGAGACGATCCAGCAGACGCTCTACCGGTTGTTGGCCAAGCGGCGCAACATCTTCCTCGGCTAAAGCGAAGTCCGGATCGGCGGTCGCCGATCCGGACTTCGACTACTTACGCGCTCTGTTCTTTTCGTCGCGCCAGGATGACGGCGAGTGCCCCGCCGATCGCCCCGAGAATCAGGGCTGTGGGAACGCCGATCTTGGCAGCTTTGCGAGCGGTGCGGAAATCACGCACTTCCCAGCCACGGTTCTTCGCGAGTTCGCGAAGATCGGCGTCGGGATTGATCGCGACAGGCGTGCCGACCAAAGACAGCATCGGAACGTCGTTGTGGCTGTCGGAATACGCCGAGCATCGTTTGAGATTGAGACCCTCACGAACCGCCAGCGTGCGGACGGCGTGCGCCTTACCCATGCCGTGCAGGATGTCGCCGACGAGACGGCCGGTGAACACACCGTCCTCGCTCTCGGCGACGGTGCCCAGAGCGCCGGTCAGGCCCAACCGCTCGGCAATGACCTGCGCTAGTTCGACGGGGGTAGCTGTTACCAGCCAGACCTGCTGGCCGGCGTCCAAATGCATCTGCGCCAGCGCCCGGGTGCCCGGCCAGATCTTGTCCGCGATTACTTCGTCGTAGATCTCCTCACCGAGGAGAGCGAGTTCGGCAGTGGACCGACCGGCGACAAACGAGAGAGCTTTCTCGCGGCCCTCGGCGACGTCGTCACTGCTTTCGCGTCCGGTGACTCGGAATTTGACCTGTTTCCAGGCGAAATCCATGAGATCAGACGTCTTGAGGTACTTGCGGGCATGAAGGCCACGCGCAAAGTGAACAATCGACGCACCCTGAACCATGGTGTTGTCGACGTCGAAGAACGCTGCGGCGGTGAGGTCGCGGGGAACCGCTGGTGACTCGTCGTCCGCGGTGGGCTCGACCGGGGTGGCAGCCGCGGTGAGCGCAAGCGCTGCATCCACACTGGCCTCGCCGGCGAGGTTGGCTCGAACTTCCGATTCGCTCGGGCCCAGCGGATTCTTGACGCGGCGACGCCCGGGGAGAATGACCCCGGCCAGCCCCGATCCGAATCCGGAGCCGTTCGGTAGTGATCGCGCAGGCACCCGCACCTCCTGTGTTGCACCGTTGAGCAGAAAACTCTTCGAGTCAGCCTATCCTCCACATCGCGGCGCCAAGGGTTGGATGGCGATGAGCGCGGCGAGTGTGTGACCTTCCTCTCCGTCGATTTGGTATCGAGGGGGAGGCAGACGGCAGACTCGGGGGAGAAGTAGATGAGCATCCAGCCCCGGAAAGGTACTTACTCGATGACTGCCGAGAGACATGTTGTGACCCTGTTGACACGCGCAGGATGTGCCTCCTGCGTCGGCGCGGCGGAGGCGGCGCGAAGGGTCTGCAGTGAGTTCGAGCTTGAAGTGACGTGCATCGACGTGGACGAAGCTGCTGCGAGCGACCCTGAATTGCGGGCCGAGTACGGCGACCGATTGCCGGTCATTCTTCTCGACGGACGTGAGCACGGTTACTGGGAAGTCGACGAAGAGCGCCTTCGAGACGATTTACGCAAGTAAGGCAACCCTCAATCGGAAGAAATCGATGGCTTTGCAGGTTAAAGGCACATCGAACCCGTTCCAAGCAACTTTGTGCATGGGTTCACAAGCGGTTACCGTGGTGTGAACATTCCCCCGGAGCATCGTGGAGGTCGACAGTTGTGTCGGTCGGACGAGGAGCCAACGACGTGACCGAACCGCACCAGACGCATGAGCCGCTGGCTCAGCGCGTCACCGGCGCTGCGGGCACTTCTGTCACTACTGCCGGTGCCGCCAGTGCGGATTCCGCGGCTACTACACAGGATCGCGTCATCCCCCAGGCTACGGTGACCCGGTTGGCCGCGTACCTGCGGGTCCTCGGAGTGATGTCAGACCGCGGCACCTCCATCGTCTCCAGTGAAGAACTCGCGCAGGCATCAGGCGTCGGATCAGCGAAGTTGCGCAAGGATCTGTCGTTCCTCGGTCCCAACGGTGTTCGCGGAGTCGGATACGACGTCACCAAGCTGCGCATCCGCATCGAGCGGGCTCTCGGGCTCGATCGCGGGCACAAAGTTGTCCTCGTGGGCGTCGGTAACCTCGGCAAAGCCCTGGTCGGATACGGCGGATTCAGTCGACGCGGCTTCGAGATGGTCGGATTGTTCGACAGTGACTCCGGCCGGGTCGGAACCCAGGTGGGGGAGCTGACCGTTCGCGACACCACCGAACTCGAATCCGCGTGCCGGGAACTGAAAGCCACCATCGGTGTCATCTCCACTCCCGACGAAGCCGCTCAAGACGTCTGTGATCAGTTCGTCCAGGCCGGCCTTCGGTGCATCATGAGCTTTTCGCCCATCGCCCTCGACGTACCGGACCACGTGGAACTTCGCCGCGTCGACCTGGCCGTCGAAATGCAGGTCCTATCCTTCAACAGCGCCCGCAACGCAGATCAGGCGTCCAACGGGCCCCGAGTACGCGTCGCACATGCGGCATCCGCTTCGTCTATCCCATCCACAAGTTCACCCGCTCCCGTCGGGGCAGGTTCGACCAGAAACGGATCAGTGATCGCGCCGTGAGTGTTCTGCTTGTCGGGGTCTCGCATCAAACCGCACCCGTGCCGGTTCTCGAGCGAGTGGCTGTAACCGACACCGATCGTCCGAAGCTGATCGACAAGCTTCTGGCGTCGTCACACATCACCGAGGCGATGATCGTCTCCACCTGCAACCGGGTGGAGGTCTACGCAGTTGTGGACGCGTTCCACGGTGCACTCGCAGAGGTTGGCGAAATTCTGTCCGACCACTCGGGCTTGGATCTCACGGCTCTGCACATGCATGCCTACGTGCGCTACAGCGAAGCGGCCGTCGAGCATCTCTTCGCCGTCGCCAGTGGACTCGACTCGATGGTGATCGGCGAGCAGCAGATCATCGGTCAGATCCGCACTGCTTACGCGTCTTCCGACGCACAGCACGCCGCCGGGCGGGTCATTCACGAGTTGGCGCAGCAGGCACTGCGCGTCGGCAAGCGAGTCCACACCGAAACCGGAATCGACTCTGCCGGAGCATCAGTGGTGTCGGTGGCGCTCGACCGTGCCGCCGGAATCATCGGTGACGGCGGGTTGGCGGGACGCACCGCGGTAGTCGTCGGTGCCGGAGCAATGGGCGGACTTTCGGTCGCTCATCTGACCCGCGCCGGTATCGACCGCATCATCGTCGTCAACCGCACCCGCGAGCGTGCCGAGCATCTTGCAGACACGGCGCGATCAAACGGCGTCGTCGCAGAAGGTGTTGCCTTCGAAGAGCTTTCGTCCGCAATGGCGCAGGCCGACGTTCTGGTGACCTGTACCGGGGCAGTCGGAGCCGTCATCACTCTCGCCGACGCTCACCGGGCGCTTGCTCATCCGGGCCGCGACACCACCAAGCATCTCGTGATCTGCGACCTGGGCCTGCCCCGTGACATCGACCCGGCCGTCGCCGGTCTTCCCGGCGTCACGGTGCTCGATATGGAAGCGCTGCAACGTGATCCGGCCGCCGGTGCCGCAGCATCCGACGCCGAGGCCGCCCGCACCATCGTTGCCGGTGAACTGGCCACCTACCTGACCGGTCAGCGACTCGCCGAGGTCACCCCGACTGTCACCGCGCTGCGACAGCGCGCCGCCGACGTCGTCGAAGCCGAACTGATGCGACTCGACTCGCGTCTGCCCGGCCTCGACGATCCGCAACGAGACGAGGTAGCACGCACCGTGCGCCGCGTCGTGGACAAACTGCTGCACGCGCCCACAGTGCGCGTCAAACAACTGGCGTCCGCGCCAGGCGGCGACTCGTATGCAGCAGCGCTCCGCGAGCTCTTCGAGCTCAGCCCCGGATCGCCGGCTGCAGTTGCCACGCCCACCGATCTGGTGGACGAACGCTTCGGAAAGGAACCGCAGGCATGAGCAGTAATATCTTGCGGATCGGTACTCGCGGAAGTCTTCTCGCCACCACCCAGGCCGGAACCGTGCGCGACGCACTGATCGCGGCCGGGCATCCGGCAGAGCTTGTCATCATCAAGACCAAGGGTGATCAGTCCACCGATCCGGTGCAGACCATCGGCGTCGGTGTCTTCACCGCCGAGCTCCGAGAAGCTTTGGCGGACAATCGCGTCGACGTTGCCGTGCATTCGTACAAGGACCTTCCGACCGCTCAGGATTCCCGCTTCGTGATCGCGGCGATCCCGGTTCGCGAAGATCCTCGTGACGCGCTGGTGGCCCGTGACGGACTGGTCCTCGGTGAATTGCCTGTCGGCTCCAAGGTCGGAACGTCTGCGCCGCGACGAGTTTCGCAGTTGCGTGCACTCGGCCTCGGACTCGACATCGTGCCGTTGCGTGGAAACCTGCAGCGCCGGTTGGGCAAGGTCGAATCCGGTGAACTCGACGCCGTGATTCTCGCGCGCGCCGGACTGTCCCGGATCGGTCTGCTCGATCTCATCACCGAGAACATCGAACCGGTTCAGATGCTGCCCGCGCCCGCGCAGGGCGCGCTGGCAGTCGAATGCCTCTCCGCCAATGAAGAATTGGTGGCGATACTCGCGCAGCTCGACGACGCGAGTACTCGGGCTGCGGTGACCGCCGAGCGGTCACTGCTCGCAGAACTCGAAGCGGGATGCACAGCGCCCGTCGGGGCAATCGCCGAAATCGTCGAATCGATCGACGAAGACGGCAACATTTTCGACGAACTGTCGATCCGCGGCTGCGCAGCCGCACTCGACGGTTCGGACGTCATCCGTACCGGTGCCGTCGGTGCACCGGACAAGGCCGAGGAACTCGGCCGAGCGGTGGCGCGTGAGTTACTCGAACTCGGCGCCCGAGAGTTGATGATCGTGACCACAGGCGAGGCCGCCGATGTTTGACACAACCAATTGCACTTGCACCAAGTTCCCATTTCGATACAGCGCACTGGAGAATCACCGATGACCCGAGTCCGAAAGAACACTCCCGGACGGATCCTGTTCGTGGGATCGGGACCGGGCGACCCCGCCCTGCTCACCGTTCGCGCCCGCGACGTCCTCACCGGCGCAGCTTTGGCGTTCACCGATCCTGATGTGGACAAGGGCGTTGTCGCTCTTGTGGGCATCGACATGGGTCGGGACGAAGAAACCGGTGAACTGATCGCCGACGTGCGCCCCGCTCTCGGGGAGCCGGCCGAGGTTGCCAAAACTCTTGTGCACGAAGCGAAGAACGGCCACGACGTGGTCCGTCTCGTTTCGGGTGATCCGCTCACCACGGATTCCGTGATCGCCGAGGTCACCGCCGTAGCCCGCACCCAGGTCCAGTTCGAGGTCCTACCCGGACTGCCTTCCGGTTCTGCGGTGCCGAGCTACGCCGGTATGGCACTGGGTTCGGGTCACACCGAAGCCGACGTCCGCGGCGAGGTCGACTGGGCTGCCCTGGCCGCAGCGCCGGGACCGTTGGTTCTGCACGCTACCTCCGGACACCTCGCCGAGACGGCAAGTGCTCTGGTGGAAAACGGCATGGCACCGCAGACGCCCGCCGCTATCACCGTGCGCGGCACCACGCGTCAGCAGCGCACCGTCGAAGCAACGTTGGCGACGCTCAACGAAGCCGGCTCCGAACTCGTCGGCTCGCTCATCGTGACCGTCGGCAAGGTAGTCAGCCAGCGCAACAAGATGTCCTGGTGGGAATCGCGCGCACTGTACGGCTGGACCGTCCTCGTGCCGCGTACCAAGGATCAGGCCGGCGAAATGAGTGAGCGTCTGGTCACCCACGGCGCCATCCCGATCGAGGTTCCGACCATCGCCGTCGAACCGCCGCGTAGCCCCGCTCAGATGGAGCGCTCCGTCAAGGGCCTCGTCGACGGTCGCTACCAGTGGGTCGTCTTCACTTCCACCAATGCTGTTCGCGCAGTGTGGGAGAAGTTCGAAGAATTCGGTCTCGATGCCCGCGCATTCTCGGGTGTGAAGATCGCCTGCATCGGTGAGGCCACCGCAGCCAAGGTTCGCTCGTTCGGCATCAACCCCGAACTGGTGCCCAAGGGTGATCAGTCCAGCGAAGGTCTGCTGGCCGAATTCGCGCCTTACGACGACGTTTTCGACCCGGTCAACCGAGTTCTGTTGCCCCGTGCCGACATCGCGACCGAAACCCTCGCCGAGGGCCTGCGCGAACGCGGTTGGGAAATCGACGACGTCACCGCCTACCGCACCGTGCGCGCAGCGCCGCCGGCCGCCGAGACCCGCGAGATGATCAAGACCGGCGGATTCGACGCCGTCTGCTTCACCTCGTCCTCGACGGTTCGTAACCTCGTCGGCATTGCAGGAAAGCCGCACGCTCGCACTCTGGTTGCGTGCATCGGACCGAAGACTGCCGAGACTGCCATCGAGTTCGGGCTGCGCGTCGACGTGCAGCCCGAAACCTCGCAGGTCGGCCCGCTGGTCGAGGCACTTGCGGAGCACGCTGCTCGACTTCGCGCCGAGGGTGCATTGCCGCCCCCGCGTAAGAAGTCTCGTAGGCGCTAGTTTTTCCCTCTGCTGTGCGCCTTTATCACCCGCCCGCGGTTGATAAAGGCGCACAGCAGTTCCGACGTAGGAGGGCCTCCCGTGTTTCCGACCCATCGTCCTCGCCGACTCCGGCGCACTCCGGCGCTTCGGCGATTGGTAGCGGAGACCACGCTCGAGCCCCGGCATCTCGTGTTGCCGATGTTCGTCGCGGACGGGATCAGCGCCCCCCACGAGATCAGTTCCATGCCAGGCGTTTATCAGCACACGCTCGATTCACTACGCGTCGCGGCTACCGAGGCCGTTGCAGCCGGCGTCGGCGGATTGATGTTGTTCGGTGTTCCCAAACCTGAAGACAAGGATCCGCAGGGGTCCGGAGCCTCCGACCCCGACGGCATTCTTAACCTCGGATTACGCGCTCTCGCAGACGAACTCGGTGATTCGACGGTCATCATGGCCGACACGTGCCTGGACGAGTTCACCGATCACGGTCACTGCGGAGTTCTGACGCCCAGCGGTGTCGTCGACAATGATGCGACTCTGATTCGATACATCGAAATGGCTCTCGCGCAAGCAGATTCAGGGGCTCACCTCCTCGGTCCGAGTGGAATGATGGACGGCCAGGTAGCAGCCATCCGCGGGGCGCTCGATGCCTCCGGCTACTCCGAGGTCGGACAGTTGGCCTACGCGGCGAAGTACGCGTCGGCGTTCTACGGACCCTTCCGTGAAGCTGTCGGATCCTCGTTGGAAGGTGACCGGCGTACGTACCAGCAGGACGCGGCCAACCGTCGTGAGTCGATGCGCGAAGTCGATCTCGATATCGCCGAAGGCGCTGACATGGTGATGGTGAAGCCTGCCATGTCCTACCTCGACATCCTGCGTGAGACTGCCGACCGCTCGCCGGTTCCGGTCTCTGCGTACCAGATCTCGGGGGAGTACTCGATGATCACGGCGGCAGCGCAGAACGGCTGGATCGACCGGGACGCGGCAATTCTCGAATCGTTGACCAGTATCAGGCGGGCCGGAGCAGATGTTGTGCTCACCTATTGGGCTGCTGAAGTTGCCGGCTGGTTGTGAAGTGACGCGAGCATTGGTGAGTATGGCTGCTCCGACGGATACGCTGTCTTCATGACCGAGCAGTGGCCGCCTCCTCGCCAGGAACCCCCGTACGACAACGAGCAGTACCAAAACCAGCAGTACCAAAACCAGTTCCACCCCCTGGGTCCGATGCCGACCAATCCGTCGCCGTATTCGTCGGGAAAAAAGGCCGAACCGCCGACCGACGTGGTGACTGCGATTCAGTTGTGGTGGGCGGTGACCGTGCTGGGTGTGGTGCAGGGCGGCGCGATGATCGCGATGATGCTCGGTCAGAAGTCCACGTTTGTCGACGAGATGATCCGCAACCCCGCTGCAGTTGACGCGGGCCTGACGCGTGCCGACATCGAGAACGTCTTTCCGATGGCCGTTGTGATGGCAGCAGTCATGATCCTGATATTCACGGCCTTGTTCCTGCTGGTCGTGCGATCGATGAGTCGTGGCAAGAACTGGGCACGCATGCTGTTGACGTTCGGCGGAGTCTTCATGGTGGTCTCCGCAGTTCCGGTGATTTTGGGGCTCGGCGTGGGCGGCGGTACGACGCTTCTGCTCGGTGGCGCACAGATCCTGCAAGCAGTTGCCGCGGTTTTTGCGATTGTGATGATGCATCGCAAGGACTCGAATCCGTATTTCCTCAGATTTCCCCCGCAAGCGCGGTGACCACGGTGGCGGATAGCGCAGGCGTGGTGCTGTGAGAGCGTCGAGCAAAGTCCGGCCGCCGACTACGGTCGACGCGGCCTTCTGGTTGTGGATCGCGAGTGCATTCCTGCTGATCCTGTTCGGCTTGATCAATCTGTCGAGCGCCTCGTACTCACTGCGAGAACAGTTCTCCGGTCAGGGCATTTCTCCCGGCAATATCGATACCTATGTCACTTTTGTGCGCGTCTTCGGTGTGGTGCTGCTGCTCAGCGGACTGATTATCGGCGGTCTGGCCGCTCCGACGCGGATGGGCCGGAGTCTGTGTCGCCGAATTCTTGTCATTTACTCAGGTGTGTTCGCGGTACTGCAGATCGCTTTGGTGGTTGCCGGCATCAGTACGCTGCTGGCGCTCGTCGTTCCCGTCATGCTGGTCGGTGCCGGTGTGTCGATCTATCGTGATTCGACTCGGAGTTGGTTTGCCCATGGTTGAAGATTCGCCGGAGGTCCTCTTCTACGAGCCGGGTTCACGGATGGTTGCCATCGCATTCGGCCCGATTTTCTGCGTGATTGCGCTGATCATCGAACTGTTCACCGGTCCTGTTGTGCACTGGTTCGGGTTGGCGATGTTCGCGGTGATCCTGACGGGGTTGGTGTACGTGCAGGTGATTGCAGCGCGTCGGCATGCCAGCGTCCAATTGACCACCACGACGCTGCGCCAAGGCACCGAGGAGGTACCGCTCCGCGAAATCGCCGAGGTGTTTCCCGAATCGGATGACGCCGCCTACGAAGAAGACATGGAACCGTGGGAGACCGCGCGGGCACTCGGCGAATTGTCGGGTGTACCGCGGCGGCGACACGGCATCGGCCTACGCCTGACAACGGGTGGTTTGGTTCGGGCCTGGGCCAAGGATGACGAGGCATTGCGTGAGGCCTTGAATCAGGTGATGGGCGCTGAAAAGGAAAGCGCGAACGATGAGTGAGCGACGCGGTGGGGTCAACGCGGGAGCGAAGACATGGCTAGGTGTCGTCGGCGCTGTGGCAGCTCTGGCTCTGGCGGTGATGTGCTGGAATGCCGGCCGAACCACCTCGACCTTCGCTCCGCTGATCGAGGGTGCGCCGCCGTTCGAGGGAACCCACTACGACGGTCTGTGGATTTCGGGTGCAGGATTGTCGGTTCTGCTGGCGGGCCTGATGATGATCGATGTGATTCGACGGCTACGTATGGCATCCGTCGCAACTTCATAACCCGGATACGGGTAGGGGGTATGCTTGCGGTATGAGTAGTTACAGCCCGGAGCAGGAAGACCTGCTCAAACGTCTTCGTCGTATCGAAGGTCAGGTTGCCGGTATCTCGCGCATGGTCGCAGACGACCGGTACTGCATCGATGTCCTCACCCAGGTATCTGCCGCCACCAGTGCATTGCAGTCCGTGTCCCTGAAACTTCTCGACGCCCACCTGGCTGGATGCGTCGTCGAAGCTGCCAAGCAGGGCGGTCCCGAAGCGGACGTCAAGATCAAGGAAGCTCAGGCCGCAATCGCGCGTCTCGTAAAATCCTGAGCAATGGTTCGATTTATGCTGTGATGGCCCGCGCGAGTGCGCGGGCCGAGACGTTCACCAGGTGCTCCGGGGAGAGTTCCTTGGCGATGTTGTTGACGATGGTGTCCGCCAGGCCTTTGAGCCCGGAGAGTACGACGTGGATCAGCGCGGGGTCGTCCAGCAGGGAACGTCCCTCGGCTGCGGCAGCTTCGGTGAGGGCGCGAATCAGCGCCGCGTTGTAGACCGCCACGGAGGCATGAAGTTCGAGCATGCTCTCCCTCTCGGATCCGGCCATGCCCTCGATATCGCGCCAGGTGGTGGTGAGTCGACCCACCCTGGCCCAGTGCCGTGCAAATTCCGGAATCATCGAAGCCAGTAGCGCCGTCAGCCCTTGGTCGCGGGGGAGCGAGTTCACGAAATCGGCCATCTCGAGTTGGCTTTCGCTGAGCAGCGCCGCAAAAATGTCC
This sequence comes from Rhodococcus sp. OK302, assembly GCF_002245895.1. Lineage (NCBI taxonomy): Bacteria > Bacillati > Actinomycetota > Actinomycetes > Mycobacteriales > Nocardiaceae > Rhodococcus > Rhodococcus sp. OK302. The sequence continues at coordinate 2,436,834 of NZ_NPJZ01000001.1, forward strand.
TGCTTGTCGACGAAGTACTGATAGATCAATCCGGTGCTTGTCCCGGCGCGTTTCGCGACGGCGCGGATGGTCAGTGCCGAGTACCCGCCTTCGTCCAGGAGTGAGATCGCCGCGTCCAGTGTTCGGCGTCGACGTACTTCGGCGTCGCCGTAGATCGAGTTACTGCTGGTACTGCTCATTCGATCACCGTAGCCGGGACTGCTCCCAACCTCAATTGGGGATGAACGCTGTTCGTTCTCGAGTAGGCAAGGATTCATAAAGTAATACACATCACAGAAAGAACATTGTTCGAAATAGAATGAACATCGTTCATTCTCCTGCTACTGTGTGGTTCAGGCCACAGTCGAGGTGCTTCGGCAGACCGAACCCCTCGCTGGTCTACAGATTCGGGCTACCGGCCCGATCGCAGACATTTAGTTCCTCCCCGGCGCGAAAAGCGTGGGAGGTCTACACAGTTGTGGAGTACGAATGACACGAACCACGGACGAGCAGGCGGCCAGCGACGTCGCGACTGCGGCCGGTGTGCTCTTGCTCGAACATCGGAAAGCTCTCGGCGCTGACACGAACCCCGCGGAGTTCAAAGACGCTGCGGATCAGCTCAGCCACGAGTTCATCGTCGCCGAACTTGCCCGACGCTTTCCTGATGATGCGGTCCTCTCCGAAGAGGGCGCCGACGACACTGCACGTCTGAGTGCCGACCGCGTGTGGATCGTCGACCCGCTCGACGGCACCCGCGAGTACGGCGAAGCCGGCCGAACCGATTGGGCTGTCCATGTCGCACTGGTCGAAAAAGGTTCTCTCACAGTAGGAGCCGTCGCGATGCCGGCTCTCGGGATCACCTACTCGAGTGCCGACGACGGCGGTGGACACAGCTCGGCATCGCCGGTTCGAGTCGTGGTGTCGCGGACGCGGCGTCCGGAACCGGTCATGCGGATGGCCGAGTCGATGGATGCTCAGTTGATCGAGATGGGCTCCGCCGGAGCCAAGGCCATGGCGGTGGTGTGCGGGGACGCAGATGTCTACGCTCACGCCGGCGGTCAGTACGAGTGGGATTCGGCGGCACCTGTTGCTGTCGCACGCGCTGCCGGACTGCATGTTTCACGTATCGACGGCAGCGAGCTGCGCTACAACCAAGAGAATCCGTGGTTGCCTGATCTGCTGATCTGCCGGCCCGAACTCGCCGCCACAGCACTGGAGGAATTGGGACGATGACCGTTACACTGACCCATCTCGAACGGCTCGAAGCCGAGAGTATTCACATCATGCGTGAAGCTGTGGCGCAGAGTGAGAACCCGGTAATGCTGTATTCGGTGGGTAAGGACTCCGCCGTGATGCTGCATCTGGCGCGTAAGGCCTTCTACCCGTCGAAGCTCCCGTTTCCGTTGCTCCACGTCGACACGACGTGGAAGTTCCGCGAAATGTACGACCTTCGCGACGAGACCGCAGCCTCAGCGGACCTCGATCTCCTCGTGCACACCAATCCGGAATGTGTGGAGAAGGGAATCAACCCCTTCACCCACGGCAGTGCCGTCCACACCGACATGTGGAAGACCGAGGGCCTCAAGCAGGCTCTCGATCACTACAAGTTCGACGCCGCATTCGGCGGCGCCCGCCGCGACGAGGAAAAATCCCGGGCCAAGGAACGGATCTTCTCGATCCGGTCGGCCGCGCACCGCTGGGATCCGAAGCAGCAGCGACCGGAACTGTGGCGGATGTACAACGTCCGCAAATCGCCGGGGGAGAGCCTGCGCGTGTTCCCGCTGTCGAACTGGACCGAGTTGGATGTGTGGGAATACATTCGCCAGGAACAGATTCCGATCGTCCCGCTGTACTTTGCCGCCAAGCGTCCCGTCGTCGAACGTGACGGCGCGCTGATCATGGTCGACGACGACCGGATGCCGTTGCTGCCCGGAGAAACACCGGAACTCAAGAGCGTTCGTTTCCGAACCCTCGGGTGCTACCCGCTGACCGGTGCCGTCGAATCGACTGCCACCAGCTTGACCGAGATCATCTCGGAAATGTTGCTCACCACCACTTCCGAACGCCAGGGACGGGTCATCGACCACGATTCCAGCGCGTCGATGGAGAAGAAGAAGCAAGAGGGGTACTTCTGATGACCGTTTCCTCGGATCTGATCGCCGACGACATCGAGGCTTACCTCGAACGGCACGCCAACAAGAGCATGCTGCGCTTCATTACCTGTGGCAGCGTCGACGACGGCAAGAGCACCCTGATTGGCCGCTTGCTCTACGAGTCGAAACTTGTTTTCGACGACCAACTTTCGGCTCTCGAAGCGGATTCGCGCAAGAGTGGCACACAGGGCGAAGGGCTCGATTTCGCGCTCCTTGTCGACGGTCTCGCAGCCGAACGTGAGCAGGGCATCACCATCGATGTCGCCTATCGCTACTTCACGACCGAACGTCGTAAGTTCGTTGTCGCGGACACACCGGGGCACGAGCAGTACACCCGCAATATGGTGACCGGTGCTTCGACAGCTGATCTCGCCGTGATCCTTGTCGACTCGCGCAAGGGAATCCTGACGCAGACCCGCCGACACTCTTATCTCGTGTCGTTGCTCGGCATCAAGCACGTAGTGCTCGCGGTCAACAAGCTCGATCTCGTCGACTACTCGCAGGAGGTGTTCGACACTATCGTGGCGGACTACACGTCCTTCGCTTCCGAGATCGGACTCGACGGGTTCGTTGCCATTCCGATGTCGGCGTACAAGGGTGACAATCTCACGGAACGCAGTGCTCTCACGCCCTGGTACACGGGTCCCAGTCTGATCGAGCACCTCGAGAGCGTCGATATCGACGACTCCACCCAGCGGAGTCCGTTCCGGATGCCGGTGCAGTGGGTCAACCGACCGGATCTCGACTTCCGCGGATTCTCCGGCCAGATCGTCTCCGGGACAGTGCAACCCGGCGACTCGGTACGGGTACTGCCCAGTGGGAAATCGTCGACAGTGGCTCGCATCGTCACCATGGGCGGTGACCTCGCCGAGGCGGGTGCCGGGCAATCCGTCACGATCACCCTCAACGACGAGATCGACATCAGCCGAGGTGACGTTCTCGCAGTCGCGGACGTTCCGCCGGCAGTCTCCGATCAGTTCGAAGCGCACATCGTCTGGATGGGTGAAGACGAGATGCTGCCCGAACGGCCGTATCTCTGCCAGATCGGCAGCATCACCGTTCAGGCACGTATCACCAAGCCGAAGTACAAGATCAACGTCAACACACTCGACAAGAACGCCACCACCACACTGGCGCTCAACGAAATCGGTGTCTGCAACATCAGTTTCGACCGCGCCGTGCCGTTCGACCCGTACACGGACAACCGTGACATGGGTGGCTTCATCCTCATCGACCGCCTCACCAACGGCACGGTCGGTGCCGGGCTGATCAAGCATTCCTTGCGTCGGTCGGACAACATCCATTGGCAGGCAGTCGATGTGGATGCCAATGCCCACACCCGACTCAAGGGACACAAGCCGGCGGTTCTGTGGTTCACCGGACTCTCGGGATCGGGAAAGTCGACGATCGCAAACGATGTGGAGCGTCGACTGCACGCCCTCGGTGCCCATACTTATCTCCTTGACGGCGACAACGTTCGTCATCGTCTCAATCGGGATCTCGGGTTCACCGAGGCTGATCGTGTCGAGAACATCCGCCGCGTCACCGAAGTCGCCCGGTTGATGGCCGACGCCGGCCTGATCGTTCTCGTCTCCTTCATCTCGCCGTTCGACGCTGAACGGCAGGCTGCGCGAGAATTGATCGGTCCGGAACAGTTCTCCGAGATCTACGTCGACACCGACATTTCCGTCGCAGAGCAGCGTGACCCGAAGGGCTTGTACAAGAAGGCCCGACGCGGTGAGCTCAGCAACTTCACCGGCATCGATTCGCCTTACGAGCCGCCGCAGAACCCGGACCTTCGGATCGAGACGGCAACAACGTCTCCGGCCGTCGCCGGTGCTGCTGTCATCGAACACCTCCGCACCCGCGGAATCATTTCCTGACACGAAAGAAACATGAGGAGTAGCTGTGCCAAATCGATCTGAAATCGTCTCTGCTGTCGAAGATTACGTCAATCACCTCGGAAACCATGACGTCGACAAACTGGTTGCGTTGTTTGCGGACGAGGCTCTTCAACACGAACCTCTGGGCGTCAAGACATACAGCGGGATCGACGAAATTCGAGCCTTCGATACGGCGAACGCTCAGGTCGACTTCACTGTGAGTCTCCTCGGTCCGATCACGGTGACGGGAAAGTATGCAGCGATGCAGTTGCGGGTGCAACGCGCGGGTATGGCGGATTTTGCGACCACGGATCTCTTCGAGTTCGACGAGAACTGCAAGATCGTTTCTCTGAGTGTGGTTCTCGATCCGCAGGCCCTGTGTTGAGCACTTCGGGCCTGCTGGCCGGCAAGGTTGTTGTGGTCTCGGGAGTGGGGCCGGCGCTGGGGCGTTCGATTGCCCTGCAGAGCGCGGCGGCCGGGGCGAGCGTCGTCCTGGCTGCCCGCACGCGGGAGCGCTTGGAATCAGTGGCAACGGAGATCCGTGATCGCGGCGGAATCGCGCTGGCAGTTCCCACCGATCTCACCGACGTCGATTCGATTGAGGCGTTGGCGCAGACGGCACTCGACGAGTTCGGGGCCGTGGACTGCCTGGTGAACAATGCCTTTGTTCAACCGGCACAGGTCCCGCTCCTGGATGCGGACTTGGCGTCCATCCAGTCGGGGATCGACATCAACCTGCTTGCGGCGCTCAACGTCACCCGCGCATTGGTGCCGGCACTGACTGCGTCACAGGGGTCCATCGTGATGGTCACGTCCATGGTGCTGCGCAATCAGCTTCCCGGGTTCGGGGCGTACCGGATTATGAAAGCCGGACTTCTGGCAATGGCGCGCAGTCTGTCGATCGATCTCGGTCCCAAGGGGATTCGAGTCAACTCGGTTGCCCCCGGCTATATCTGGGCGGATTCGGTCAAGAACTTCTTCGACAAGAAGGCGGCGGCCGACGGAGTCGACCCCAAGGTCATCTACGACGAGATCGCAGCCGGCACCGATCTACGCCGGTTACCGGAGCCGGACGACATCGCCAATGCTGTCGTTTTTCTCCTGTCCGACTCGGCCAGAGCCATCGCCGGGCAGTGTCTCGACGTCAACTGCGGCCACACCCACCACTGAACTAGAAGGACTGATCGATGACACACGATTACGACGGGATTGGTTCCATTGAGGACCTGCACCAGGCCGCGCGCGAGGCGGCCGGGTACGACGACTTCGGCAGTGACGGCTACCTCGAAGGGCTTGGGGTCCTGCTCGAGTCGTTCGAGCAGGAGGCCGACCTCACGCCCCAGGGGAAGGTGATCGCTCGCAAGATGATCACCGGAGCGCTCGCGGGGCGCCTGACCAGCGAAGCCGGCTTCGCGAAATACCCCGAGCACGTCGACGTTCCGATCGAGCGTCCGATCTTCGTGGTCGGGTTGACGCGGACCGGCAGCACTGCGCTCCACCGGTTGCTCGGTGCGGACCCGGCGCATCAGGGCGCCGAGATGTGGCTCGCCGAGACGCCGCAGCCACGCCCCGATCGCGACAAGTGGTCGGAGAATGAAGACTACGTTCGCTCCGATGCCTTCTACCGAGCCCGCCAGCGCAACGAGGCCGACTTGATGAAGGTGCATTTCATGGGTGCCGAGGAGGTTGAGGAATGTTGGCGTCTGCTGCAGCAGACGATGCTCTCGACCGCATTCGAAACCGTCGCCTACGTACCGAGTTACTCGCAGTGGCTGGAGAAGCAGGACTGGACCGAAACGTACGCGCGGCACAAGAAGAACCTGCAGCTGATCGGGCTGAATGACCAGGATCGGCGGTGGGTCCTCAAGAGTCCTAGCCATGTCTTCGCGATCGACGAAATCATGAACGTCTACCCGGATGCGTTGTTCGTTCGCACCTTCCGCGATCCGCAGACGTCGATGGCGTCCACCTTCAGCCTTGCGGAGCAGGGTGGGCACGATATGTCGAAGGCGTTCGACCGCCCGACCATCGGACGCACCCAACTCGACCTGTGGGCGCGCGGTAACGCGAACTTCAACAGTGCGCGTGCCCGATACAACCCCGAACAGTTCATCGACGTTGACTTCAAAGACTTCCTCGCCGACGCGGTCGGTACGACCTCGAAGATCTATTCGCAGTTCTCACTGCCGTTCACAGACGAGGCTCGCGCCGCCGTGGAGGTGTCGCATCAGGCCAGCCTCGCCGACCATCGTCGTCCGTCGCACCAGTATTCGCTCGAGGACTTCGGTGTAACGGCCGCCGACGTTGAAGCAAAGTTCGCCGCCACCATCTAGATGCTCGAAATATCAACTAGAACAAGGAGATTCAGATGAACGCTACTTGGGAAAAGTTCTGCGCAGAGTTGCTCGACGTCGGAAAGGTCCTGGAGGACGAGATCGTCCCTCAGGATCCGCTGACCCAGGCCGAGGGCGTCCGCTACTTGAGTCGGTTGCTCCGGTACGGAACGATCAACTGCGTCGAGTACACCGATCCGCGGTGGCCGCAGTTCTCGTCGGCACCCAACCCCAACATGATGACGAAGATCGGTGCCGACAACCCGGACAACGTCTACATGCGCGCCAACATCTCCGGCAAGTTCAGCTACCGGATCATCGGAACTCGGGGCACTGTCCCGCTGATCACCTTCGGTTCGCGTGTCAATCGGTACCACATCGACGGCACCATGCTGCAGACCGGTGACCTGCATATTCACGACCTCGAGGTCGACGAGAACGGCCGTTTCGAATTCATTGCGAGCGTGGACAAGCCCGCGGAGGGTGCCTGGCTGCCGTTGGCACCCGACAGCAACCTCATCTCCGTCCGGAAGACTCACAAGGACCGTCGCAACGAGGTTATCGGTGAGCTGACTATCGAGTGCCTGAACCCCGAGGGGGAGTTCGTACCGCTTAGCCCGGAGGAGATCGGCGAGCGTCTGAGCAAGTCGGTCGGGATCGTGAAGGGTATGGCGGAGACGTTCCTCGAGTGGTCCCGCAAGTTCCAGCCGCACACCAACGAGATCTTCGACTGGGGACAGGATTACTTCCAGAACGCGGGCGGCGACCCGACGATCTTCTACTTCCACGGGTATTGGAAGCTCGCCGAGGACGAGGCGTGGGTCATCGAGACCGAGATTCCGAACTGCGAGTACTTCAACTTCGTGCTGCAGAACTTCTGGGTGGAGTCGCTCGACTACAACCGGACGAACATCTACATCAACAACCACACCGCGAAGCTGAACGACGACGGAACCATGACAATCGTTGTGGCGGCGAAGGATCCGGGCTACGGAAACTGGATCAACACCGATTCCCACGCGGAGGGGACTTGGGCGATGCGCTGGATCAAGGCGGACTCGCACCCGATCCCGACCGCGAAGGTAGTCAAGCTCTAAAGCCGGCAGTCTCACCCGGTCTTGTGTGAACAGTCGTACTACGCGGTCGTATCGGCCGCGTAGTACGTCGCCTTGTTGGGCGGAAAAGTTCACCGGCCCGTCTCAGCAGGGGAATCGCATGCACACCAAGATAATTCGATCCGGCACCAGCCTGATGGCACTCGCAATTTCCGGTGCAATGTTGTTGACAGGCTGTGCCTCGAGTAGTGGTGACGCCCCAGCCGCAGACTCCCTCGCCGGTAGTAGCGTGGCGGGCTTCGTGGGCGCACCGGATGCCGGAGCACCGATCGACGGAGGCAGTCTCACCTTCGGGTCGTATTCATTCCCGGCAGTGCTGGATCCAACCAAAACTCAAACCGCCGGCTCAACTGGCGGAACCGAAATGGCTGCAATCTACGACACGCTCATACGCAGCAACTCGGCAACCGAGAGCTTCGTGCCCCAGCTTGTGAAGACGCTGACGAGCAATGACGACTTCACGGTATTTACGGTGACGTTGCCGGAAGGTCTGACCTTCAGCGATGGCAGCAATCTCGATGCTGAAGCCGTGAAGTGGAGCATCGACAGATTCGTGGCCGGCAAGGGCGACGTGTCGCAGTCCTGGCTGAATATCGTCGAGCGAGTCGATACTCCGAACGCAACCACTGTCGACTTCGTGCTCAAACGGCCGTGGAAGCAGTTCCCGGCGTTGTTGTCGATGGGCCCCGGAATGATCGTCGCACGAAGTTCAGAGGCGGGCGGAACGTTCACCCCGATCGGGGCGGGTCCGTTCACCTTGGCCAAGTTCGCGCCGCACGAGGAGTTGGTACTCGCTGCGCGCAAGGACTATCAGGGTGGTAAGCCTCCGTTGGACACAGTGCGGTTCGTTCCCACCTCGGGTGCCCAGTCCCAATACGAGTCGCTCGAGAGCGGCCAGATCGACATGACATACATCCTCCGTGACGAAGGCGTCATCAAGCAGGTTCTCGCCGACGGATACTCCGGCTACCTCAGTCCTACCGGTCAGAACGGAATCGGCACGATCAACAACCGAGCCGGCAGGCCGGGTGCTGATGTTCGCGTTCGACAGGCGATCGCCTACGGGGTAGACCCGGAAGCGATCAATACTCGTGCGAACAACGGGTTAGGTACCGCCAGTTCCGAACTGGTCCCGGAGTCGTCGCGTTGGTACAGCAACACCGAAGGCATTCCCTTCGATCCGGAGAAGGCGAAAACTCTGCTCGATCAAGCGAAAGCCGAGGGGTACGACGGCAAACTCCGCTACCTCGCAACGTCCGAACCCAACCAACAGGCCACCGCGTTGGCCGTGCAAGCGTCGCTGAACGCAATCGGCTTCGACGTGGCTATCGACTACGCAACCGACGTGACGGACCTGGTCCGGCGGGTGTACAAAGATCATGATTTCGATATGACCCGCGGTGGCGCGCCGGTCGGGGAAGAAGCGCCCTACATGAATTTGTACAACAGCATGGCCAGCGATTCGAAGAACAATCCTTCCGGGTTCGCTGACCCGGAGATGGACACCCTGATCACAGCGGTCCAGACCGCACCGACTGACGATGCTGTCAGTGACGCAATCAGCAAAGTGCAGAAATATGCCAATGTGACTGTGCCTTATGCGATCTGGGGTCCGGCTTCGGTATTGACCGCGTGGGATGAAAACATTCACGGCGTCAAGCGCAATATCACGGACATCATGTTCTTCGACGAGGCTTGGATCTCGCCGAACTGATCTGCCGCGGGGACGGCCGGGGCGGAATCCCTTCGTCCCGGCCATCAGGACGAGGTGTTTTGTTCTGTACTGCAAGACAATACGGTCGTGGATGTAATACCGGTCGAAGAGCGATGAAATGGTGGAGCGATGAAGTGGTCGTTGGCGGGCGCGATGATTGATGCCCTGGATTTGTGCGAGTTGGCTCAGGTTGCAGAAGAAGCAGGATTCGACGGTCTGTCGATGTCCGATTCGGTGTTCTATCCGGAGCATGTCTCGGCGCCTTACCCGTACTCGCCTGACGGTAAGCGGATGTGGGCACCGGAGACTCCGATGCCGGATCCCTTCATCGCCATGGCAGCGATGGCCGCCGTGACACAGCGAATTCGGTTCTATACCAACGTACTCAAGCTCCCGTTGCGAGATCCGCTGTTGACGGCCAAGCAGGTGTCGACCATGGCCGTGATGTCCCGAAATCGGGTGGCTATCGGCATTGGACTGTCGTGGATTCCGGAGGAATTCACTTACACGCGCACCGAAATGCGGACGCGAGGTGCCCGCACCGATGAGGCGATCGAAATTTTGAAGGCTGTGTGTGCGGGTCGCGGCCCGGAATGGGTCGAATACCACGGCAAACACTACGATTTTGATGCATTGATGATCAGTCCGGCACCCGATGCGCCCGTGCCGATCTTCATCGGTGGACACAGCGAACCCGGTCTGCGACGCGCCGCCAGGTTGGCCGACGGTTGGATCTCGGTGAACGTGACCAAAGAGGAATTGGCCTCTGCTATCGAGCGTCTCGCACAGTTGCGGGCGGAATACGGTCGATCCGACATTCCGTTCGAGATCAATGTTTCGCCGACCGATGTCCGTGACATCGACGGGTATCGCGAACTCGAGGCTCTCGGCGTCACGGAGATCAGGGTGTCTCCGTGGCATCGGTACGGTGTTGCTGCCGACGATCACCGGGGACGCCTCGATTCAATTCGTCGTTTTGCCGACGAGGTCATCGCTCGGTACTGAACGATCAAAGTCTGGACTGCCGTTTGTGAGTGCTCGGACGACCCACGGTCGGTCGGGGACTTGATGGAGCATGAGGCTCGATCCCGACCGCGAAGGTAGTCAAGATCTAGGGCCCGACACAGGGTTGCCGGTTGCCGGTTTCCACCGCACCGACCCCCTAACTCTGAACCTCAACTTGAGAGTTGACCTGGGGTTATTGTCGTTATTTATTTACCGTCCAGTAACTTGCACAAAACTGTAACGAGTTCCCGTTTTCAGTGAGACAGTGTGTTGGATTTCACTCAACCACGATGCCTGTGACGGTTACCACCTGGTCGGGCGCAAGGAGTTTCAATGTCGAAATCCTCAGTACAGCGCGTTGCTGTACCGATCACCAGCGTTGCGGTTGTCGCTGGAATGATGCTGATCGGTAGTCCGGCCGGCGCTGCTCCCGCGACCACCACGTACAAGAACTCGTGTCAGGCCTCGGCCGTGCTCACCGTCCATAAGGTGGCCGACACCTCGATGACGGTTGACGCCCCCGCCACGGTGGCACCCGGCGAGACGTTCACCTACCGCATCCAGCCCGGCGGAGCGTCCTACCCAGACAGTGAGTCCGGCGCTAGTACTACCAACGTCTCGCGACTGAAGGTCGACTACGAGATTCCTGCCAACGCCACCTTCGTCAGCGCCGCAGTCGTGGGAACCGGGATCAACCTGGACAATGTCGCACCGAGCGTGCTCCGAGTGGACGACAGCGGCAACGTCAGCGGCTCCGGCAACATCATCCGACTGTCCGGTGGCAACCAGACGATCGCAAACGGCCCGTCGTCGAGCGCCAATAGCGAGGGAGGTATCCGGGCGCCCAAGCTGAAGAAGGACCTCAATGGCAATGGCACCGGCGGTGACAGCTGGTTCCGGCTGCCTGCTGTCGACGTGACGGTAGTGGCTGGCGCACCCGGTGTGATCACCCCCAAAGTTCGCACCGTCGGAAGTGCCGCTAGCTACAACAATGACGCGAACTACTACACCTTCCTGCCGAGGGCGACCTTCTGGGGATCCACGCAGTGGGCACCCACCAAATGCACCCCGCGCGACGCCCAGGGCAGTGCTCTCAATGCCGGCGCCGGCGCCCTGGCCACGATCACAGTCACAACCCCGGGCCCGGTCATCGTCGATTCCACCACCACGTTGAGTGCTCCGGCGACAGCTAAGACGGGTACTGCTGTGGATCTCACGGCGACTGTCGCTCCGGCGGGTGCTACCGGCACCGTCGATTTCAAGGACGGCGCAACAGTTTTGGGCACCGCACCGGTTAATGCTGGTGTTGCGACGCTGAACCACACCTTCACCACAAACGGCAGCCATTCCATCACCGCTGTGTACTCGGGTGATGCCACGAACCGTACGTCGACGTCGGCTGCTTCGACGGTCGAGGTTTCCACGGATCCGGTCATCGTCGATTCCACGACCACGTTGAGTGCTCCGGCGACAGCTAAGACGGGTACTGCTGTGGATCTCACGGCTACCGTCGCTCCGGCGGGCGCTACCGGCACCGTCGATTTCAAGGACGGCGCAACAGTTTTGGGCACCGCACCGGTTAATGCTGGTGTTGCGACGCTGAACCACACCTTCACCACAAACGGCAGCCATTCCATCACCGCTGTGTACTCGGGTGATGCCACGAACCGTACGTCGACGTCGGCTGCTTCGAACGTCGAGGTTTCCACGGATCCGGTGATTGTCGATTCCACGACCACGTTGAACGTTCCGGCGACCGCTAAGACCGGTACGGCTGTGGATCTCACGGCTACCGTCGCTCCGGCGGGCGCTACCGGCACTGTCGATTTCAAGGACGGCGCAACAGTTTTGGGCACCGCACCGGTCAATGCTGGTGTTGCGACGTTGAGTCACACCTTCACCAGCAATGGCAGCCATTCGATCACTGCTGTGTACTCGGGTGACGCGACGAACCGTACGTCGACGTCGGCTGCTTCGAACGTCGAGGTTTCCACGGATCCGGTGATTGTCGATTCCACGACCACGTTGAACGTTCCGGCGACCGCTAAGACCGGTACGGCTGTGGATCTCACGGCTACCGTCGCTCCGGCGGGCGCTACCGGCACTGTCGATTTCAAGGACGGCGCAACAGTTTTGGGCACCGCACCGGTCAATGCTGGTGTTGCGACGTTGAGTCACACCTTCACCAGCAATGGCAGCCATTCGATCACTGCTGTGTACTCGGGTGACGCGACGAACCGTACGTCGACGTCGGCTGCTTCGAACGTCGAGGTTTCCACGGATCCGGTGATTGTCGATTCCACGACCACGTTGAACGTTCCGGCGACCGCTAAGACCGGTACGGCTGTGGATCTCACGGCTACCGTCGCTCCGGCGGGCGCTACCGGCACTGTCGATTTCAAGGACGGCGCAACAGTTTTGGGTACCGCACCGGTTAATGCTGGTGTTGCGACGCTGAACCACACTTTCACCACAAACGGCAGCCATTCGATCACGGCTGTGTACTCGGGTGATGCCACGAACCGTACGTCGACGTCGGCTGCTTCGACGGTCGAGGTTTCCACGGATCCGGTCATCGTCGATTCCACGACCACGTTGAATGCTCCGGCGACTGCTAAGACGGGTACTGCTGTTGATCTCACGGCCACCGTCGCTCCGGCGGGTGCTTCCGGCACTGTCGATTTCAAGGACGGCGCAACAGTTTTGGGTACCGCACCGGTTAATGCTGGTGTTGCGACGCTGAACCATACGTTCACCACAAACGGCAGCCATTCGATCACGGCTGTGTACTCGGGTGATGCCACGAACCGTACGTCGACGTCGGCTGCTTCGACGGTCGAGGTTTCCACGGACCCGGTCATCGTTGATACCACGACCACGTTGAACGTTCCGGCGACAGCGAAGACGGGTGCTGCTGTGGATCTCACGGCTACCGTCGCTCCGGCGGGTGCTTCCGGCACTGTCGATTTCAAGGACGGCGCAACAGTTTTGGGTACCGCACCGGTTAATGCTGGTGTTGCGACGCTGAACCATACGTTCACCAGCAATGGCAGCCATTCGATCACGGCTGTGTACTCGGGTGATGCGACGAACCGTACGTCGACGTCGGCAGCTTCGACTGTCGAGGTTTCCACGGACGTCGTGGTTGCCGATACCACCACCACGTTGAACGTTCCGGGTGCAGCCACCACCGGTGACAGTGTCGAGCTCTTCGCACTGGTCGCGGGCAATGACAGCACCCCGGCCGAGGGTGGCACCGTCCAGTTCTCGATCGACGGCAGCAACGTCGGCGGCGCCATCGCAGTCACCGGCGGCAGTGCCAAGCTCGACCACGTCTTCGCGGCTGGTTCGCACTCCGTCGGAGCCGTGTACAGCGGTACCACGACGTTCAACGGTTCGACCGCGACGGCTGCGTCCATCGTCGTCACCGATCCGGCACCGGTCGAGCTCACCACGGTCACCACGCTGACCGCACCGGCTACGGCCACGAAGGGTGCCGCGGTGAATCTGTCCGCGTCCGTCAAGACCGAGGCCGGTGACCCGGTCACCTCGGGCACCGTCACCTTCATGGACGGCACCACCGCGATCGGCACCGCCGTCAACGTGGTCAATGGCCAGGCGACGCTGTCCTACCCGTTTGCTCTGACCGGCGACCGCCACATCACCGCCGTCTACAGCGGAGCCTCGGGTCTGAAGGAGTCGACCTCAGTCGCCTCCACAGTCACCGTCTCCGCCGGCAGCACCAACCCCGGCGGCACAGGCTCGCTGAGCTGGCTCGGGAACATCTTCGGTTCCTAGTCCCACTCGCACAGTGACAACACCATGACGAACGCCCCTCGCCTGAACGGTGAGGGGCGTTCGCCTTGTGGCGGCACCGATTTCACGCCACGGCTAACGAGTCATCGCTCAGTACTGATCGACCAAGGCCTGAATTGATCGGCCATAGAGCGCCGCCAACTGTTCTCGATCCGCGTCGGGCGGGATGCTCTCCGTGCCGAGCGTGCTCAATAGTCCCGTTACCTGGGCAGAAATCAAAAGTGCGCGAGTGTGAGCGTCGACGCCAGGCAATCGGGTGGCGAGATTAGTGGCAAACGTGCCCGCCATTTCGCGCAGTCGTTCGCGGATGCGGGGACTGTCGGATGCCCGCATGAGTGCAGTGTGTACTGACAGCATCCGGGCGTCGGCCTTGCCGAGGACAAACGTTGCGATCTGTAGGCCGAGTGTGTCGAGTGGGCCGTCGAATTGTCCTTCGAAGTAGTCCTCGACCGGTGTGGTCTCGAGGAACAGTGCTTCCTTCGATCCGAAGTGACGGATGACCAGTGCCGGGTCGATTCCGGCCACTTTGGCGATGGCGCGCACCGAAGTACCGCCGAAGCCGTGCTGGCCGAACAACTGGAATGCTGCGGCGCGAATCGCTTCCGGCGTCGAGGGTTGCTCTTGCTCTGAAATCTGTCCGTTCTTGCTCACGCCGTAGACCCCTGTGCTCGCTCTCACGTCGACCTCATTGTCAACACTGTTGACTCTATCGTGTCAACGGTGTTGACTAAAGAAGTTGTCAACGGTGTTGACACCTAGATTTCGTTAGCGGAAAAGAGCACATGTAATGACAGATATCGACGTCAAGATCCCGATCAGCCCAGCGGCTCGACCAGTTGATCCACCCACGAACTGGAAGGCAGTGGGTGGTGGGCTGGCGTTCCCGTTGTTCTTCGTCATCATGTTCTGCCTGTGTTATGTCAGCGCCTTCCACTCACCGGTGCCCAACCAGGCGCCGATCGTGGTGGTCGGCTCTCCATCCGTGACGGCGCCCTTGATCGACGGAATCGAAGCAACGTCGGGCGACAAGTTCGACATCGTCGCCACTGACAGTGCAGCCGACGCCATCTCCCGGATCGATAATCGTGACGCTATCGGCGCCATCGAAATCAGTGACACCGTCACAGCGCACATCGCGACCGGAGCCGGGGCGTCGACGGTATCCGTCGTGACCGGGCTGGCGCATTCCATCGCAGACGAGACCGGGCAACAGGTCACAGTGATCGACTCCGCGCCCGTCACAGCGCGTGATTCCTCGACCGTCGGACTGTTCTACTTCCTGATCGTTTGCACGCTTGGCGGATACCTGACCATCACAGTGCTCAGTCAGGTCGCGCCGAGAATGCGCCTGAAAGAGCAGTATTCGGTCCTTGCCGGTGCAGCAATCCTCACCCCGCTCCTCGCTTTCGGAATTACGAGTATCTTCATGCACGCTTTCGGTGCTTCGTTCGGCGAGATCCTGCAACTGCTCGGTATCGCGATGTTCTACACCTTCACCGTCGGCGCGGTGAGCATTCTGTTGAACCGATTGCTCGGCCAGGCCGCGATCTTTGCGGTGTTGACGGTGCTGGTCTTCATCAACTTCCCGAGTTCGGGCGGCGCCATTCCGGTGTCATTCCTGCCGGGGTTCTGGCAGCACATCCACTCGTTCTGGCTGGGATCGTCTGCCATGGAGCCCATCCGCTCCGTCATCTACTTCGGTGGCAACGGCGCCGGCCCCCACCTGATCGTTCTGGGTATCTGGTTGGTAGCCGCGCTCGGACTGACTTGGTTGGTTGCCGCTCGCCAGTCGAAGAAGGCAGTAGCGCAATAAGTTTGGTGAGGTCGGAAATCATCCGACCTCACCAACTTTTTACTTCAGTCGTACTGCATCCGTGCCGTCCCCGTCGAGCATCGCCGAACCCAACAACGATTCGGGGATGCCGAAACCGTCGATCAGAGTCGCGACATGCGGGCGCAGGGTGCGGCAACGCTCGTTGATTCCGCGAGTGACAGCCTTGGAACGCTCGACCGAGAGGTGGCGGTGCTCCATGAACCAGGCTTTGTCCTCCTCGATGACGGAGAGCGCGTAGAGGTCGCACACCTCGCCGAAGAGTTCCTTCGCAGTGTCGTCCTCACACGAATCGATACCGGCGACAAAGGCTTCCAGGATTACACGCTCGATGTGGGCTTGCGCAGCCTTCAAAACATGATCCTGAACGAAGTTGAAGGCGTCGAACGGATTCTCCTCGCGCTTCTGCGCCGCCTGCAATCTCCTTGCCGCAGTAGAGAGTAAGTACTCCTCGCGATCCTCGAACATTTTCATCTGAGTGCCGCGGTTGAAGAGGCTGCCGTCCTCCTCGTTGTCCTGGCGGGTATCGACGATGGTCTGCAGAATCTGTTGCGCCGCAGTACGTTTCTTAACTACATCGGAGACCGTTGTGGCGGCGAAACGCATCCAGTCGACCGGGCTCATGCCGCGTACTTCATCTGCGTACGACGTGAGGAGTTCCTTCGCGACCAACTGCGTCAGAACGTGATTGTCGCCCTCGAACGTGGTGAAGACATCGGTATCCGCCTTCAATGAGGTGAGGCGATTCTCCGCGAGATAGCCTGCGCCGCCACAGGCTTCGCGCGCTTCCTGGATGGCGCGAGTGGCGTGCCACGTGTTGGCGGCTTTGAGGCCGGCGGCGCGGCCTTCGAGTTCGCGCTGCTCCTGCGGATCGGGATCTTTACTGCTCTGGACATCGTGCATTGCCGATACAAGTTCGTTCTGGGCGAATTGCAGGGCGTAGGAACGGGCGATCAGCGGCAGTAGGCGCCTCTGATGAACGAGATAATCCATGATGAGGACTTCGTCATCGCGCGGGGCGAGCGAAGCGACGGGGGATTTACTCAGTGGGGCGCTGAACTGCCTGCGCTGCAACGCGTATCGACCCGCGATAGCCAGACCTACCCGCGCCGCCGCTGCGGCAGACCCGCCGACAGTGACCCGTCCCCGAACCAAGGTGCCGACCATCGTGAAGAAACGACGGTTCGGGTTCTCGATCTCGGAGCTGTAGGTCCCGTCCTCGGCAACTTCGGCATAGCGGTTGAGGAGGTTCTCGCGGGGGATCCGAACCTGATCGAACATGATGCGACCGTTGTCGACTCCGGGCAGTCCGCCCTTGAGTCCGCAGTCCGACGTCGTGACGCCGGGCAAGTCGTTTCCGGCGTCGTCGCGGATCGGCACCACAAAGCAGTGCACTCCCTGGCTTTCACCACCTGTCATGAGCTGCGCGAATACCGCGGCGACGCTCGCGTGCTCCGCGGCGCCGCCGATGTAGTCCTTGCGCGACGACGGAGTGGGGGAGTGGACAACAAATTCGCCGGTGGTGGCGTCGTACGTGGCGGTTGTCTCGAGTTCCTGCACGTCACTGCCGTGACCGGTCTCGGTCATGGCAAAACACCCGAGAAGTTCCAGGTCGATGAGTGGTTTGACGTAGGTCTGGTGGTGGCGTTCCGTGCCCAGATTTTCGATGGCTCCGCCGAACAGCCCCCACTGGACCCCGGCTTTGACCATCAACGACAGGTCGGACATTGCGAGCATCTCGATGCTGGTGACGGCGCCGCCGGCATCTCCCGTTCCGCCGTGTTCTACTGCGAAACCGTTTGCGGCATAACCGAGATCGGCAAGAATGCGCATTTGCTCGAGCGTCTTGGTGCGAGCAATGGCGAGGTTCGGCGTGTAATGCGGAGCGAAACGAGGATCGTCCAACTCGCCGCGTACCCGCTCGCGCACCTCCCGCCAGCGTCCGTCGAGAGTAATCCTGAGGTGGTCCGCTGTAGTGGCCATGGACCCGACCCTAGCGGTGAGCGGCGAGAGACGTCAGCAGTTTCCGGCGGCGCCGGCTTCGATTCCTTCTCTGAACAGTTGTTTGTCGGTCTCGGGCATGGCTAGGTACGACGGGTCGTTCTCGACGATTTTCAGGAAGGCCACCGCTGTATCGGTGGGGGCGCCGCCGGTCTGCGTTCGCTGCGCGACGTAGACCGAGACCGCGGAACAACCACCCAGAAATGCGGGCTCGGTGCGAGGCGTCGCGGGGGGAGCCACAATTGCAGATGAACTGGTCGCCGACGCTGTTGTTGTCGCTGGAACGTCGTTCGAGGCGTCTGAACTACAGGATGTGACAAGAATCGCAACTGGAATCAACAGCGTGGTCAACAGTCGCTTCATGGTCGAAATGGTCTCATAATTGGTCAGTTCCGACCTGAAAACGCTGTCATGGTGCCGAAGTCCTACACCCTGTCGTTGTCAGATTCGACAGAACTGGGACACTGGAGGTCGTGACTGTGTCTTCCGGTGATTTCGACCTGCATGCAACGAACTCGGCTCGCCTCTTCGAGCGTGCCGGCAAAGTGATCCCCGGCGGCGTCAACTCGCCGGTCCGGGCGTTCGGTTCGGTCGGCGGAACACCCCGATTCATCCGCGAAGCTTCCGGCTACACACTGACCGATGTCGACGGCAACAACTACGTCGATCTTGTGTCGTCGTGGGGTCCCATGATCCTCGGACACGCACACCCCGCCGTCGTAGAAGCTGTTCGCGAAGCCGCGCTCGGCGGTCTGTCCTTCGGCGCTCCCACCGAAGGTGAAATCGCGCTGGCCGAGGAGATCGTCGCCCGCGTCGCGCCCGTGGAGAAGGTGCGCCTGGTCAACTCGGGCACTGAAGCCACGATGAGCGCAGTACGTCTGGCCCGCGGATTCACCGGCCGCACCAAGATCATCAAGTTCTCCGGTTGCTATCACGGCCACGTCGACGCTCTGCTTGCCGACGCAGGATCCGGACTCGCAACCTTCGGTTTGCCCACCTCGCCGGGCGTGACCGGAGCTCAGGCCGAGGACACCATCGTTGTTCCCTACAACGATGTCGAGGCCGTCGCCGCAGCTTTTGCCGCGAACCCGGGCGCCATTGCCTGCGTCATCACCGAAGCGGCCGCCGGAAATATGGGTGCCGTCGCGCCCCTGCCCGGTTTCAACGAGGGCCTGCGTCGACTCACCACTGAGCACGGCGCACTGCTGATCATGGACGAGGTGATGACGGGATTCCGCGTCAGCGCGTCGGGTTGGTACGGCATCGACAATGTCGCCGGCGATCTCTACACATTCGGCAAGGTCATGAGCGGCGGGCTTCCGGCTGCAGCATTCGGTGGCCGCGCCGACATCATGGGTCACCTTGCCCCCGACGGCCCCGTCTACCAGGCCGGCACACTCTCCGGAAACCCTGTCGCCGTTGCCGCGGGACTGGCAAACCTCCGTGCCGCCGACGCCGACGTGTACGCCAAGCTCGCCAACAACGCCACAGCCTTGGGCGACCTCATGTCCGAGGCGCTCACCGCCGAAGGCGTCGTGCACCGCGTGCAATATGCAGGCACATTGGTCAGCGTGTTCTTCTCCGAGAATGCCGTCACCAACTACGACGAAGCCAAGGCCGCGCAGACCTGGCGGTTCCCCGCTTTCTTCCACGCACTGCTCTCGCGCGGTGTGTACCCGCCGCCGAGCGCGTTCGAAGCGTGGTTCGTCTCGGCCGCGCTCGACGATCGGGCGTTCTCGATCATCGCCGACGCGATGCCTCACGCAGCCAGGGCTGCCGCAGCCGCCGTCAAGTCTTAAAACAAGCACACGCTCCCCACACCACACACCTTCTTCAGCGAGGACTCTCGACTGTGACCGACGTCGATCACCCAGACCACACGTCCACCCGCACGATCGTGCATGTCCTTCGCCACGGTGAAGTGCACAATCCCCGCGGGATTCTGTACGGACGGCTTCCGGGTTTCCGGTTGTCGGTGGCCGGTGAGGCACAGGCACGGGCAGTTGCGGCTGTTCTCGCAGATCACGACATCACCCACGTCGTCGCATCGCCGTTGCAGCGCGCTCAGGAAACTGCCACGCCTATTGCCGAGGCACATGGTCTCGACATCACGACCGACGACAACGTCATCGAAGCCGGCAACGAATTCGAGGGACTCAAGGTTGCCGTCGGCGACGGCGCACTCTCGCGTCCGCGCCACTGGTGGAAGCTGCGCGACCCGTTCACACCGTCATGGGGCGAGCCGTACCTGCAGATCGCGCACCGCATGCTTGCCGCCGTCAATGCCGCTCGCGTCGCTGCCGTCGGTCACGAAGCCGTCGTCGTCAGCCATCAGTTGCCGGTGTGGACGCTGCGCCGATTCCTGCAGGGCGAACGCCTCTGGCACGACCCGCGTCACCGCCAGTGCGGCCTCGCTTCTCTGACGTCACTCGTCTACGAAGGTGACACTCTCGTCGACATCATCTACTCCGAACCTGCTGGTGCCTCCGACCCGAGAGTGACTGGAGCATGATTTTCCGCAAGGTCGCTGCCGCAGTCGCTACGACTGCTGCAGCGATGCTCGTACTTTCGTCCTGCGCTACCGGCACCGACGCCGTCGCAACGGGTGGCACGTTCGACTTCGTCTCGCCGGGCGGCAAGACGAAGATCTTCTACGACCCGCCGTCCACGCGCGGAACCATCGGCAAGCTCTCCGGACCTGATCTGATGAACGAGGGCAAGACTGTCGGCGTCGCCGACTTCGAAGGCCAAGTAGTTGTTCTCAACGTCTGGGGTCAGTGGTGTGGCCCGTGCCGCGCGGAAGCCGACGATCTCGAGCAGGTTGCCGAGCAGACGCGTGACTCCGGAGTGCAGTTCCTCGGAATCAACGTCCGCGACGACACCAAGAACAAGGCGCAGGACTTCGTCGTCGACAACAAGGTCTCGTACCCGTCGATTTACGACCCGTCGATGCGTTCTCTGATCGCCTTGGGCAAGGGCTACCCGACGTCGGTCATTCCGACCACCATCGTTCTGGACCGTCAGCATCGCGTCGCCGCAGTGTTCCTGCAGGAACTCCTCGCCGAGGATCTCCTGCCCGTGGTCCAACGAGTGGCAGCGGAAGAGCCTGCGCAGCAATGACAAATACTTCTGTGACTGAAACTCTCGGCGCCGGCGTGGGCGAAGCGTTCCAGAATGCAGCCTCGTCCGGTCCGTTGCTGCTGGCGCTGGGTGCTTGCCTGCTCGCCGGTCTCGTTTCCTTCGCGTCGCCGTGTGTTGTGCCGTTGGTTCCCGGCTATCTGTCCTACCTGGCCGGGGTCGTTGGCGCCGACGCTCCGGCGATCACCGCGGACGAGGCAAAAGTCCGAACGATCGCCCGTAGTTCGCGCTTGCGCGTCGCCGGCGCTGCCGGACTGTTTGTCGCCGGTTTCACCGTCGTCTTCGTGTTGGCCACCGCCTCGGTGTTCGGTGTGATCTCCACCTTGCTGATCAACCGCGAAGTCCTGATGCGGGTCGGCGGAGTTGTCACCATCGCGATGGGCCTCGTGTTCATCGGATTGGTCCCTGCGCTGCAGAAGGACGTTCGTTTCGAGCCGCGTCGAGTGTCCTCGTTGGTGGGCGCTCCGCTACTCGGCGGCGTATTTGCACTCGGCTGGACGCCGTGCCTGGGCCCGACGCTGGCCGGCGTGATGTCCGTTGCCGCCGGCACCGAAGGCATGACCGCGGCTCGCGGCGTCATCTTGATCGTGGCCTACTGCATCGGGCTCGGGTTGCCGTTCATCTTCCTGGCCCTCGGGTCGGCACGCGCATTGACGGGCGTCGGTTGGCTACGTCGCAATGCACGAACCATTCAAATTTTCGGCGGAATCATGTTGGTGGCGGTGGGTATTGCCCTCGTCACGGGCGCGTGGGACCAGTTCGTCGGCTGGGTCCGTGACGCATTTATCTCGGAGGTGACGCTGCCGATATGACAGTTGACGATAAACACGACAACCCGACTCCCTCACTGCCTCGGCAGTCGATGATCGGTCGCGTCATCGCGCTCGGACGCAATACCTGGCGTGGTCTCACCTCGATGAAGACCGCACTCGTGTTGCTCTTCCTGCTCGCTATCGCAGCCATTCCCGGTGCACTGCTGCCGCAGCGATCCCTCAACGAGGGCAAGGTTGCCGATTACATCGCTGCGCGGCCCACACTCGGGCCGTGGCTGGACAAGCTGGAACTGTTCGACGTATTCAGCAGCTTCTGGTTCACCGCGATCTACGCTCTGCTGTTCATCTCACTCATCGGCTGCATCCTGCCCCGCTGCGTCGAACACGCGAAGGCGCTGCGGACGCGCCCCGTACAGGCGCCGCGCAACCTCGCTCGCCTGCCGCACCACACGAAGAGCGTCGCACCAGACGAGACTCCGGAAGAGTTGGCTTCGCGTCTGTCGAAGGAACTCAAAGGGTGGCGCGTCGAAACGCGCACCGACGACAAGCGCTCGGGTCGCGACGGTGAAATCACGATCTCCGCGGAGAAGGG